>NZ_JAAAHS010000777.1 GCF_009908195.1 Streptomyces boluensis | reverse complement strand
ACAGGAACAGCACGGGCCACATCCAGCTCCCGTCCGGCGCCCCCGTCGCCGTACCGAGCCCGCCGCCGGACGCCACGCAGGGCGACACCGGCGCGACCACCCTCGCCGTGCTGCTCATCGGCCCGGCCGGCGCGGGCAAGACCTCCGTCGCCAAGTACTGGGCGGAGCACCGCCGCGTCCCCACGGCCCACATCAGCCTCGATGACGTACGCGAATGGGTCCGCTCCGGATTCGCCGACCCGCAGTCCGGGTGGAACGACCACTCGGAGGCGCAGTACCGCCTGGCCCGCCGCACCTGCGGCTTCGCCGCCCGTAACTTCCTGGCGAACGGCATCTCCTGCATCCTCGACGACGCGGTCTTCCCGGACCGCCCGGTCGTCGGCCTCGGCGGCTGGAAGCGGCATGTGGGCCCCGGCCTGCTGCCGGTCGTGCTGCTGCCCGGCCTGGAGATCGTCCTGGAGCGCAACAACCAGCGCAGCGGCAACCGCCGCCTCACCGACGAGGAAGTGGCCCGCATCCACGGCCGGATGGCGGGGTGGTACGGCTCGGGCCTGCCCATCATCGACAACTCCAACTACGACGTGCCGACCACGGCCCGCGTCCTGGACGACGTC
>NZ_JAAAHS010000776.1 GCF_009908195.1 Streptomyces boluensis | reverse complement strand
CGCGTCCCCCTGCACCTGCCCGCGCCCCCGGACACCCGCCGCGCTCCGGGCAGCGGCGGCCACAGCACCCTGCGCGTACCGTCGCCGCCGATGCTCCGGCACCCGCTGGCGCTGCAACGCGCGCTGCGCCCGCTGAAGCGGCGGGTGGCGGCGCCCGCCGGGCACGTCCTGGACGAGGCGGCCACCGCCCACCGCATCGCCGAGCTGGGCGCCCGCCCGGACCAGTGGCTGCCGGTGCTGCGCCCCGCGCCCGAGCGCTGGCTGCGCCTGAACCTGGTGTACGACACAGGCCCGACGATGCCGGTGTGGCGCCCGCTGATCGGTGAACTGCGGGCGGCCGTCGCCCAGTCGGGCATCTTCCGCACGGTCACCGTGCACCGGGCGGGCCCGGACGGCCGCGTCCACCACCACGGCACGCCCGCGCCCGCCGACGGCCGTACGGTCACGCTCGTGGTGAGCGACGCGATGGGCCCGCAGTGGCGTCCCGGCCCGGCGGGCGACCGCTGGTACGGGCAACTGCGCCGCTGGGCCGCGCGGATGCCGCTCGCCGTGGCCCAGCCGCTGCCGGAACACCTGTGGCGCACCACCGCCCTGCCGACCACCCCCGGCCTGCTCAAGGCC
>NZ_JAAAHS010000775.1 GCF_009908195.1 Streptomyces boluensis | reverse complement strand
GACTGCCCCTACGTCAACTTCACCCCCTCCACCGGACTCCACCACCCCGCTCTCGCTCCTGTCGCCGCCTCGTCGGGCCTGCCCTACGCCGGGCGCGACGGCAAGACCGGCCAGACCCTGCTGCGCGCCGTGCTCGCGCCGATGTTCCTGCAGCGCGCCCTCGCCGTCCGCGCCTGGTCCGGCACGAACCTCCTCGGCGGCGGCGACGGCGCCGCCCTCGCCGACCCGGCCGCCGCCGCGGCCAAGAACGCGGGCAAGGAACGCGTCCTCACCGACGTCCTCGGCACCGCACCCGAAGGCGAGGTCCACATCGACGACGTGCCCGCCCTCGGCGACTGGAAGACCGCCTGGGACCACATCGCCTTCGACGGCTTCCTCGGCTCCCGCATGGTGCTCCAGACCATCTGGCAGGGCTGCGACTCGGCACTCGCCGCCCCACTCGTACTCGACCTCGCCCGCATCGTCGCCCGCGCCGCCGACACCGGACTCACCGGCCCACGCCCGGAGTTGGGCTTCTACTTCAAGGACCCCGACGGCCACACCTCGGCCGCCCTCGGCGAGCAGTACGCGGCCCTCCTCTCCTTCGCGGACCGCCTCCGGGGCGAGCGGTGAGGCGGGGGGTGGGG
>NZ_JAAAHS010000774.1 GCF_009908195.1 Streptomyces boluensis | reverse complement strand
GATCCCCCTCCGGGCGCGGGCGGGTCAAAGGGGCGGGGTGGGCTGGATGCAGAGCAGAACGGCACACCGCCTACGTCCCGCGGTCGCGAAATGTGCACAACCGGGGCCGCCACCCCCCACAGGAGAAGGCCCCGGTTGCGCCACGTGCGGCCGCTACGGATCAAAGCCGCATCCCGTTCTGCGGTGAATGGAAATGGAGCGTTACACCCCCACGTGAACTGGCCCTGAAATCCCCACGCGTGATGGTCAGTTGTGGTGCTTCTTCGCAGTGACCGTGAACTTGCCTCGGATGCCGTCGCCGACCATGCCCGGCTTGCAGGCGGTGGTGTACGCGCCGGGCTCGGTGACCTTCACGGTCATCGCGCGGGACGTGCCGGGCCCGATGCCCTCGACCTCGCTGACCACCCTGTCGTCGGGGCCGTAGAGGTAGAACTCGGTGATTTTGCCGCCCTCGTTGCTGACCTCGAAGGCGATGGATCCGGCGGGTGCTGATGTTCTGGAGAGCTTGCAGGCGGCGTCGGTGGACTGTACGGCGATGGCACCCGATTTCGCGTCGCTGCCCGTGTCGGCGGCCTTTTCGGTGCAGGCGGTCATGAGGGCGAGGGGGCTGATGGCGAGCAGGGCGATGGCGGCGGGCCGGGT
>NZ_JAAAHS010000773.1 GCF_009908195.1 Streptomyces boluensis | reverse complement strand
CGTACACGCCGTGCTCGGTGCGGGAGCCGGGGCCGACGAGGTAGCCGCCCGCGCCCCGGATGTCGATGCCGGGGGCGAGTCGGCTCGCGGAGTTGGGCACGACCACGTCGGGCGGGCCGGAGAGCCAGAGGTGGCGGCCGCCGCTCGGGGTGAGGACGACCACCGTGTCCGGGATGGTGAAGAGGTGGCGCAGCGCGAGTTCGCGCAGCGTCGCCGAGGTGTCAGCGCCCGACTTGGTGTCCAGGTCGACGCCGATGAGGTGGTGCGGGGCGAGTCCGCAGGCGATGCCGTACCCGGTGGCCCAGGGGGCGGCGGCGAAGAGGGCGCGGATGCGGGCCGGGTCGGTCGTCGCGTCGTACACCCCGTGGCCGGGGGCGCCGCATTCGCCGTGGCAGGCGGGCGGGTTCGGTTCGTCGCGGTGCGGGGAGCGCAGGGCCGGGAGTTTGGTGCGGGAGAGCGGGATGACGGCGAGCCCACGCTCGGCGGCGGACAGGGCGTGGGCGAGGGCCAGGGTGGTGGCGTGCCGATCGGAGGTGGCCATGGCTCTATTTTCGTACGCATGTTCGAAGAAGGGAAGGGGGTATCCGGTGTGGCGGGTGTCGCGGCGCTCTCCTCGGGGGTGATCTCGTGCACACCGGCCCGGGTGCCGGAACGCTTCCTCTCTTGTGG
>NZ_JAAAHS010000772.1 GCF_009908195.1 Streptomyces boluensis | reverse complement strand
GAGTGGGGAGGGGCGGGGCTTTTCGGCGGCCGAGAGCGTACGGAGGTGGGACGTCAGCGGAACCGCGCGTAAATCTAAACCGTTTCGGTTTAGGCAATGTAGAGGGCCGCCGTACCATTCGGGAAGACCTCGCGACGGGAGAATGACCATGGGGCGGCCTCGGAAGGCCCTGCTCGACCGGGCGCGCATCGGCGCGACCGCACTCGAACTCGTCGACGAGAAGGGCGACTTCACCGTCCCCGAGGTCGCCCGCAGGCTCGGCGTGCAGACCGCGTCGGTGTATCACCATGTGGACGGCAGGGCTGGGGTGGTCGAGCTGCTGCGTGAGCGCATCGTCGAACTCCTCGACGCGAGCCTGCTCGACGCGCGGCCCTGGGACGCCGCCCTGGAGGGCTGGGCCCGCTCCTACCGCGCCGCCTTCGCCGCCCACCCGCGCGCGATCTCCCTCCTGATGACCTCACCGGTCCGCGCGCCCCGCGTCATCGAGCAGTACGAGTGGGTCGCCGGGCTGCTCCTGGACGCGGGCTTCGCCGCGGACGAGGTCATGCCGATCATCACAGGGCTGGACAACATCGTCCTCGGCTCGGCCCTCGACATGTCGGCCCCCGAGGTGATGTGGGTCGCCGAGGAGGGCGTCGAGGCCCCCCGCCTCACCGCCGCCCAGACCGCCACCGGCC
>NZ_JAAAHS010000771.1 GCF_009908195.1 Streptomyces boluensis | reverse complement strand
GCCCCGACTTTTACGGATCATCAGCCCGCAGCCGGGGCACCTCGGGTCACGAGCGGTCCGCGGCGTCCCTGACCATGGATGCCATGGACCCGAACACCCCGGTCGACACCTCCGACCTCTACCGCGACATCACCGGCTTCGCCCAGTCCACCCCGACCTGGCTCCAACACCTCGCCGAGGTATGGACGGAGGCGGGCCTGCTCCTCTTCGGTGTGCTCTTCGCGGCCGCCTGGTGGCGGGCCCGGCGGGGCGAGTCCCGCGCGGTCGCGATAGCCGTGCTCGCGCCGCTCGGCACTGCGGTCGCTTACGTGTGCAGCGAGGTGTTCAAGTCGCTGGTGGACGAGGAACGTCCGTGCCGGGCCGTGGCGGGCGCCGCGGCCTCGCTCGTGGAGTGTCCGCCGGTGGGCGACTGGTCCTTCCCGAGCAACCACTCCACGATCGCGGGCGCCGCGGCCGTCGCCCTGGTCCTCACCTGGCGCTCGCTGGCCTGGCTGACCCTGCCGATGGCGGTGCTGATGGCGTTCTCCCGCGTCTTCGTCGGCGTGCACTACCCGCACGACGTGGCGTTCGGTCTGATCTTCGGCGCGCTCGTCGCCTTCCTCGTCGTACGGATCGGGACCCGCCCCGGCACCCGAGTCGTCGGCGCGATGCGGACTTCGTCGACGGGTGTGGTCCGCTGGTTCGCCGGTCCCGGCGCCCCTGCCGCGCACGCACCTTC
>NZ_JAAAHS010000770.1 GCF_009908195.1 Streptomyces boluensis | reverse complement strand
CCGGGCACCGGTGCGTGGGGCTCAGCTGAGCTCACGTACGAGTTGCTCCGCGCGCGGCCAAGTGCCGTACCCCGCACCGGGGTTGAGGTGGCCGACGGGCCCGAGGTCCTGCACGCGGCTGCCCCACGACCGGGCCAGGCCGGTGACGCGGTCGAACGCGGCCAGCGGGTCGTTGGTGCTCGCCGCGACGATGCTCGGGAAGGGCAGGGGGGCGCGCGGCGTCGGCAGCCAGCCGTGCTCCCGTAGCGTCTCCAGGCTGGGATAGCCGTCGGGGAGCGGTGCCGTGAAGTCCGGCGGAGTGGCGAGCAGGGCGCCCGCGACCGGCCGCCGGTGCCGCTGCGCCCAGTGCACGGTGGTCAGGACCCCGGCGCTGTGGGCGACGATGACCACGGGCCCGGTGATGCCCGCCAGCGCGCTGTCGAGGGCGGCGACCTGGGCGGCGCGGCTCAACCTGTCGTGCGACAGCGGCGGAACGGTACGGGTGTTGGGGATGCGGTCGGCGAGGATCTCCTGCCAGTGCTGGTCCGGCATGGGGTCGCGCAGCCCAGGGACGATCAGGACCGTCGGCGGCGTACTGCGGTTCATCTCTGCGGCTCCGAGTCTCGGCGGGTGGCTCCGGGCCCGTGGGGTGTGCCGGGTCCGTGGGGCGTGCTGGGCCTGTGGGGAGTGCAGGGCCCGTGGGTAGGGGTGGTCACTCGGCAAGGGTGGTCACTGGGTGGG
>NZ_JAAAHS010000769.1 GCF_009908195.1 Streptomyces boluensis | reverse complement strand
AGCTCGTACTGGCCTGCCCCGCCTCGGAGTTGCTCTGGAGCTGGGGCATGATCAAGCGCCTCCCGAAGGCGCTCCCGGTGGAACTCTGACCTTCACCCCCCGACCGGCATCCGCCGCCCACCCCGAGGAGTCGCACTCCATGGCCGCTTCCGCGCACCTTCCCCCGTACGACATCAGCCCCGAATCCGTCTTCGACCGCATCGGCGAGCGCTACGACGACGCTTTCGCCCACAACCAGGGCCAGCTGGACGCCTGCGCCGCGCTCATCGCCCGCCTCGGGCCCGGCGCCCGCGTCCTGGACGTCGGTTCCGGTACCGGCAGGCCCACAGCGGAGCAGCTCAGCGCGGCCGGCCTGGACGTCACCGGCATCGACGTCTCCGGCGTCATGGTCGAACTCGCCGCCCGCCAGGTCCCCGGTGCCACCTTCCTCCAGCGCGACCTGTTCGCACTCTCCGCCGAACGGACCGCGGAACTGGGCGAGTTCGACGCCGCCACCACACACTTCAGCCTGCTGGGCGAGCCCGAACGCGTAATCACGGGGCTGCGGAAGGCCCGCGACCTACTCCGCCCCGGCGGCTTCCTCTCCTTCGCAGGCGTCCAGCACCTCAAATCCGACGGCGATGCCCCCGTCCCCTTCTTCGACTTCTCGTACGTCCCCGCGCCCTGCACGGCCGACTCCCTCACCGCCCTCATCCAAGCCGCGGGCTTCACCGTCCACGAACTCACATCCGCCCACCAC
>NZ_JAAAHS010000077.1 GCF_009908195.1 Streptomyces boluensis | reverse complement strand
CGGCGGGGCCGTGCTGCGGGGCGGGCGCGCGGAAGTCACCCTCCTATCCAACACGGCGGGCGGCGCCGTGGCCTCCGTATACGGACCGACGTACGACTGCATCCTTCGATGTACGCGCAGGTCGTCACCGCGGCCGACGATCAGGGCCGGAACGCGGGCGAGGCTTGAGGGGCGTCGAGAGGAGAGTCCCGTGATCGTCTGGTTGATCGTGGCCTGTGAGGTCGGATTCTGGGTGCTGCTGGCCGTGGGTCTCGCCCTGCGGTACGTGGCGAAGATGCCGCGCGCGAGCGTCGCGGTGCTGCTGTGTGAGCCGCTGCTCGAAGTGGTGCTTTTCGTGGTCACGGCGATCGATCTGCGCGGCGGCGCCGAGCCGGACTGGAAACACGGCCTCGCCGCGGTCTACATCGGCTACTCGATCGCCCTCGGCCACTACACGATCCGCTGGGTCGACGTCCGCGTCGCGCACCGCTTCGCGGGCGGACCGCCTCCCAGCACGCCCAGGTACGGCATGCCGCGCGCGCTCCACGAGTGGAAACTCGCGGCCCGCTGGGCGCTCGCCGCGGTGATCGCGATGGCGTTGCTGCAGGGCGCGATCTGGTACGTGGGGGAGGCGGGGCAGACCGGTTCGCTGGAGCAGTGGCAGCAGCGGATGCTTTTCGTGATCGGCATCAACGTGGTGATCGCCGGTTCGTACACGCTGTTTCCGAAGAAGGCCCCACCGGGCCACCGTGGAACGGGACTTGACCTCAAGAGAGGTTGAGGTCACAGGCTTTTCCCATGACGAACCACGACGAGAACGTTCTGATCTTCCACAACACCATGCGGATCACCGACGGCCATCTGGACGGCTTCCGGGAGGCCATCGCCAAGGCGGTGGGGTTCGCGGAGAAGTACGGGCCGCAGCTCATGGTCCAGGTCTTCGTCGACGAGCAGCGGATGACCGGCCACAGCTTTCAGCTCTTTCGGGACTCGGACGCGGTGCGCGCGCACTGGAAGCTCGCGGACCCGTACATCCAGGAGGTGATGGAGCACTGCCGGGTGGAGCGGTTCGAGGTGTTCGGCGAGCCGGACGACGACGTGCTCGCGAGCGTGCGGCAGGGGATCGGCGAGGGCGAACTCGCCCTCGCGCCCCGCACCGCCGGCTTCGGCCGCTTCGCCGCGCGGCCGACCGGAAGCCCGCCTTCCGGCGCCTGAGGTGGGCCCCAGCGGAGCGCTACCGCTCTCCGCCCGGCACCCACAGCACGTCGCCGAGCTCCTTGTTGGCGCTGCGGGCCAGGATGAACAGCAGGTCCGAGAGCCGGTTCAGATACGTCGCCGTCAGGGCGTTCATCGACTCGCCGTGCTCCTCGAGCGCCGCCCAGGTGGACCGCTCCGCCCGCCGCACGACCGTGCACGCCTGGTGCAGCAGGGCCGCGCCGGGCGTGCCGCCGGGCAGGATGAACGAACGGAGCTTCTCCAGCTGCTCGTTGAAGTGGTCGCAGTCCGCCTCCAGCTTGTCGACGTAGGACTGCTCGACCCGCAGCGGCGGGTACTCGGGGTTCTCCACGACCGGGGTGGAGAGGTCGGCGCCCACGTCGAACAGGTCGTTCTGGACCCGCCTGATGACCTTGACGACATCCTCCGGGAGCCCGCCGAGCGCGACGGCGGTGCCGAGCGCGGCGTTGGCCTCGTTGGCGTCCGCGTACGCCGCGATCCGCAGATCGGTCTTGGGGGCGCGGCTCATGTCGCCGAGTGCGGTGGTGCCGTTGTCCCCGGTGCGGGTGTAGATGCGCGACAGAATGACCATGCCGCCGAGGTTACTCCGGGGAGTTCAGGCACCGGCCCTGCGGAACTGGCGTGTGCCGAGCGTCACGGACACCGCGCACAGGGCGAGCGCCGCGAGGACGCCGTACAGCATCGGGGTGCTCGCGTAGTCGCCGACGTACGCCGCCCGCACCGCGTCCACGAGATAGCGCAGCGGCACGAAGTGCGAGAGGACGTCGAGCCAGGCGGGGCCGAGCGTCATCGGCAGCATCAGGCCGGAGAGCAGCATCGCGGGCAGGGTGACCGCGTTGACGACCGGGCCGAACTCCTGCGGCGTGCGCACGGTCAGGGCCAGGGCGTACGACAGCGAGGCCAGCGAGACCGACAGCAGGCCGACGAAGGCGAAGCCGATGAGGATGCCCACGAGCGGAGCGCGCAGGCCCATCACATACGCGGTGAGGACGAGCAGCACCGCCTGGAACGCGAGGAGGAGCGCGTCCCGCAGCACCCGGCCGAGCAGCAGCGCGAGCCGGCTGACCGGCGTGGCCCGCATCCGCTCGATCACCCCGAGGTTCTTCTCCACGATGATCCCGAACCCGGCGAACGAGGCGCCGAACAGGCCGAGTTGGAGCAGCAGTCCGGGCACCAGGACCTGCCAGGAGCCGGCCGACGAGGACAGCGGCAGGTCGGTGAGCAGCGGCCCGAAGAACAGCAGGTACAGCAGCGGCATCAGGACGCCGAAGAGGATCTGGAACTTCGACGCGAGGGTCTGGCGGGCGTATCGCCCGAAGATGATCGCGGTGTCGTGCAGCAGCAAGGGATTCTCCGTACGTACGGGCAGGGGACCGGGTCTCAGACGGCGACCGGCGCCGGGTCTGCGGGAGCGGCCGGGGTGCGGCCGGTGATCGCCAGGAACGTGTCCTGGAGCGTGGCGTCCGGCGAGCCGCCGTGCCGGAGCTTGAGCGCGCCCGGTGTGCCCTCCGCGACGACCACGCCCCGGTCGACGATCACCAGGCGGTCGGCGAGCGCGTCCGCCTCGTCGAGGTAGTGGGTGGTCAGGAAGACCGTCGTGCCGTACGCGTCCCGCAGCCGGCGCACCAGGTCCCACAGGTCGGCGCGGCCGGCCGGGTCGAGTCCGGTGGTGGGCTCGTCGAGGAACAGCACCTCGGGGCGGTGGGTGAGCGCCATCGCGATGTCGAGGCGCCGCCGCTGTCCGCCGGAGAGCGCCGCGCACTTGCGGTCGAGCAGCCCGGTGAGGTCCAGGTCGCGGGCCAACTCCTCGGCGCGCGCGGCCGCTTCGGTCTTGCCGAGGCGGTAGAGGCGGGCCTGGGTGACGAGTTCCTCGCGCACGGAGACGTTCGGGTCGACGCCGCCGGACTGCGCCACGTACCCGATGCGGCGGCGGACGCCGGCGGGGTCACGGGCCAGGTCGTGACCGGCCACCGTGGCGGCGCCGCCGGTGGGCGGGAGCAGCGTGGTGAGCATCCGCAGGGTGGTGGTCTTGCCGGCGCCGTTGGGGCCGAGGAAGCCGAGGATCTCGCCGGGCTCGACGGTCAGGTCGATGCCGCGGACCGCCTCGACGGTGCCCCGCTTGGTCGTGAAGGTCCGGGCCAGGCCGGCGGTGCTGATGATTGCCATGCGCCAAGAAAAACAGAGCCACCCCAATTTTGCAATGACTCCAAATTTTAAGTGGACGCAGCAAGGCCTACGATGAGGGGCATGGCAGAGGGGCTCAGGGAGCGGAAGAAGCGCCAGACCAGGCAGCACATCTCGGACGTGGCCACGGGCCTGTTCCTGGAGCGCGGCTTCGACGCGGTGACCGTCGCCGAGATCGCGGAGGCCGCCGACGTCTCCGTCAACACGGTCTACAACTACTTCGCGGCCAAGGAGGACCTCTACCTCGACCGCATGGACGGTGTCGTCGACCGGATGTCCCGCTGGGTGCGCGGCCGGCGTGCGGGGGAGTCCGCGGCCGAGGCCGTCGTGCGCGAGCTGCGCTCCGAGGTCGAGGCGGTCTCGCCCCGGGTCGGCCTGATGGACGGGTACGAGAAGTTCATGAAGGTCATCCGCGAGGCCCCCACCCTCAGGGCCCGCCTCTTCGGTCTGCAGCAGGCGGTCCTGGAGGACCTGGAGACGACGCTGCGCGCCGAGGCGGGGGCGGCCGACGGCGACCCGATGCCCACCCTCGTCGCCGGGCAGCTCGCCTGGCTGCACCAGACCGTGATGGGCGTCATCGGGCGGCGCATGGTCGACGGGGGCAAACCCGCCGAGGTGTCCCGGGAGGTACTCGTCCTGATCGACGAGATGGAGGACCTTCTGAGCGAAAAGGTCCTCAACTACGCGGTGCGGACAGGCTGATCGAGCCATTGCGTGTGATGTCCGTCAGATGAGACGTGACGCGCATCTCGATGCGCTCCACCGGGGCCTCACGCCCGCTAGTCTCCGCCGGAGAGTTGTATGTGAACCGTGGGTAAGACCGCACCTGCTGAAGGGGAACGCACAGTGGCACGGAAGCTCGCCGTCGTCGGAGCCGGACTCATGGGATCGGGCATCGCCCAGGTCTCCGCGCAGGCCGGCTGGGACGTGGTCCTGCGTGATGTCACCGACGCGGCCCTGACCCGTGGCACCGACGGCATCAAGGCCTCGTACGAGAAGTTCGTCAGCAAGGGCAAGCTGACCGCCGAGGACGCGGAGGCCGCGCTCGGCCGGATCACCACCACGACCGACCTGGACGGCGCCGCCGACGCGGACATCGTGGTCGAGGCCGTCTTCGAGAAGCTCGAGGTCAAGCACGAGATCTTCCGTGCGCTCGACAAGCTGGTGCGCGACGACGCGGTGCTCGCCTCCAACACCTCCGCCATCCCGATCACCAAGATCGCGGCCGTGACGGAGCGTCCGGAGCGGGTCGTGGGCGCGCACTTCTTCTCGCCGGTGCCGATGATGCAGCTCTGCGAACTGGTCCGCGGCTACAAGACCAGTGACGAAACCCTCGCCACCACAAGGGAGTTCGCCGAGTCGGTCGGCAAGACCTGCATCGTCGTCAACCGCGACGTCGCGGGCTTCGTGACCACTAGGCTGATCTCGGCCCTCGTGGTGGAGGCCGCCAAGCTCTACGAGTCGGGCGTCGCCACCGCCGAGGACATCGACATCGCCTGCAAGCTGGGCTTCGGCCACGCGATGGGCCCGCTGGCCACCGCCGACCTGACCGGGGTCGACATCCTGCTGCACGCGACCAGCAACATCTACACGGAATCCCAGGACGAGAAGTTCGCGCCGCCGGAGCTGATGCGCCGCATGGTCGACGCCGGCGACATCGGCCGCAAGAGCGGCCAGGGGTTCTACCAGCACTGAACCGCGGTACCCCGGCCGGACATCCGTACGCCGACCCGTACGTGACCCGGCCGGGTCCCTCTCAGGGGTGAATTGGGTATCGGTTCGCTCACGGACGGCAACTTCTGCGTCCGTGAGCCAGTCAGTTCAGTGAGACCACAGTTGGGACGTACGTGACGACGGTGGCGACGACGACGCCACAGCACTCTCGGGGAGCGCATATGCACATCAGGGGCGACCACGCCGAGCTGACCGTCGGGGGCAGCCTCGACGTCCGAAGCGCGGCGGACGCCCGAACTGCCTTGCATTCGGCCCTCGATGAGGGTGCGGGCGACCTCGTGCTCGACCTCGGTGACCTCGCCGCCCTCGACGCCACCGGACTCGGCGTCATCATGGGCGCCCACCGCCAGGCCGGCCGCTGCGGCCGCCGCCTGGTCCTGCGCAACGTCCCGCCGCAGATGCAGCGGCTGCTCGTCGCCACCCGGCTGCACCGCATTCTGGCCATCGAGGGCGGCATCGGCGCCCACCCGCTGTAGGGCGCCAAGGGGGCAGGTCCCGTCCGCCCGTTGCAGCGGTACGCGCACCGCGTGACGGCGCGCACTCCCCGTCGGCACACGTACGTCTTGTAAAACGGGATCTCCCGCACAAAGGGCGCCACCCGCGCATTCCGCGCAAGACCGTGACGTCCCGGTCGGCCCACCGCCCCGGTGTTCCGCGCCGCCGAGTCACGGTCTAGGGTTCGGTCGCTCACCGATCCCGTGAGTTCCGGACCAGAAGCGACAGAGCCGTATGCGAAAGGCCGGGCCAGCCACTGCATACGACGCTTTTGGGGGGCTTTGACCATGGACCCGACGCACCACGGACCACACGACCAGGGCCGGGACGAGCCGCATCCGGACGGCCGGGGCGCTGACGCCGTGGACGGCGCGCAGCCGTCGAGGCCGCACCGTGACCCCGCGCCGAACTCCGCGAGCCGCGGCTACTCCGCCAGCCCCGAGTTCGGCAGCCCGGCACCCGTCCGCACCGCCCGGCTGACCTCCGGGGACTACCTGCTCACCGTCAACCCCGTCGACGGCAGCGAGATCGAGCCGTGCCCGCCCGGCGAGCAGCCGCCCCGGCCCCGGCGGTACGGAGCGGGCGAACGCGCCGCGCGCCGCGCCCGCACCGCGCCCCCGGTGCCGCCTGGACCCGCCGGACCACGCCCGCCGCTCCTGGAGCGCGAGGAGGAACGTGAGCGGCTCGTCCGGCTGCTCGCCCGCGGCCGCTCCGTACGCCTCACCGGACCGGCGGGATCCGGCCGTACCGCACTGCTCGACGCCGTAGCCGATGACTGCGCCGACCTCGCACCCGACGGTGTGATCCGGCTCTCCGGCCACCGGCGCACCGCCGACGCGCTGATCTTCGACCTGTACGCCGCGGTGTACGAGGCGCCGGGGCACCGGCCCGAGCAGGACCGGCTGCGTGAACTCGTCCGCGAGATCGGCGCCGTCGTCGTCCTCGACGACCTGGAGTTCGGCGGCGCCGCGCTTGAGGAGCTGCTCGCCGCCACCCCCGAGTGCGCCTTCCTGCTCTCCGCCACCCCGGACGTCCCCGCGCCGCTCGCCGACTCGCCGCTCGAAGAGGTCTTCCTCGGCGGAATCGACCGGGCCGCCGGTCTCAAGCTCCTCGAACTCGTCACCGGGCGCCCCCTGGAGGACGACGAGGAGGCGCTCGCCGGCGACCTGTGGTTCGAGTCCGAGGGGCTGCCGCTGCGCTTCGTCCAGGCCGGTGCGCTGCTGCGGCAGCGCGACGAACTCGGCGCCGCTGAGGGCGAGACGGCCCCGGTCGGCGTCCCGCTGCCCTCGCTCGCCGAGGCCGCCGCGCCCGCCGCCCTGCTCGCCTCCCGGCTCGGCGCGTCCGCCCGCGCCACCCTGGAGTTCGCGGTCGCCCTCGACGGCGAGGTCCCGCACCAGGCGCATCTGCCCGCGCTCGTCGGCGACACCCACGCGGACGCGGCGCTCGGCGAGCTCGTCGGGGCCGGCCTCGTCACACCGACCGGAGCGCGCTACCGCCTCGCCGCGGGCGTCCTCACCCAGCTGGAGCTCGCCGGGTACGCGGAGAGCGCCAAGTCCCGTGCGCACAGCGCCGCCCAGCACTACGCCTGGTGGGCCGGACACCCCTCGGTCACCGCCGAACGTGCCGCCGCCGAGGCCGACGCGCTGCTCGCCGCCCTCACCGCGCTCGTGCCGGGCACCGAGTCCGGGCACCTCGGCTCGGCCGTACTGCTCGCCAGGACCGCCGCCCCCGCGTTCGCCGCCGGCCTAGGCTGGGCGGCCTGGGAACACGCCCTGCGCACCGGTCTCGAGGCCGCGCGGCTCGCCGGTGAGGTCGCCGAAGAGGCGTACTTCCACCACGAGTTGGGCATCCTCGCGCTCCTCGCCGACCAGCTCGACCTGGCCCGCACCGAGCTGGAGGCGTCCATCGGGCTGCGCGGCGCCCTCGCCGACAAGCGCGGTACGGTCGCGGGCCGCCGGGCCCTCGCCCTGGTCACGGACCGCTCCGGCGGCCCCGCGCTCCAGGAGCCGGTGTCGCCGCCCGCCGGGGTGCGCACCGTGCCGGTCGGCCCCGGATCCGTACCGGACGAGCCCCGTACCGTCGTCTCCCGCACCGCCTCCGTGGCGGACGAGGAGAGCCCGCGCCGGGCCGCCGTCACGGGTGCCCGGCGCAACCTGGTCGCGGCCGGAGCGGGGGCGCTGCTCGCCGCGGTGCTCGGCACGGTGGTGACCCTCGGCGCGCTCTCCGACAACGAGCCGTCCTCCGAGACGGTGCGCCCCGAGCACACCACCGGTGCGCCGGACGACGGTGAGGGGATGCCCGCCGACGAGCCGGAGGAGGACGCCACGAGCGGCTCGGCCGTGCCGTCGGCGCCCGCCACCTCCGCCGACCCGTCGACTTCCGCGCCCTCCGGGTCGCCGAGCGGCAGCGAGTCCCCGTCCCCGAGCGATTCGGCCTCGGACGACCCGACGACCTCCGGGCCGCCGACCTCCTCGAAGCCGCCCACGTCGTCGAAGCCCCCCACGTCCTCGAAGCCTCCGACCTCGTCCGAGCCGCCGACGACGCCTCCGGAGACCTCGCAGGACCCGGACCCGTCTCAGAGTGCCCCGGACACGGGTGACCCGGCGAGCAGCAGCGCGGCGGGCCCCTCGGGCACGGCGGGGCCGAGCACTTCGCAGAGCACCGCGTGAGCTGACTCCGCCCCCGCGTCGCCGTATCCCCGTCGCCGTATCCGGAACAGCCTCAGCCCGGCATACGAGAGCGCCCCGCCACTCCCCAGAGGGAATGGGCGGGGCGCTTCGGTATACGAAACGGAATCCCAGGCGGTGCCGGAGTACCGCTCAGAACAGCCGGAGCTTGTCGTCCTCGATGCCGCGCAGCGCGTCGTAGTCGAGGACCGCGCAGTCGATGCCGCGGTCGGTGGCGAGGACGCGGGCCTGGGGCTTGATCTCCTGGGCGGCGAACACGCCCTTGACCGGGGCCAGGTGCGGGTCGCGGTTCAACAGGTCGAGGTACCGGGTGAGTTGCTCCACGCCGTCGATCTCGCCGCGGCGTTTGATCTCCACGGCCACGGTCGCGCCGTCGGAGTCCCGGCAGAGGATGTCGACGGGGCCGATCGCCGTCGGGTACTCGCGGCGGATCAGGGTGTATCCCTCGCCAAGTGTCTCGATCCGGTCGGCGAGGAGCTCCTGGAGGTGTGCTTCCACGCCGTCCTTGATGAGGCCCGGGTCGACGCCCAGTTCGTGCGAGGAGTCGTGCAGGATCTCCTCCATCGTGATGATGAGCTTCTCGCCCGCCTTGTTCACGACGGTCCAGACGCCCGCGTCGTCCCCGGAACCCTCCTTCAGGGTGCAGGGCGGCGACATCCAGTTGAGGGGCTTGTAGGCCCGGTCGTCCGCGTGGATCGAGACACTGCCGTCCGCCTTCACGAGGATGAGGCGGGGCGCGAGGGGGAGGTGGGCGGTGAGCCGGCCCGCGTAGTCGACGGAGCAGCGGGCGATGACGAGACGCATGGTCGGCAACGCTACTGGACACCACCCGCTCCGCGCGAAACGCCCACCCGGATCCGGTGATGGCGGCCCTGCGGAGCTGATGACTCCGCCCCCTTTCGCCGGGAACAACACCCTTCGCCCCTGGCCGGTTGTGCGTGCATTCTCCTGGTGCGGGCAGGACAGGTTGCATACCGTGGAAGCAGGTGGTCGCCACGCGTGCACGCTGCGTACACGGCGACGCCCTTGCCTGTCCGTCAGCCCCCGCTCCCCGGGGGTGCGAGAGGAGAACCCATGTCGCTCGACGTCTCACCGGCACTGTTGGAACAGGCCGAGCGAGGCGAGGTCGACGAAGCCGCTTTCGTCGACTGCGTCCGGACCTCCCTGCCCTACGCATGGGAGATGATCAGCTCTCTGGTGGCCCAGCTGAAGGTGGACGGTGGCGAGTTCGCCGACAACCAGACGCCGCCGCCGGACGAGCAGGCGCGCGGTCAGCTGCTGCGCGCACTCGCGAGTGACGCGATACGAGGTGCGCTCCAGCGGCACTTCGGCGTGCGCCTCGCCTTCCAGAACTGCCACCGTGTCGCGGTCTTCCCGCTCGGCTCCGAGGTCGACGACCGACTGGCCAAGTTCACTTCCGTACGGGGCCAGTTGCTGAACCAGTCGCCGGAACTCAGAGACTGCTGAAGCCTGTTGCTGCCGTCCCGTACGCGGGAGGTGTCACTAGTCCGGGGCGGCAGCCCACCCGGCCCAGCACGTCCGCGGGTCCGCACGACCGTGGCCGAGGTTCCTCACGACAGCCGCGGCAGCACTTCCGCGCCGATCCTGCGCACGTTCTCCTCCGTCGCCGCGAGGTCGCCCGAGCCCTCCATGAGCAGCGCGAACCGGGTGATGCCGGTGCGTTCGGCGGTCGCCGCGAGCCGGTCGGCGCACTGTCGCGGGGTGCCCACCGGGTGGATGCCGCAGAGCAGTTCGGTGTACGCCACGGGGTCGCGCATCTTCCGGTCCCGGCCGTCGACGGTGACATGGGCGTCGAGGCCCTGTTTCAGCCAGCCCGGCATCGCCTTCAGCAGCGCCTCCTTGGCCTGCGCCCCGCGGTCCGCGACCTGGGCCACGCCCGCCGAGACATGCGGAGCGGCCCGCACCGCCTCGGGCGCGTGTCCGGCGGCCAGTGCGCAGGACCGCCACAGCGCGACCATCTCGGCCTTCTCCGCGTCCCCGACGTGCATCCCGAGCAGCATCGCGAGCCCGCGCTCCGCCGCGAGCCGTACGCCCGCCGGTGACGTGCACGCCACCACGACCTCCGGTCCGGCGGGCCCCGCGAGCGCCTCCGAGGGCCGCGGCACCACGGTGACCTCTCGGAACGCGTACTGCTCCCCGGACGCCGCGACGGTGGGTCTGCGCAGCCAGTCGAGGAGCAGGTCGAGGGATTCCGGGTAGCCCGACTCGTACGCGGCGATGTCCTTGCCGAAGACCTCCAGGTCGACCCAGGGCCCGCCGCGGCCGACGCCGAGCGAGAAGCGGCCGCCGCTGGTGAGGTGGAGCAGCGCGGCCTGCTCGCCGAGGGCCACCGGGTGCTGGGTGGGGAGCACGCTCACCGCGGTGCCGACCCGGATGCGCTGGGTGCGGCCAAGGAGGAACGCCGCGAGAGTCGTCGCGGACGGGCAGACGCCGTACGGGACGAAGTGGTGCTCGGCGAGCCAGACGGAGTCGAGGCCCGACTCCTCGCTCAACTCGGCGATCCGCGTGGCCCGGTGCAGTGCCTCACCCTGGCCCTGACCGGGGAACTGCGCGGCCAGTACAAAACTTCCTACACGCATCGCACTCCTGCCTCCTCGGCACCGACGCGGCCCTCCCCCTACGGGCAACAACGCGTCGCACGTGCCAAAGGCACGGCGTCGCATACAGGTTGGCCCATTTTCATACGGGAGAGTGCCACGGACGAATGGTGGGGTCCGCCGAAGTGCGGGTACCCCGGTGCGCGGCGCGTAGGCTGGAACGGTCCATCGGCTCCCGTACAGCACGTGAGGTGTGCCCGTGTCTCCGCGCCGCAACCGCCCCAAGGGCGTAGACCCCAACGGCAGGGGAGCGGACGACGACCGTCCGCGGTACGGCGGGCATCAGTACAGCGAGAGCTGGCAGGGCGAGGAGTACAGCGTCCGGCAGGTGGCCGGGTCCGGCGGGCCCGGCAAGACGTACCGCTGCCCCGGCTGTGACCAGGAGATCCGCTCGTCGGTGCCGCATGTGGTGGCCTGGCCCGAGCACGGCGGCGTCGACGACCGCAGGCACTGGCACAAGGCGTGCTGGAACGCACGGGACCGCCGCACCTCGCGGGTGCAGCGGTCCCGTAACGCGCCGAGGTTCTGAAGGCCTCGTAGCTCAGACGTCCCTGGTCAGACGTCCCTGGACTCGGTGGAGAAGAAGGCGCCGCCGAGGGTGACCGCCGTGATGCCGATCATGATCCACAGCGGCTCCCAGCCCTGCGGGCCTGTGCCGCCGGCGACCGAGTCGCCGTACAGGGCGATCATTTGGCTGGGGATGGAGTACTGGAAGAGGAACAGCTGCACGTCCTTCAGCGACTCCGAGAACATGAACATCGCGAGCACCAGCGGCAGCAGCACGAGGCCGATCATGATCGTGATGGCTCCGGCGGAGTGCCGCACCAGGGCGCCCACGGCGAGCGAGAGCAGCCCGAGGGTCGCGACGAAAAGCCCCACGCCGACCGTGCCGCGCAGCCACTCCGCGCCGGTCGCGCTCGCGCCTTCGACGATGCCGGTCTGGATCCCGGCCACAAGGGCGGCCGCGAGCGTGGTGGTGACGAAGACCAGGCCGAAGAAGACGATCGCCTTGGCGGCCAGGATCCGGCTGCGGGACGGGCAGGCCGTCGTCGTCGTACGGATCATTCCGGTGCTGTACTCGGAGCCGATCGTCAGCACGCCGAGCGTCACCACGCAGAGCATGCCGAGCAGGATGCCGAAGGAGCCGAGGCCGATCGCCGACTGCCCGGCGAGGTCCATGTCGGCCGCGGCGGCGACGACGGCGATCAGGGTGCCGACGCCGATGACGAGCACGAGCATCACGCCGAGCGTCCACATCGTGGAGCGCACGCTGCGGATCTTCGTCCACTCGGAGGCCAGGGCGTGGCCGAGGTGGGTCCGGGTGATCGGGATGGGCGAGGTGTACGTGGGGCCCTGAGCCGCCTGCTGCCCCGGCCACTGCTGCTGTCCGGGCTGTCCGGGCTGGCCCTGCTGCTGTGCCGCGTACGGCTGTTGCTGCTGCGGGGCGTGCGGCTGGGGCACCTGGTCCTGCGGGGCGGGCAGGGTGCGCAGCATCGCGGTGGCGTCGGCCTGCGGGGCCTGCTGTGCCTGCGGGGCCTGCTGTCCCACGTACGGGTTCGGGTTCGGGTCCGGGTTCGGCGGGGCGAACGGCTGCCCGCCGTGCTGCGGCGCGGGCGGCGCGTACCAGCCGGGCTGGTCCTGGCCCGGCACCGGCGGGGCCATGCCCGGCGCCGTACCGGGGGCCAGGCCCGGCTGCTGCGGCTGCTGGAAACCGCCCAACTGGTCAGCCGTGGAGCGGTAGTCGACGGCGCCCTGCGTGAGCCGCATGTACGCCTCCTCCAGGGACGCCTGGTGCGGCGACAGCTCCCACAGGCGTACGTCCGCGTCGTGCGCGAGGTCGCTGATCCTCGGCAGCGGCAGGCCCATGACGCGCAGCGCGCCGTCCTGCTCGGGCAGCACCTGGCCGCCCGCCTCGGTCAGCGCCGACGTCAGCTGCTCGCGCTGCTTCGGCTCGGTGTCGGGCGTCCGTACCCGTGCGAAGTCCGCGGAGTTCGCCGAGATGAAGGCCTTGACGCTCATGTCGGCGAGCAGCTGGCCGCGGCCGATCACGATCAAGTGCTCGGCGGTGAGCGCCATTTCGCTCATCAGGTGCGAGGACACGAAGACCGTACGGCCCTCGGCGGCCAGCGACTTCATCAGGTTCCTGACCCAGAGGATGCCCTCGGGGTCGAGCCCGTTGACCGGCTCGTCGAACAGCAGCACCTGCGGGTCGCCGAGCAGCGCGGCGGCGATGCCGAGCCGCTGGCCCATGCCGAGCGAGAAGCCATTGGACCGCTTCTTCGCCACTTCCTTGAGGCCCACGACTCCGAGGACCTCGTCGACACGGCTGGCCGGGATGCCGGACAGCTGGGCGAGCGAGAGCAGGTGGTTACGCGCGTGCCGGCCGCCGTGCACGGCCTTCGCGTCGAGCAGCGCGCCGACCTGACGCGGTGCGTTCGGCAGCCTGCGGTACGGGTGCCCGGCGATGGTGACGCGGCCGGCGGTCGGGTTGTCGAGCCCGAGGATCATCCGCATCGTCGTGGACTTGCCGGAGCCGTTGGGCCCGAGGAAGCCGGTGACGGTACCGGGCCGCACCTGGAAGGAAAGGTTGTACACGGCCGTCTTCGCGCCGTAGCGCTTGGTCAGGCCGACTGCCTCGATCATTCTCCGCACCCATCGAGAGGTCAGGACGTCGGGGCAGTGCTCACGCCCCCGTAAGGGTTAGGAGGATATCCACGACTTGACGGTTCCGGCCAAGTCGGAGCTGTGGCCAGCGCCTCGTCAGCGAAGACCCGCGTCGCCTCGGCGCGTACGGCCGCGTCGGCCCGTGCCGTACGCACCCAGGAGCGCGCGTCCGGTCCGAGCAGCGCACGCAGCCGCGCCGACCGGGCGAGCAGCCCGGCGAGCAGCGCGCCCTGGTCGCCGCCGCCGGGCAGGGGCCGCCCGCCGGGCCCGACGAGCACACCGCGCTCCCCGGTGTAGAGCCACGCTCCGGCCGGTGCGAGGCCGGGCGGTGCGAGGCCGAGTGCGGCGGCGCTGAGCAGGCGGCGCCGGTAGTTCGGCACTTCGGTGGCGTCCACGGCGGCCAGTTGCGCGTCGTCGAGCCAGCTGAGGACGAGGGTGCGGGTCGCCTCGGGGTCCGGGTAGGGGGCGGCCGCCACGTACCCCGCGCGCCCCACGTGCGCGGAGCAGCCGACGCCGATCCCGCGCACCGTGACCGGCAGCATCGGCACGACACCGGACAGCCGGTCACGCGCGAGCTTGTACGCGACCTGGGCGGGGGAGGCGTTGGAGCCCACGGCGAGCACGGGGTGGCGGCGGTCCAGGTCGTCCACGTACCCGTCGAGACGGCCGCCGCCCTCGACCCGGAGCGCACCGAGCGGCCCCGGCCCCGGCTCCACGCGCAGCAGCCGCTCCCCGACCAGCAGCGCGGGCCAGGGCACGGGCCGCCCCGGATAGGTCAACGGCTCCTCGAACGGGACGGTGGCGAGGCCGAGTTCGGCGAGGGTACGGCCGAGGGGCGCGGACGGATCGGTCACCGTGAACTCCTGCCCACGTACGGGGAGAGCGGAACCGGACCGACCGCCCCGAGCACCCCGTAAAAAAACCCCTACGCATCCCGCCGCTTCAACAGCACATACCCCCCGAGCACCGCCACCGCGACCCACGCCACCATGATCGCCAGCCCGCCCCACGGCCCGTACGGGGTGTCGTCGTCGAGCGGGCCGACCACCTGCATGATCTTCTGGCCCGCCTGGTCCGGCAGGAACTGGCCGATCTTCTTCGTGGCTGAGACGTTGCCGAGGATGCTGGAGACCAGGAAGAAGAACGGCATGAGGATGCCGAGCGACAGCATCGGACTGCGCAGCATCGCGGCCACGCCCATCGAGAAGACCGCGATCAGCGTCATGTAGAGCCCGCCGCCGAGCACCGCCCGCAGCACCCCGGGGTCGCCGAGCGCCGCGCGGTGTTCGCCCATCGCGGCCTGGCCGACGAAGAACGAGATGAAGCTCGTCACCATCGCCACCACGAGCGCGAGCGCCGTGGCCACCGTGATCTTGCTGAACAGGAACGCGCCGCGCTGCGGCACCGCCGCGAGGGAGGTGCGGATCATGCCGGTGCTGTACTCGTTCGACACCACGAGGACACCGAAGACGATCATTGCCAGCTGTCCGAGGCCCATGCCCGCGAAGCTGATCGCGGTCGGGTCGAAGACCGACCGGTCGCGAGCGTCCAGGTTGTCGAAGTCGTTCTTGGCGAGGATCGAGATGAGCAGGCCGAGCCCGACCGTCACGACCACCGCGAGCCCCAGCGTCCAGACCGTCGACGCCACCGAACGGATCTTGGTCCACTCCGACTTGAGTACGCGCCCTGAGGACATCGGCTCAACTCCCCGGCTTCCGCTGCCGCGACCACTGTTCGCCCCAGCCGCCGCTGCGGTCCGGCCGGCTCTCCGCGAGCGGCCGGGCGGCCTCCGGTACCGGCTGGTCCGCCGGCGGCGGCGGTTGCTGCGCGGTCCAGCCCGAGGTGTCCGGCGGGGTCGTCTCCGAATGCGCGTGGTACTCCACCGACTCGGCGGTCAACTGCATGAAGGCCTCTTCGAGTGACGCCTGTTGAGGGCTGAGTTCATGGAGTACGAGATGGTGCTCGGCGGCGAGTTCACCGAGCAGCTCCGCCCGCGAGCCGTCCACCTCAAGGGTTCCGTTTCCGGCCTCCACGACGGTGATCCCGGCCGCGTGCAGCACATCCAGGAGCCGTTCCTGCTGCGGCGAGCGCAGCCGTACGTACGAGCGTGAGTTCTGCCGGATGAAGTCGGCCATCGAGGTGTCGGCGAGGAGACGGCCCTGGCCGATGACGACCAAGTGGTCGGCGGTGAGCGCCATTTCGCTCATCAGGTGCGAGGAGACGAAGACCGTACGCCCCTGCGACGCGAGCCCCTTCATCAGATTCCGGATCCAGTGGATGCCCTCGGGGTCGAGCCCGTTGACCGGCTCGTCGAACATCAGGATCTGCGGGTCGCCGAGCAGCGCGCCCGCGATCCCGAGCCGCTGGCCCATGCCGAGCGAGAAGCCCTTGGCCTTCTTCCTGGAGACGGCCGTCAGACCCACCGTGTCGAGGACCTCGCTCACCCGGGACCTGGGGATGCCGTTGGACTGCGCCAGGCAGAGCAGGTGGTTGAAGGCGCTGCGCCCGCCGTGCATCGCCTTGGCGTCGAGGAGGGCGCCGATGTACTTGAGCGGATGCCGGATCTGGTCGTAGTGCCGGCCGTCGATCCTGACGTCCCCCGCCGTCGGACGGTCCAGGCCGAGCAGCATCCGCATCGTGGTGGACTTGCCCGCGCCGTTGGGCCCGAGGAAGCCGGTGACGACGCCTGGTCTGACGGTGAAGGTCAGATGGTTGACCGCCACTTTCTCGCCGTACCGCTTCGTCAGGCCCTCGAGCTCGATCATGCGGCCACGCTAAAACGGGACAAAGCCCCCTGCCACTTGAGTGACAGAGGGCTCCGTCCCAGCGTTCCGGCAAGACCGTAGGCCCTTACGGCAGCCGCCGTGCGGTCAGCGGGTCTGCTGCGCCGGCACCCCACGGGTGACCGGCTCGTCCTCGCCGGGCGCGGCCTGCGCGGCCACGGCCGCACCGGTGAGCGTGGCCAGCATCTCGCGGACGTTGGTCAGCTGCGCGTTGATCGAGTCGCGGCGGTTGGTGAGTGCCGCGAGCTCGCGCTCGGATTCGCTGCGGATCCGGTCGGCCTTGGCGTTGGCGTCCGCCACGATGTCCTCGGCCTGGCGCTGCGCGGTCTCCACCGTCTGGCGGGCGCGACGCTCGGCGTCGGTACGCAGCTTCTCGGCCTCCAGGCGCAGCTGCTCGGCGCGGTGCTCGATCTCGGCGAGACGCTTCTCGGCCTTGGCCTGACGCGAGGCCAGGTCGCGCTCCGACTGCTCGCGGCGCTTGGCGAGGTTCGTCTCGAAGTCGGCGGCGGCCTGCGCGGCCTTGGCGCGGGTCTCCTCGAAGAGCGCGTCGGCCTCTTCGCGCTTCGACTGCGCGTCCTTCTGGGCCTCGGTGCGCAGCGAAGTCGCCTCGCCCTTGGCCTTCTCGACGATCCGGACGCCCTCGTCCTCGGCCTTGGCCTTGCGCTCGGCGGCGAAGGCCTCGGCGTCGTTGCGCACCTGCTGGGCGGCGGACTCGGCGAGTTCGCGGTGCTGTTCGGCGGCCCGACGGGCCTCCTCGCGCAGGTCCTTGGCCTCCTCCTCGGCGAGACGGAGGATCTTCTCGACGCGAGCGCCGAGGCCGGCGTACGACGGCTCTGCGTCGGTGACCTGGGCCTGGGCGTTCTGCGTTTCGAGGTGGAGCTCCTCGATGCGCTTTTCCAGAGCAGTGATACGAGCGAGCGCGGAGTCACGGTCGGAGACGAGCTTGGAGATTCGTTCGTCCACCTGAGCGCGGTCGTACCCACGCCGCACAAGCTCGAAGCCGTAGGGGGAAGTGTCGCTCATGGGGTTCCTGTCAAATGAGACCGGTGAGGTGTTAGGAGGAATCCTAGGGGTCATAGCGGCGTGTCATCGAGCAGTTGCCCGTTTGATCTGGAGAATGACACCCCTTTTGGGTGGCTCATGGCCGGACTGCTTGCCAGGTCGGGCGCCGAACACCCTTGCCGCGTACGGAAGATGAGGTTCCGGCTAGTTTTCCGCGGACTTTCCACCCGATCGAGGGGCGCCGACCGACGCCCCGGCCTTGACACCGCCACCGGACGCCCCGCCGCCCGACTTGCCGTTGCCGCCCGCGGGCGCCTCGAAGGACTCGAGGGCCTCCAACACGTCCTGGACGCGGGTGATCTCGGCGTTGATGTCCTCGCGGCGGCGCACCAGGACGTCCAGCTCGCGCTGGCCCTCCTCGACCATCCGCGCGGCCTCGCGCGCCGCCTCCGAGGTGAGCCGCTCGGCCTCCCGCACCGCCTCGGACTTCCGCTGCTCGGCCTCCTTGATGAGCCCCTCCGCCTTCTTCACGGCGGAGATGCGCACCTTGCTCGCCTCCGAATCGGCGTCCGCCCGCAGCTCCTTGGCCTTCGCCTGCGCCTCGGTGAGCTGCTCCTCGGCGGCCTTCACCAACGCGTCGCAGCGCTCGCCCGCGGTCTTCATCTGCTCCGCCGACTCACGCCGCGCCCGCTCGTGCAGCTCCTCGATCTCGCCGGTGACCCGGTCGCGCAGCTCCTCGGCCCGCTCCCTTATCGAGGTCGCGTCCCGGCGGGCACCGACGAGGAGTTCGTCCGCGTCCGTACGCGCCTGCTCCACCCGGGAGTTGCCCTCGTTACGCGCCTCGGAGACCAGCCGCTCCGCTTCGTTACGCGCGGCGCCGACCATCGTGTCCGCCTGCGTCTCGGCGTCCGTGGTCGTCTTCAGCGCCGTCTCACGCGCCTCGGACGTCAGCTTCTCGGCCTCCGACGAGGCCTCCGTGATGAGCTTGTCGACCTGCTGAGCGGCCTCCGAACGGCGCTTGTTGGAGTCCGCGCGGGCCTCGTCCAGGGCCCGCTCGGCCTCGCTCTGCGCCTCGGAACGCAGCCGCTCCGCCTCCGCCGCGGCCTCCGCCTTGACCCGCTCGGCGTCGCTGCGGATCCGCTCCGCGTGCTGCTGCGCGGAGCCCACCGTCTCGGCCGCCTCGGCGCGCAGCCGCTCCGCCTCGCCGTTCGCCTCGGCCAGCGCGCGGTCGGCCTCCGCGCGGGTCTCGGCGCGCAGTTGGTCCACCGCGGCGACGGTCTCCGACCGCAGCCGCTCCGACTCCGTCGTCGCCTCGCCGACCAGCAGGTCAGCCTGGCCCGCCGCGTCCGTACGGATCCGGTTGGCGTCCTCGCGGGCCTCGGCGCGGGTGCGGGACGCGTCCTGCTCGGACGACGCGAGCCGCTCGGACGCTTCCGTACGCGCCTGCTGTGCCTGCTCCGAGGCCTCCGACCTGAGCCGCTCCGCCTCCGCGAACGCCTCCGAAACGGTGCGCTCCGCAAGGGACTTGGCGGCCTCCGTCTCGTCGTGCACCTCGCGGCGCAGCCGGGTCGCGTCCTCGGACGCGCGCTCCCGCTCCGCGTACGCGTCCGAACGGACCCGCTCCGCTTCCTCGGTGGCCTCGGTACGGGTGCGCTCCGCGGCGTGCTCCGCGGCCGAGCGAAGCCCGGTGATCTCCTCCTGCGCCTGCTCCTGCAGCCCCGCGACCGAGTCGCGCACCTGCTGGGCGGTCAGCTCGGCGGCGGCGACCAGATCGCCGGCCCGCTGGTCCGCCTCCTCGACCAGGCGCTGCGCCTCGGCCTGCGCCTCGTCGACCCGCTTGCGGGCCGCGGCGAGCAGATCCTCGCTCTGCTCGCGGGCCCGCTCCCGCTCCTGGTCGGCCTCGGTGCGCGCGGAGGTGAGCAGTTCCTCGGCCTCGCGGCGGCGGCGCGCGGCCTCCTCCTGCGCGGCGGAGAGCGCCTCGGCCGCCTCGGTCGCGGTCCGCTCGGCGGCGGCCGCGGCCTCCGCGCGCACCCGGTCCGCGGTCTCCTGCGCCTCGCTCTTGAGCCGCTCCGCCTCGGCCGCCGCCTCGGTACGCAGCCGTACGGCCACGGCCTCGCCCTCGGCACGCGACTCGGAGGCCTCCGCGGCGGCCTCGGTGCGCAGCCGCTCGGCCTCCTTCTCGGCCTGCGCCTGCAACGTACGCAGCCGCTCGGCGGCCTCGGTACGCAGCCGCTCCGTCTCGTCCGCGGCCTCCTTGCGGATCCGCTGGGACTCGGTGCGGGCGTCCTGCAGTGAGCTCTCGGCCGCGGTGAGGCGCTCCTCGGCCTCGGTGTGCAGCCGCGTCAACTCCTCGGCGGCCTCGGCCTGTCGGCGGGCGACGGCCTCCTCGGCCTCCGCGCGCACCTGCTGCGCGGCCTCCTCGGCCTCCGCCTTCGTCGCCTCGGCCTGCTCCTCGGCCTCGGACCGGTGCCGCTCGGCCTCGGTACGGGTGCGCTCCAGGGTCTCCTCGGCCTGCTTGCGCAGCGACGTGGCGCGCTCGATGGCCTCGGTGCGGACCCGCTCGGCCTCCGTGGCGGCCTTGGTCCGCACCTCCTCGGCGTCGGACCGCGCCCTGGTCAGCAGCGTCTCGGCGGAGCCGGCCGCCTCCTCGATCTTCTGCACCGCCTCGCGGCGGGCCTCGGCGCGGATCTTCTCGCCCTCGGAGACCGCCTCGGCCCGCAGCTGCTCGGCCTCGCCGCGCAGCCTGCGCGCCTCCTCCTGCAGCTCGACGGTCTTGGCGCGGTACTCCTTGGTGTCGTCCTTCGCGGCGCCCTTGAGCTGCTCAGCGATGTCGTGCGCCTCGGCCCGCAGCCGGTCCGCCTCGGCCTCGGCCTCGGTACGGATCCGCTCGGCCTCGTCGGCGGCGGCCTTGGTGGTCCGCTTGGCGTCCTCGGCGGCCTTGTCGAGCGCCTCCTCGGCGCTGCGCGCGGCCGCCGCGAGCTGCGAGGCGGTCTCCTCGGCCGTGATCGTACGAGCCTTCTCGGCGGCGTCCGCGATCAGCTTCTCGGCCTCGGCGCGGGCGTCGGAGAGCGCCTGCGCGGCCTCTTCCCTGGCGGCCTCGGCGTCCTTGGTGGCCTCGCCGACCAGGCGCGCCACCTGCTCCTTCGCCGTACGCGTGCGCTGTTCGTTGGTGGCCTCGGCGGTGGCCAGGGCCTTGGCCGCGGACTCCGTCGCCTCGGCGACGGCCTTGTCGGCCTCGGTCCGCGCCTCCCGCAGCGCCGTCTCGGCCTCGGCCATGCGCTGCTCGGCCGCGCGGCTCAGCTCGGTGGACTGGCGGCGGGCCTGGTCGGACTCGGTGGCCGTGGTCGAGCGCAACTGCTCGGCGTGGTCGGTGGCTTCCTGCGCCTGCGTGGACGCGGCGTTCAGGAGGCGCTCGGCCTCGGCGCGGGCCCGGCGCAGGATCGCTTCGGCTTCGGCCCGGCCGGCCTCCGCCTCGTTGCTCAGGCGCTGCCTGGCCTCGGTGGCGACCCGCTCGGCCTCGGCGCGGGCGGCGGCCAGGGCCTGCTCGCCCTCGGTGCGCGACTCGTCGAGCAGGCGGCGGGCCTGCTGTTCGGTACGGGCGCGCAACTGCTCGGCCCACGCCACGTTCTCGTTGACGTGGGACTCGACGGTCTGGCGGCGTTCGTTGAGTTCCTGGTCGAGCTGCTGGCGCCGGGAGACGGCCTCGGAGTGCAACTCGGCCTGCAGCCGGGCCTGCTGCTCGGCGTGCTCCTGGAGGATGCGCTGGGTCTGCGCACGGGCGTCGCGCAGCTCGCGCTCGGCGTCCGCGCGCACCTGGTCGGCCTGGATCTGGGCGTTCCGCAGCAGCTGTTCGGCCTGGTAGCCGAGGTCGGCGCTGTCGTAGGCAGGACGGGACGCGAGGTTGCGACGCGCCTCGTGCAGCTTCGCGCGCAACACCTCGACCTGGTAGCCGAGGTCCTCGGCGTGCTGAACGGCCTTCTCCCGCTCGGTCTTCAGCCGATCCATCTCGGCTTCGAACCGCGAGAGATGGTCCGTCTCAACCCGCGAGCTCTCCTGGCGTTCGTAGCCCCGCACTGCGCGGTCCCATCCTTCCCCAAGCTCTCGACTCCTCCCAGCTACCGCTGGGAGGTGCCACCAGAGCAGGGGAGGCCCCACTCCTGGTCGCAAGTCTCTGCAAGCGACCCCAGTCCGTACGCTGAACGGGGCCCCCGGGGAATGGTGACAGATCAACGGCGTTCGAGGGGCTGCCGCCCTGATGCAGCCGCCGTTCGACCCCGGTGATCCGGACCCCGGACCGCGGCCGCCCGATCCGCGCGACGGCCGCGCCCAACTCTACCGGCCCAGGGATGCTTCAGGTCAGTGGTCCGCAGAGGGCTCCGCAGCGGAAGTGACCAGTTCGGTGAGGACGCCGTGGCAGTCCTTGGGGTGCAGGAACGTGATCCGGGAGCCCATCGAGCCGATCCGCGGCTCGTCGTAGAGGACTCGGACCCCCTTGTCCTTGATGGCGGCGGCGTCGGCGTCGACGTCCGCGGTGCCGAAGGCGATGTGGTGCACGCCCTCGCCGTTCTTGGCCAGCCACTTGGCGACGGTGGAGTCCTCCCTGATGGGTTCGAGGAGCTGGAGGTACGAGGCACCGCCGTCGGACGTCTCGTTGATCTTCAACATGGCCTCGCGTACCCCCTGTTCCTCGTTGACCTCGGTGTGGAAGACCTCGAAGCCGTACGTCGACGTGTAGAAGTCGACGGTCTTCTCCAGGTCGTGGCAGGCGATCCCGATGTGGTCGATGCGCGTCAGCATGCGAACAGTGCAGCGCCATAGCCTTGATTACGCAACGTGCGCGCGATCACACCGAAAGGCCGGTGACCTCGGGCCGTACCGCTCAGTACATTTGAGTAAACCCTCGTTCACTCCTCATCCAAGGGGCCGTGCCTCATGTCTGGAACGAACAGCACGACCTCGGTGATCGTCGCAGGGGCCCGTACGCCCATGGGACGACTCCTTGGTTCTCTCAAGTCCTTCTCCGGCGCCGATCTCGGCGGCTTCGCGATCAAGGCGGCGCTCGACCGCGCCGGCATCGGTGGCGACCAGGTCCAGTACGTGATCATGGGCCAGGTCCTGCAGGCCGGGGCCGGTCAGATCCCGGCCCGCCAGGCCGCGGTCAAGGCCGGCATTCCGATGAACGTGCCGGCGCTCACCGTCAACAAGGTCTGTCTCTCCGGCCTCGACGCCATCGCCCTCGCCGACCAGCTGATCCGCGCCGGCGAGTTCGACATCGTGGTCGCGGGCGGCCAGGAGTCGATGACCAACGCCCCGCACCTGCTGCCCAAGTCCCGCGAGGGGCACAAGTACGGCGCGATCGAGATGCTCGACTCGATGGCGCACGACGGGCTCACCGACTCCATCGACAACATCGCCATGGGCGAGTCGACGGAGAAGCACAACACCCGCCTCGGCATCGCCCGTCCCGAGCAGGACGAGATCGCCGCCCAGTCGCACCAGCGGGCCGCGGCCGCGCAGAAGAACGGCCTGTTCGAGGCCGAGATCACGCCGGTCGAGATCCCGCAGCGCAAGGGAGAGCCGGTCGTCTTCGCCAAGGACGAGGGCATCCGCGGCGAGACCACCGTCGAGTCCCTCGGCAAGCTGCGCCCGGCCTTCGCCAAGGACGGCACGATCACCGCGGGCACCGCCTCGCAGATCTCCGACGGCGCCGCCGCGGTCGTCGTCATGAGCAAGGCCAAGGCGCTTGAGCTCGGCCTCGACTGGATCGCGGAGATCGGCGCGCACGGCAACGTCGCGGGCCCGGACAACTCCCTGCAGTCGCAGCCGTCCAACGCCATCCAGCACGCCCTCAAGAAGGACGGCCTGTCGGTCGACGACCTCGACCTCATCGAGATCAACGAGGCCTTCGCGGCTGTCTCCGTACAGTCAATGAAGGACCTGGGCGTTACCCCGGAAAAGGTGAATGTCAACGGCGGCGCCATCGCCCTCGGCCACCCCATCGGCATGTCGGGCGCGCGTCTCGTACTGCACCTCGCCCTTGAGCTGAAGCGGCGCGGCGGCGGCGTCGGCGCGGCCGCGCTGTGCGGTGGCGGCGGTCAGGGCGACGCGCTGATCGTGCGGGTCCCGAAGGCCTGAGGCACAGTCCGTCGTTCATCCGCGTAACGAGCAGAACGGGAGCAGTGATGCAGGACGTCCCCACGCTGGTGGCTCAGGCACGGGAGGGCAGGCCGCGGGCCGTGGCCCGGCTGATCTCACTGGTGGAGGGGGCGTCCCCGCAACTGCGCGAGGTGATGGCCGCGCTCGCGCCGCTCGCCGGGCAGGCGTACGTGGTGGGCCTGACCGGCTCGCCCGGGGTCGGCAAGTCGACATCGACGTCCGCGCTCGTCTCCGCGTACCGGCGGGCCGGGAAGCGGGTCGGGGTCCTCGCCGTCGACCCGTCCTCGCCGTTCTCCGGCGGCGCGCTGCTCGGCGACCGGGTGCGGATGTCGGACCACGCCTCCGACCCCGGGGTGTACATCCGCTCGATGGCGACCCGCGGTCACCTCGGCGGCCTCGCCTGGTCCGCGCCGCAGGCGATCCGGGTGCTCGACGCCGCCGGGTGCGATGTCGTCCTCGTCGAGACCGTCGGCGTCGGCCAGTCCGAGGTGGAGATCGCCTCGCAGGCCGATACGTCGGTGGTGCTGCTCGCGCCCGGCATGGGCGACGGGATCCAGGCCGCGAAGGCCGGAATCCTGGAGATCGGCGATGTGTACGTGGTCAACAAGGCCGACCGTGACGGCGCGGACGCGACGGCCCGTGAGCTCAACCACATGCTGGGCCTCGGGGAGTCCCGCGGCCCCGGCGCCTGGCGCCCGCCCATCGTCAAGACGGTCGCGGCGCGCGGCGAGGGCATCGACGAGGTGGTCGAGGCACTGGAGAAGCACCGGGCGTGGATGGAGGAGCACGGCGTACTGGCCGAGCGCCGCAGGGCGCGGGCCGCGCGCGAGGTGGAGACGATCGCCGTCACGGCCCTCCGGGAACGCATCGCGGACCTGCACGGCGACCGTCGACTCTCCGCGCTGGCGGAGCGGATCGTCGCGGGTGAGCTTGATCCGTACGCTGCGGCGGATGAGTTGGTTGCGGGGCTGACGGAGGGGTAGCCCCCTCGGGCCCCCCTTTCTTTCGGGCGAGTTGATCCCCTCCCCGCCCTTTCCCGAAGTCCTGCCGGACGGGCCTCCTCAAACGCCGGAGGGGCTGATTTATCAGCCCCTCCGGCGATTGAGG
>NZ_JAAAHS010000768.1 GCF_009908195.1 Streptomyces boluensis | reverse complement strand
CCTCCAGCATTCCCATCCGCCGCGCCCACCCCTTGGTGTGCGAACGGGCCGCCTCCACCTGCGGGTTGAGCCGGGCCGGATACGGAACGTAGAAGTCGGGGAGGGTGAAGGGCTGTCCCATGCGTGTGCCACGCCTTTCGCGGTACGGGGAGTCATCGGCCTGCGACCGTGGGTGATCGCATTCGGGACAGCCCTACCCGTGACCCGTACGGCCCATCCGGGCAGGCGAATAGTCGTACAAATAAAGGGGGTTGGCGTCAGGCGCGGTTGTACGGCTGGGCGTTGTTGTCGCTGGTGTGGTCCTTGCTGCTGAACCACTCGATCCGGGACGCCGAGGCGCTGTCGATGTACGACGCCTGCTCCGCGGTGCAGCCGTAGCCGGTGGAGCGTTCGGTGTCCACGGTGGCGCTGCTGAGGTCGAGGCGCGTGCCGCCGTTCTGCACGGAGATCAGCCGGGCCACGCTCACGCAGTCCACCTTGCCGCCGCCGGAGGGCGACATGCGGAAGAAGGAGACGGCCTGCCGGCCGGGGGCGACCTGCTTGATCTCGATCTTGGCGGGGGCTCCGTAGACGTTGCTCGTCGTCCACGTACCGGCGAAGGCGGCCGGTACGCCACCGGACGGGGCCTCTCCGCCGCTTCCCGAGCCGCCGCCCGAGCTCGAACTCCCGCCGTCCGCAGGGGGATCAGCGTCCGTGCCGCTGTCGTCCCCGGCGGCGCCACCGTCACCGGAGCCGTCCGCTCCGCCCCCG
>NZ_JAAAHS010000767.1 GCF_009908195.1 Streptomyces boluensis | reverse complement strand
CGCCCCCACCGTCCCCGTCATCCACTCCGCCGACTACCTCAAGGAACGCACCCGCCTCCTCGCCGCCGACCACATCACCGTCATCGGCTCCGGCCAGTCAGGCGCCGAGATCTTCCTCGACCTGCTCCGCGCCCGGCCCGCGGGCCAAGAGAAGATCCACTGGCTCGCCCGCACCGAGGCCTTCGCGCCCATGGAGTACTCCAAGCTCGGCCTCGAACACTTCACCCCCGACTACACCCGCTACTTCCACGCCCTCCCCGAAGTCGTACGCGACCGCCTCGTCCCCCAGCAGTGGCAACTCCACAAAGGCATCGACGCCGACACCATCGCCGCCATCCACGACGAGCTCTACCGCCGCACCCTCCACGGCGACTGGCCCGACGCCACCCTCACCCCCGGCGTCAGCGTCCGCACCGCAGGCCGCGTCGCCGCCACCAAAGTCGAACTCCACCTGGAACACGTACAACAAGGCACCCGCACCCGCCTCACCACCGACGCCGTCGTCCTCGCCACCGGCTACCGCGAACGCCCCGTCGACCAGATGCTCAGCGCCCTCACCCCACACATCCGCCGCGACACCGCCGACCGCCCCCGCATCGACACCCACTACCGACTCGACCTCGACCCGGCCATCACCCGCACCGGCAGCAACATCTACATCCAGAACGCCGAACGCCACACCCACGGCGTCGGCGCCCCCGACCTCGGACTCGCCGCCTGGCGCAGCGCCACCATCCTCAACACCCTCACCGGCACCAACCCCTACC
>NZ_JAAAHS010000766.1 GCF_009908195.1 Streptomyces boluensis | reverse complement strand
GACCCCGACGGTCGGACCCTCACCGGCCGCGCCGAAGTTCCCGTACCCGAGGCCAAAGTGCGGCTGTTGCTGGCCGGTCTCCTGGCGCACGCGCCGCACCCGCTGTCCGTGGACCGGCTCGTCGAGCTGCTCTGGGCCGAGCGGCTCCCCCACCACCCGGCGAACGCGCTGCAGACGAAGGTCTCCCGGCTGCGTCGCGTCCTCGATGCCGCCGAGCCGGGCGCCCGCGACCTGATCGTCTCGCTCCCCGCCGGCTACGCCCTGACCGTCGCCCCCGACCACACCGACCTGGGCTGCTTCACCTCTCTCACCACCCGGGCCCGCGCCGCCCAGGACCTACGGACCCGAGCCTCACTGCTCACGCGGGCCCTCGACCTGTGGCGCGGCGACCCCTTCGACGGTGTGCGGGGCGGCAGCACGCGCGACGACGACTCCGGCGACACCGTCGTACGGCCGGTGCGTGAGCGCCTCGCGGAGGAGCGGCTAGGCGCGATCGAGGACCTCGCCGAGGCCCGCCTCGCGCTGGGCGAACACCGGTACCTGACCGCCGAGTTGGAGGAGGCGGCGCGGCGCAATCCACTACGGGAGCGACTACGGGCCCTGCACCTGCGTGCCCTCTACGGCTCCGGCCGACAGGCCGAGGCCCTGACCGCGTACGCGGAGCTGCGGGAGCTGCTCGCGCGGGAGCTCGGCGCCGACCCCGGGCCCCAACTCGCCGCACTGCACCAGGCGATGCTCCGACAGGACCCGTCCCTCTCCGCCACGCCCCCGTCGG
>NZ_JAAAHS010000765.1 GCF_009908195.1 Streptomyces boluensis | reverse complement strand
GATGAACGTACCGAGGTCCGTGGTGGGTGCCCAGATGCCGTTCGACCCCCTGGCCGGGTGGTATGGGTACGCGTCGGGCCGAAGTCGCACCCAAGGGGTCGCCCAACTCGATTGTCAGACCCGGCGATTACTGTCGCAGGTAGTCGAGAGTGCCCGTCGGTGAGTGCGGGCCGAAGGAGCGCCGTCCCGTGAATGCCGTGAGCCCTGAGAGCGTCGTGCGTGACGCCTACTCCCCCGTGCCCGAGCTCAACCTGCTCAAGGAGTTCCTGGACCGTTCCGGGGACCATCTCGGCGCGATCGGCTTCGAGTTGTTCGACTGGAACGACGACCTGGACTGGTTCTGCGGCGCCGCTCCCGACGCGTACCTGGACCGGCTGATCCCCTTCGCCTACGCCACGTCCTCCGGGTCGTACTACGCGTTGTGGCGCTGCGACGACCGCTCCGACCTGGCCACCCTGCCGGTCGTCTTCTTCGGCGACGAGGGCGACCTGCGGATCGAGGCCGCTGACCTGCGTGAGCTGTTCCAACTGCTCGGCGCCGCCCCGGACCCGGAGGAGCTCGACGACCTCTTCGATACGGACGACCCGGAGGGCCGCGAGGACCGGGAGCGGTTCGACGTGACCCTTGCGGAGTACCAGGCGTGGTTGCGGCGGGAGTTCGGGCTCGCACCGCTCGACGCCGACGAGCAGCGGGTCGGCATGCACACGCTCCGGTTCACCCACTGGATCGCGGAGTTCGCGGACGAAGGGCTGCTCCGCCATGTGACCCGCACGCTCGGCGTGCAGCAGGGTTAGGAC
>NZ_JAAAHS010000764.1 GCF_009908195.1 Streptomyces boluensis | reverse complement strand
CGGTACAACTTTCCTCAAGCCGCCCGAACGGGCACCCGCACCGCACCAGGCGAGAGGAGAGCCCATGAGCGCCGAGGAGCGGCAGCGCGAGATCGTCAGCACCGCCAGACGCGCGGGCAGCGTCGACGTGACCGCCCTCGCAAGCACCCTCGGCGTGGCCAAGGAAACCGTCCGCCGCGACCTGCGCGCCCTGGAGAACCACGGCCTCGTACGCCGCACGCACGGCGGCGCGTACCCCGTGGAGAGCGCCGGGTTCGAGACGACTCTCGCGTACCGCACCACCATGAACGTGCCCGAGAAGCGCCGTATCGCGGCCGCCGCGGCCGATCTGCTCGGCGACGCCGAGACCGTCTTCGTCGACGAGGGCTTCACCCCGCAACTGATCGCCGAAGCACTGCCGACGGACCGCCCGCTGACCGTGCTCACCACCTCACTGGCCACCGCGAAGACCCTGGGCGAGGGGGCGAACGACACGACCGTGCTGCTGCTCGGGGGCCGGGTGCGGCCCGGCACGCTCGCCACCGTCGACCACTGGGTCACCCGCATGCTCTCCGGATTCGTCATCGACCTCGCGTACATCGGGGCCAACGGCATCTCCCGTGAGCACGGCCTGACCACCCCCGACCCGGCGGTCGGCGAGGTCAAGTCGCAGGCCGTGCGGGCGGCGCGGCGGCATGTGTTCGCCGGGGTCCACACCAAGTTCGGGGCGGTGAGCTTCTGCCGCTTCGCGCACGTCGGGGACTTCGAGGCGATCGTCACGGACACCGGACTGCCCGCCGCCGAGGCCCACCGCTACTCCCTGCAGG
>NZ_JAAAHS010000763.1 GCF_009908195.1 Streptomyces boluensis | reverse complement strand
CATCCGAACCGTCCGCCCGCCCACGCCACCAGCGCCACCGCCAGGCCCACCGCGACGATCACCCAGGCCGTGGTCCGCAGCGTCGAGGTCAGCGCGTCGTACACGGCGGCGACGGCCGGGCGTGACAGGTCACGGGGCAGGTCGTCGAGGGTGAGGCTGCGGCCGACGGCGAGCGCCACGGCGAGGGCCGCCGCGCTCAGGGCGAGCCCGAGCCCCGTGGCCATGACCGCGCGGCGTCGCCGTACCGCGAGGGCGATCCCGACGACCGCGCAAACCAGCGCCCCCAGCGGCAACCAGATCCCCGCGACCTGGAGCATGTGGAACCCCTTCCGCGCCGTGCCGAGGTCCTGCGCGTCGAGGACGGTGACCTCGGTGTGTGTGATCGGGATGCTGTGCGCGAAGGGCACACCGTCCTCGATGAGTTGCGTCTTGATCTGCTCGGTGATGGGTGCGAGGTCGATGGCGACGCTGCTGTCGCCGCCGTTGTTCAAGGAGTCCTGCACGGCGTCGTGGGCGGCCCGGTTGGCCGCGTCCCAGGCGGTCCTGAAGGCCGCGGTGTCGGTGAACGACAGGATCGCTTCGTGCAGGAACGCCTCGACGGTGTCCTGCAGCGGTCCCACGTCGATCTGCTTCATGATCTCCCCCGTCGCGGCGTCCGCCACGGTCTCCCGCACGGCCGGCTCGGAAGCGAGCGGCGCCATCGTGGCCACATAGTTGTCGGCGTCACCGATCTCGTACTTCGCCCAGGTCGACAGCGCCCCCAACGGTGTGATCAGGCAGGCGAGGACCAGCAGCACCGCGGACAGACCCGCCCGCACCCGGCC
>NZ_JAAAHS010000762.1 GCF_009908195.1 Streptomyces boluensis | reverse complement strand
CCACCACACCGCACCCCACCCCCCAGGGCAGGCATCATGACCCCATGCCCGAAGGAGACACCGTCCACCAGGCGGCGGCCCGACTGCACCGCGCGCTCGCCGGAGAGATCCTCACCCGCTCCGACCTGCGCGTCCCGAAGTACGCCACCGCCGACCTGACCGGCCGTACCGTCCTGGACGTCACCCCGCGCGGCAAGCACCTGCTGACGCGCGTCGAAGGCGGTCTCACCCTGCACTCGCATCTGCGGATGGACGGCTCCTGGAAGGTCTACGCCCCCGGCGAGCGCTGGCGCGGCGGCCCCGCACACCAGATCCGCGCGATCCTCGGCAACGCCCACCACACGGCGGTCGGCTACCGACTGCCCGTACTGGAACTCCTGCGCACCGCCGACGAACACCGCGCCGTGGGCCACCTCGGCCCCGACCTGCTGGGCCCCGACTGGGACCCGGAGCGGGCCGTGCGCAACCTCCGCGCCGACCCGGCCCGACCCCTTGGCGAGGCCCTGCTCGACCAGCGCAACCTCGCGGGCATCGGCAATGTGTACAAGTCCGAACTGTGCTTCCTGGCCCGCGTCACCCCCTGGATCCCGGTGGGCGCACTCGACGAGGACCTCCCCGAGCGTCTGGTCGCCGCGGCCGAGCGACTCCTGGAGGCGAACCGGGACCGCCCGGACCGTTCGACCACGGGCCGCCGCGACCAGCACCTGTATGTGTACGGCCGGGCACCGCGCCCCTGCCTGCGCTGCGGCACCCCCGTACGCGCGGCCGAACAGGGCGAAGGCAACAGCCGGGACCGCGTCACGTACTGGTGCCCCACCTGCCAGTCCGGCCCCACCCCC
>NZ_JAAAHS010000761.1 GCF_009908195.1 Streptomyces boluensis | reverse complement strand
CCCCCGTGCCGTCCCCCGTGTGCGTCAGGGGTGCCGCGCCGTTCCGCCGCCCCGTGTCGTCGGTGCCGGCGCCGCGCCCCTTCCGTGTGCCCCACTCTTCCGTCTGCGCAGGTCGGAGCCCATCCGCGCAACTACTCATCTAGCTCACTGAGTACGGATACTCAGGACTGCGTGCTCGTCCCCAGGACGGAGCATGACCCACTGGCTACGATCGCGTCCGTGTCCGTACTCCCCCTCGTCTTCACCAGCGGCTGGGCCAGCGGCATCAACGCGTACGCGGTGGTGCTGCTCCTCGGCATCTTCGGCGCGACCGGCCTGAGCGACGAAGTGCCCGAGTCCCTGCAGCGCACCGATGTCCTGTGCGTGGCCGCGGTGCTCTTTCTGTGTGAGGCGGTGGCCGACAAGATCCCGTACGTGGACTCGGTCTGGGACACCGTGCACACCGTGATCCGGCCCATCTCGGGCGCCGTGGTCGGGGCGCTGCTCGCCGGGCAGAGCGGCTCGCTCAGCGATCTGGCGGCGGGGGCGGTGGGCGGTTCGACGGCGCTCGCCAGCCACGCGGTCAAGGCCGGGACGCGGATGGCGATCAACACGTCGCCGGAGCCCATGAGCAACTTCGTGGTCAGCCTCGCCGAGGACCTCGGCGTCGCCGGCCTCCTGTCGTTCGCGATGTTCTACCCGGAGGCCGCCGCGATCATCGCGGGCGTACTGCTGCTGACCGGTCTGGTGGTGCTTCTCTTCATCGCCCAGCGGATCCGCCGCTTCCGGCGCCGCAGGGCCCAACGGCGCGAGGAGAAACGGCTCGCCGTACAGATCGGCGGACCACCCGGCTGAGCCCTCCCCCGGTCCCCCG
>NZ_JAAAHS010000760.1 GCF_009908195.1 Streptomyces boluensis | reverse complement strand
TCGGGAAGGGGCGGGGTGGGGAAGGAAACACCTCCCGCACCGGCCGCACCCACCGATTCACCCCCAACTCCGGCCGCAGCACAGCCAACCCGCACGCGTACTTCGTGAACTCCGAAGCCCGGAGCCCGAAGCGGTGGAGCAGGCGGTCCGCCTCCGTCAGGTGGCCGCGGGTCTTCGTCTCGACGAGGACAAGGCCGCCCCCCGCTCGCGCCGAACGACGGCCGGGGCCCGTGGGCTCCCCCACGACGAGCCCCGCGTCGCACGTGACCCGCTGCCCGTCGGCGACGAACGTGGCCCGCAGGTAGTCCGTCGTCAGCGAGGGCGCCAGCTCGTCCGGTGCCTCGATGCCGTACGCCGAGCGCAGCACCCCGGCGAGGAAGGCGCGGCGTCCGGCGTCCAGGGCGTGCTCCGTGCCGGTCATCCGCTCGCGGTGCTTGACGGTCTCGCCGCGCGGCCCCTTGAGCTTGATCTCGAACTGCCGCTCCCCGGTGTCCCGGTAGAGCCGCTCGCGGACCCGGAAGCGGAGCCGGCGCCCCTGCCGGTGATCGTGGAAGGTGCGCAGGTCAGGAGTGTCGTAGTAGACGGAGTGGTAGTCGAACCAGCGCTTGCCGTTGATGGACAGGGCCCGGAACGGGCCGCCGGGCCGCCGGGGGTCCGTGAGCAGCGCGGCGAAGTCCTCGAACACCTCGACCGGCACCAGGTAGCTGTGGTCGAAGCGGGCCAGGAGTTCGGCGCGGGCGAGCACCTCGGCGAGCGGGATCGGGTGCGCGGCGAGGGCAGCGCGGCCGATGGCGCGTACGGCGGGGATCACACGGTCTCCTTGCGCGGGGGACGGGGCTGTCTCTTATACAAAT
>NZ_JAAAHS010000759.1 GCF_009908195.1 Streptomyces boluensis | reverse complement strand
GTGCAGGTACTGCCGCTCGTGCAGCACACCCCCGGTGAGGCCCTTCGGTTCGGCGAGCCGTGGGCCGTAGTTGACCCGGCCCAGGGACTCCACCCACAGCTCCACGGCCGCCGGGCCCGCGACCGGCTCGGGCAGGGCGGGGGAGTCCTCGGTGAGCACACCGGCCCGTACCCCGTCGACGTACACCACCGCCCGGTCCCGCAGCCCAGGAGCCCGCAGCGGGTACGGGCGGCGCGGGCCCGGTACGTCCAGGCGGTAGCGGACCAGGCCGCGGTCCACGTCCAGGTCCTCGAACGTGGGCGGCGCGCCGAACTCCCGCTCCGGGCCGCCGAGCACGTCGACGACCTCACCCAACGCGGTCCACTCCGTCGGCGTACAGGCCGCCGGGGACGCCAACACCGGGGGAACGGGCGGGACTTCGGGCAGCGGACCCTCCGCGTACCGGGCCAGCACCTCACGGAACGCCCAGAACTTCTCCGTGGCCCGCCCGTACTCGTCGACCGGCGCGTCATAGTCGTACGACGTCACGTCCGGCTGCAACGTCCCGTCATGCAGCTCGCCGCCACGATTGGCGCCCGCCCAGCCCGCGAAGCTCGTACCGCCGTGCGCCATGTACAGGTTCACCGACGCCCCGCACTCCAGGATCTCCGCGAGCGCCGCGGCCGCGTCCCCCGGGGCGCGCACCGTGTGCTCCGCGCCCCAGTGGTCGAACCAGCCGCACCAGAACTCCATACACATCAACGGGCCCTTCGGCCGGTGCCGGCGCAGGACCTCGAACCCGGCACGCGCCTGCGAACCGAAGTTCACCGTCGCCAGCAACCCCGGCACCGAACCACCGGTCAGCATGTGGTCCTCAGGAC
>NZ_JAAAHS010000076.1 GCF_009908195.1 Streptomyces boluensis | reverse complement strand
ATCACCCCTCCCCCATCACCTCCTTGAGCCCCACATTGAGCTGAAGCACATTCACCCGGGGCTCCCCCATGAAGCCGAGGGCGCGGCCCTCCGTGTGGTCGTTCACCAGCTTCTCGACCACGGTGACGTCGAGGTGGTTCCGCTGCGCGACCCGGTGTGCCTGGAGCTTCGCGTACTGCGGGGAGATGTGCGGGTCGAGGCCGGAGCCGGAGGAGGTGACGGCCTCGGCGGGTACGTCGGAGGGCTTGACCTTGTAGTCGGGCGTGGAGTTGTCCTTGACCACGGCAGCCTTGGCGTCCCGCACCCACTTGATCAGCTCGGCGTTGTCCCCGGCACGGTTGGTCGCGCCGGACAGGATCAACTCGTACTGCTTGTTCACGGTGTTGATGCCGAGGCCGTTGGACGGGCGGGGCTGGAACCACTTCAGGTCGGGGGCAGGGGTCTCCTCGCCCTTCTTCAGCGGCAAGTCGTAGCGCTGGCCGATGAGTTCGGAGCCGACGACCCGGCCCGTGGAGTCCTTGACCTCGGAGCCGTTGGCCTTGTTGTTGAACAGGGCTTGGGCGACGCCGGTCACCAACAGCGGGTAGATGACGCCGCAGATCACGGTGAGGACGATCAGGGCACGCAGGCCCGCGCCGATCAACCGGGCGCTGTTTGCCAGGGAGTTGTTCATGGCCGCTTCACCCAATGCCGGGGATGAGAGAGATGAGTACGTCGATGAGCTTGATGCCGATGAACGGCGCGATCAGGCCGCCCAGGCCGTAGACGCCGAGGTTGCGCCGCAGCATCCTGTCGGCGCTCATCGGCCGGTACCGCACCCCCTTGAGGGCCAGCGGTACGAGGGCGACGATGACCAGCGCGTTGAAGACGACCGCGGAGAGGATCGCGGACTGAGGGGACGACAGGTTCATGATGTTGAGCCGGTCGAGCGAGGGGTAGGCCACCGCGAACATCGCCGGGATGATCGCGAAGTACTTCGCCACGTCGTTGGCGATGGAGAACGTCGTCAACGCGCCCCGGGTGATGAGGAGTTGCTTGCCGATCTCGACGATCTCGATGAGCTTCGTCGGGTTGGAGTCGAGGTCGACCATGTTGCCGGCCTCCTTCGCGGCGGACGTGCCGGTGTTCATGGCCACGCCCACATCGGCCTGCGCGAGCGCGGGCGCGTCGTTGGTGCCGTCGCCGGTCATCGCGACGAGTTTGCCGCCCGCCTGCTCGCTCCGGATCAGCGCCATCTTGTCCTCGGGCGTCGCCTCCGCGAGGAAGTCGTCGACGCCCGCCTCCTCGGCGATGGCCTTGGCCGTCAGCGGGTTGTCGCCCGTGATCATGACCGTCTTGATGCCCATACGGCGCAGCTCCACGAACCGCTCGCGCATGCCCTCCTTGACGACGTCCTTGAGGTGGATCACCCCGAGGACCCGGGCTCCGTCAGCGTCTTCCAGAGCCACAAGCAGCGGCGTGCCACCAGCCTGTGAAATCCGGTCGTTGAGTTCCCGCGCATCCTCGGCGACCTCGCCCCCACGTTCCTTGACCCAGGCGATGACCGAACCGGTCGCGCCCTTACGGACCTTGCGGCCGTCCACGTCCACGCCCGACATGCGGGTCTGCGCCGTGAACGGGACCCACTCGGCTCCGGTCAGCTCTCCCTGGTGACGCTCACGAAGGCCGTACTTCTCCTTCGCGAGGACCACGATCGAGCGGCCCTCGGGCGTCTCGTCGGCCAGCGAGGACAACTGCGCGGCGTCGGCGAGTTCGGCGGCCGTCGTGCCGCGTACCGGCACGAACTCGGCGGCCTGGCGGTTGCCGAGGGTGATGGTGCCGGTCTTGTCGAGCAGCAGCGTCGACACGTCACCGGCGGCTTCAACTGCCCTGCCGGACATGGCCAGTACGTTGCGCTGCACCAGGCGGTCCATGCCCGCGATGCCGATGGCGGAGAGCAGTGCGCCGATCGTCGTCGGGATCAGGCAGACGAGCAGGGCGGTGAGGACGATCAGTGAGGTCTGGTCGTCGGCGCCCGCGTAGATCGCGAAGGGCTTCAGGGTCACGACCGCGAGCAGGAAGACGATGGTCAGCGAGGCGAGCAGGATGTTCAGGGCGATCTCGTTGGGCGTCTTCTGCCGGGCGGCGCCCTCGACCAGGTTGATCATGCGGTCGATGAACGTCTCGCCGGGCTTCGTCATGATCTTGATGACGATGCGGTCGGAGAGCACCTTGGTGCCACCGGTGACGGCCGAGCGGTCGCCGCCCGACTCCCGGATGACGGGGGCGGATTCACCGGTGATCGCCGACTCGTCGACGGAGGCCACGCCCTCGACCACGTCACCGTCGCCGGGGATGATGTCGCCCGCCTCGCACACCACGAGGTCGCCGATGCGCAGATCGGTGCCGGGGACGCGTTCCTCGTTCGGGCCGACGAGGCGGCGGGCCACCGTGTCGGTCTTGGCCTTGCGCAGGGTGTCGGCCTGGGCCTTGCCGCGGCCCTCCGCGACCGCCTCCGCCAGGTTGGCGAAGAGTGTGGTGAGCCAGAGCCAGGCGGTGATGGCCCAGCCGAACCAGTCGCCGGGGTTCAGGGCGGCGAGCACGGTGGTGACCACCGAGCCGACCAGGACCACGAACATGACCGGGGACTTGACCATGACCTTGGGGTGCAGCTTGCGGACCGCGTCCGGAAGGGACTTGACCAGCTGGGCGGGGTCGAAGAGGCCCGCCCCCACCTTGCCGGTGTCCTGCTTGTGACCGGTGGGCACGTCGCTGTGCGGGGCCCTGGTCGGGGTGTCCGTGGACATGGTGCCGGGCTCCTGCGGTTTCTTGAGGTCGTTGCTCATGCCGCGAGTCCTTCCGCGAGCGGGCCGAGGGCCAGAGCGGGGAAGTACGTCAGGCCGGTGACGATCAGGATGGTGCCCGCGACCAGGCCGGTGAACAGCGGCTTCTCGGTACGCAGGGTGCCCGCGGTGGCCGGGATGGGCCGCTGTTCGGCCAGCGAACCGGCCAGGGCGAGCACGAACACCATGGGCAGGAACCGGCCGAGCAGCATGGCGATGCCGATGGTGCTGTTGAACCACTGCGTGTCGGCGTTGAGACCGGCGAACGCGGAGCCGTTGTTGTTGGCGCCCGAGGTGTACGCGTACAGGATCTCGGAGAAGCCGTGCGCGCCCGAGTTGGTCATCGAGTCGGCGGGGGTGTCCAGGGCCATCGCGGCCGCGGTGAAGCCGAGGACGAGGGCCGGGGTGATGAGGATGTAGCAGGCGGCGAACTTGATCTCGCGGGTGCCGATCTTCTTGCCCAGGTACTCCGGCGTACGGCCGACCATCAGGCCGGCGATGAACACCGCGATGATCGCCATGATCAGCATGCCGTAGAGGCCGGAGCCGACACCGCCGGGCGCGATCTCGCCGAGCTGCATGCCGAGCAGGTTGAGGCCGCCGCCGAAGCCGGTGTTGGAGGAGTGGAAGGAGTTGACCGCGCCGGTCGAGGTGAGTGTGGTGGCGACCGAGAAGATCGCGGAGCCTGCGATGCCGAAGCGGGTCTCCTTGCCCTCCATCGCACCGCCGGCGATCTCGAACGCCTCGCCCCTGCCCGCGAATTCGGTCCACATCATCAGGGCCGTGAAGGTGATCCAGATGACGGCCATCGTGCCGAGGATCGCGTAGCCCTGCTTGACCGAGCCGACCATCTTGCCGAAGGTCCGGGTCAGCGCGAACGGGATGAGCAGGATCAGGAAGATCTCGAAGAGGTTGGAGAACGGGTTCGGGTTCTCGAAGGGGTGGGCGGAGTTGGCGTTGGCAAGGCCGCCGCCGTTGGTGCCCAGCTCCTTGATGACCTCCTGCGAGGCGTAGGCGCCGCCCTGCCACTGCTGCGAACCACCCGCGCTGTGCTCATTCAAGAACTGGCCGACCTCGTGGATCCCGGCGAAGTTCTGGATGACGCCGCAGGCGACCAGGACGATCGCGCCGAGCACCGCGATCGGCAGCAGGATCCGTACGACGCCACGCACCAAGTCGGCCCAGAAGTTGCCGAGTTCACCGGTACGGGACCTCGCGAAGCCCCGTACGAGAGCGACCGCGACCGCCATGCCGACGGCCGCCGACACGAAGTTCTGCACCGCGAGCCCACCGGTCTGCACGACGTGGCCCATGGCCTGCTCGCCGTAGTACGACTGCCAGTTGGTGTTCGCCACGAACGACGCGGCCGTGTTGAACGCCTGGTCCGGGTCGATCGACACGAAGCCGAGCGAGCCGGGCAGCACACCCTGCAGCCGCTGCAGCAGATAGAGGAAGATCACACCCACAGCGGAGAAGGCGAGGACGCCGCGCAGGTAGGCGGGCCAGCGCATCTCGGCGTTCGGGTTGGCGCCGATGGCCTTGTAGATCCACTTCTCCACGCGCAGGTGGCGGTCGGAGGAGTAGACCCGGGCCATGTGGTCACCGAGGGGCCGGTAGACGAGCGCCAGAGCCGCTATGAGCACGAGCAGCTGGAGCACACCGGCGAGTTCAGGAGTCATTTGCGGGCCTCAGAACCTCTCCGGCTTGACGAGGGCGAGGACGAGGTAGCCGAGGAGGGCGACGGCCACGACGATTCCGACGACGTTCTCGGCGGTCACAGCTTGGTCACCCCCTTGGCGACAAGGGCCACCAGCGCGAAGACCGCGATCGTGGTGACGACGAAGGCCAGATCGGCCATCGTGAGCTCCTGAAGGACGTGGATGGATGAGATGGATTGCCCGGTCGACTGATTGCTCGGTCGCCCGATTGCTCTGCCGAGTAGAGGAAAACCCTTCCGGTGACCCCCTACGAGCCCCGTTGACGGCTCCCATACGGCGCACCGCACGCTCTTGACGAGGCCCATACGCCGCCGTAGCCAATCCGTGGCTGACCTGCGAAAAGGTGGCGCGGCAGGCGCGTGGTGGACGCGGACGGGGCACCCTCAGGCGGCCGGGGTACGCCCCGGAGCGGGCGTCAGCGCAGCCGGAAGCGGAGGCGGCAGATCACCGCGTCCGTGTCCCGGCGCACGGCGTGCGCGACGACCGCTCCCCGCTGGTTCTGCAGGATCCGCTGCCAGACGTGGGCCGGCTCCGCCTCGGGGATGAGGACGGTGACGCGGGTGCCCGGACGGTAGGTGTGGATCTTCCGTACGTACGCGGCGACGGGACGCCCCACGGTGCGGTGCCGGGATCTGAGCTCGACCAGGTCGACGCCCGGGTTCCACAGCTCCCAGTCGCGCATCAGGGCGGCCGCGGCCTCGCGGTCGTCGGGCTCGTCGAAGGTCACGGTCACGGCGCGCACCTCGTCGCCGAGCGAGACCGCCGCGTTCAGCGCCTCACGGGTCAGCTTCGACAGGCCGCCGACCGGCACGATCACCAACGAGCGGTCGCCGCGCGGGAGTTCGGGCACGCGGCCGAGGCCGAGCCGCTCACCGATGTGCGCGTACGCGCGGTGCACGGTCTCGAAGGCGAGCATCAGGAGCGGCAGCGCGACCACGATCAGCCAGGCGCCGTCGTGGAACTTGGTCGCGGTCACGACGACCGCGCTCACGCCGGTGAGCAGCGCGCCGAGCCCGTTGAGGACCGCCTTGGCCGCCCACTTCGGGCCGCGCTCGCGGTGCCAGTGCAGCACCATGCCGGTCTGGGCGAGGGTGAAGCCGACGAAGACGCCGATCGCGAACAGCGGTACGAGGGTGTTGGTGTCGCCGCCGGAGAACACCAGGAGCGCGGCCGATACGACGGCGAGCGCGAGCACCCCGTGCCGGTGCACCTGCCGGTCGGCCTTGAGGGCGAAGACGTGCGGCAGGCAGTTGTCCCGGGCGAGCAGCTTGAGCAGGACCGGCAGACCGCCGAAGGAGGTGTTCGCGGACAGGGCGAGCAGGAGCATCGTCGCGAACTGGACGACGTAGAAAGCCCAGTTGTGGCCGAGGGTGGCGTCCGCGAGCTGGGCGAGGACGGTGACGCCCTCGACCGGACGCAGGCCGAAGCGGGAGATCAGCACCGCGAGGCCGACCAGCATCAGGCCGAGGAGCACCCCGAGGGCGACCTCCGCGTCCTTGGCCCGTCGGGCACGCGGCTCACGGAACGCGGGCACGGCGTTCGCGATGGCCTCGACGCCGGTGAGCGCCGAGCAGCCGGACGCGAAGGCCTTGAGGAGGAGCAGCGCACCCACCGTCGTGGCGTTGTCCGCGAGCGCGGCGGCCCGGCCGTCGGCGGCCGCGGTGGACACGGGGCCGTCCCGGAACAGGCCGACGGCGATCAGCGTGAGGACCGCGGCGATGAACACGGCGGTGGGCGCGATGAACACCTTCGCGGACTCGACGATGCCGCGCAGGTTCACGGCCGTGACGAGCACGAGCACCCCGAGGCAGATGGCCAGGCGGTCGCCGTACAGCTCGGGGAAGGCGGAGGTCAGCGCGGCGACACCGGCGGTGACGGCGACGGCGACGTTCAGTACGTAGTCGAGTACGAGGGAGGCGGCGGCGACCAGGCTCGTGCGCCGGCCCAAGTGCCGTTCGGCCACGGCATAGGAGCCGCCGCCGTCCGGGAACGCGGCGATCACCTGCCGGTAGGAGGCGACGAGGACGGCGAGCAGACCGGCGATGGCGAGCGTGACGGGGAGCGTGAACCCGAGGCCCGCTCCCCCGGCCGCGGCGAGTACGAGGACGATCGCCTCCGGCCCGTACGCCACGGACGCCATCGCGTCGAGGGAGAGCGCGGCGAGCCCGGTCACGGCGGTGAGCCGGTGCCGTTCGCCGCTGTCCGGCGGTTCCTCTGCGGCGGGTGCGGTGCCGGACTCGGCGGTCAGGACGGACATGTACGCGTACTCCTTCAGGAACGGGTCCGCTCAGGCTCCGTCCGCCGCCGCCCCCGGTCTCCCGGCCCTTACGGGTCCTTCGCGCCACGGGCCGCGTTCCGTACGCGTCCCTGACGGCGGTGGTGGAGGCCACGGGGTCACCCTCGGGGGTCAAGGTCACGTCTGCGCGGCGTCAGCAAACCGCCAAGGCCGCCGCCGGCGGGGGTCGGTGTTCCTAGCCTCGGGAGGTATGGGAAGCCCCTCAGCCGCGTCAACGGGACCCGAATCCGCCCCCAACTCCCTTGCCCACGCGCACGATTGGGGCGACGAGTGCCGCGACGCCGCCCTCTGCGCGGGTCTGCTCCTCGTACTGCTGCTGCTCGTGGACGTGTTCGCCGGTGGGCTCACCGTCCCCCGTAGCGGACTGTGGACCGGGCTCGGTGCACTGCTCTTTGTCGTGCTCCTTCCGCCCCGGGTCACGGCGGGCCCTGGGTGGCTGGCCACGCGCGGGCTGCTGCGGACGCGCTGGGTGCGCACCGACGCGCTGGTCGCCGTCCGCTGGGTGGACGGAGTCTCACGCCGTCTGCTGCTCCGGGACGCCCACGGAGGGCACGTCGAACTCGACCCGGACGTGCTGACCCGCCACCCGGACCTCTGGCACCTCTTCGACGAGGGCGCCCGCGTCTCCGCCGAGCGGGGCCTGCTGCTCTGCGGGGCGACGGCGGTACGGGAGCTGTCCCGGCGGGTCGAGGGCGAGACGGCCCGGACGGTGTTCCGCATCTCGGGGTTGCGGTGACGCGCCCTCCGCCCTGGTCACGCGGTCTGGCGTTCATGGAGCCGGATCCCCACGCTGGACGGGAGTACAACCGCGAAGGAGTCGCCATGTCCAGCGAGTTCAGCGACAACGAGGCAGCCGCTCGCCGCCGCAGGGACGAAGAGGAGGAGGCCCGTCGCCGTCGGCGCCGGGAAGAGGAGGAGCGGGCCGCGCACCAGCAGGCCCAGGACGACGCGCACCGCGCCCAGCAGGCCCAGGACGACGCCCGCCGGTCCCAGCAGGCGCAGGACGACGCGTACCAGGCCCAGCAGCAGCAACAGCAGTACGACGCGTACTACGACTAGCGGACCGTTCCGTACCCGGCCCGCCCAGCAGCTCTGCCGGTGCGGGCCGGGCAGGGCCGGTGTAGAGATGAGGGGTGTCGCAGCACCTCACAGGACTTCGCCGGTCGGTGCGTGCGGGACGCGCGTGGGTGGCCGTCCCGGTCGCGTGGATCGTCGCGGTGACCGTGATCGACGTTCTCGCGCCGCCCGACATTCATCTGGGCCCGCTCCTCGTCGCCGCCCCGGCGATCACCGCGTCGTTCGGCGGGCCCTGGACGGTGGGCCTCGTCGCCGCGCTCGCGGTGGCCGCGCAGGCCACGATCGGGGTGCTGCGCGACCCGGACGAGTTGTTCTCGGCCAACCACCAGGCGCAGATCATCGCCCTGATCCTGGTCGGAGCAAGCCTCGTGGTCTTCTGCGCGGTGCGGGAGCGCCGCGACCGGGAGCTGACCCAGGTGCGGTTCGTGTCCGAGACCGCCCAGCGCGTCGTCCTGCCGCCCCTGCCCCAGCACCTCGGGCCGCTGCGCGTCGCCTCCCGCTACCTCGCCGCCGAGGCGGAGGCGCAGATCGGCGGTGACCTGTACGCGGCGGCGCGCACCGCTTCCGGCACCCGCCTGATCGTCGGGGACGTGCGGGGCAAGGGGATGACCGCGGTCGGCGACGCGGCGCTGCTGCTCGGCGCGTTCCGTGCCGCGGCGCACCGGCAGGCGAGCCTGGGCGAGCTGGTGACGTACCTCGACGGGAGCGTGTGCTGGGACCTGGCGGAGCCGGGCGAGACGGACCGCTCCGGGGAAACGTTCATCACCGCTGTCGTCCTGGACATCCCCGACCGCGGCGGCCATGTCGAGATGATCGCCTGCGGGCACCCGCCACCGCTCGTCCTGCGCGAAGGACGCCCGACGACGATGCACGCCCGCCAACCCGCGCCCCCACTGGGCCTGGGCGAACTGGCCCGCCCCCGCTACCACGTGGACCGCTTCCCCTTCGAGCCCGGAGACCTTCTGCTCCTGTACACGGACGGCGTCACCGAGGCCCGCGACTCGACCGGCACGTTCTACCCGCTCACCGAACGCGTCACCGGCTGGACCGAGCCCGACCCCGACAGCTTCCTGCGCCGCCTCCAGCGCGACCTGCTGCGCCATGTCGGCGGCCACCTGAGCGACGACGCGGCGATGATCGCGCTCCAGCGCCCCGCGACACCTGAGGCCTGAGGCCCGACACCCGCGCCGACCCTCAACAGGCCTGCGCGCACGGGGAGTTACTGGCCATACCTGGCCGAAACGCAGAAGCCGCAACACCCTTGGCACATCGCACGGGCACGCTCCTAGGGTGCGGCGCACGGCTCCACCGCTTCCGTGTCTCACCAGAAGGGCGACGACCATGCCCCGTCCACGGGAAGGTCCGCACGTACCGCGGGCACACGAATCAGGCCGATTACGGTTCAACGGTGAACCAGAACCGGCGGCCATCCGTGATCTACAGATGAAAGCTTTGTTCCGCTTCATCTTTATGGGGAGATCATGACGCGCAGATGGTCACTTTTGTCCTTGATCGCCGTGCTGACCATCGCACTGGGGTTCGCCGTTTTCGGGATCGTAACCTGGGAGTCGTCCGACGAACAGGCCTCGGACAGCGGAAAGCCCGGCTCGTCGGAGGGTGGCGGCGACACCGCCAAGTCGCTTGCGGGCGACGGCTGGTGGCCGCTGCACGGTTCGGGGACGGCCCGAGCCGGTGAGCGCGACGCCGTGCCCAACGACCTCGTCGAGTGGGCGGAGGACGGGCCGAACGGCGGCGCTCTCAGCCTGAACGGCGACGGCGGCGGCGCCAACGTGGGGATCCCGGTCCTCGACACGGCGAAGAAGGACTACTCCGTCGCGGCCCGGGTGCGGCTCCACACCGACCAGGGCTTCCGCACGGCGGTCTCCCAGGACGGCCCCAGGCTGAGCACCTTCTTCCTCCAGTACTCCGGCTCCGACCAGCGGTTCGCCTTCAGCTTCCCGGGCACCCGGACGCTCGCCGAGTCCACCGGCAAGCCCGAGATCGGCCGCTGGTACCACCTCGTCGGCACCTACAGCCAGAGCGAGAAGACGATGCGGATCTACGTCGACGGCGCACCGGCCGGCGAGCGCAAGACGTCCGTGCGCCCGCAGGAGCCGGGCAGCCTCGTGATCGGGCGCGGCAAGAGCAGCGGACGCCCGGCCGACTTCTGGAACGGCGACATCGCCGATGTGCACGCCTACGAACGCGAGTTGAGCGCGGACGAGGTCTCTTCCCTCGCCGCCGAAGAACCGAAGTGACCACGGCCGTCGGGCCCCGCCCGTAAATGACCTCGGTATTCAAGGCCGACCGTGCCGCCACGCGCTCGGCCCTGCCACCGCCGGCCGTTGTCCGTCACCCCTCATAGAACGACCGGAGAGGAACAGGCCCTTGTCGGCCACGGTTTCACCCGAAGACCGCGTACCCCGCCAGGTCCGGGGGAGCGAACCGCTCCACCGGACCCCCGGAGCCGAAATACCCCGTCGGCCCCGGCGACTCGACCACGAGGAGTTCCTGCGGACCCTCTACGACTGTCACGGAAGCGCGTTGCTGCAGTTCGCCGCGCGCCTCGAAGGTGACTGGCACCGCGCCGAGGACGTACTGCAGGAGCTCGCGATCCGCGCCTGGCGCCACGCGGACGAGTTCGGCCAGGCCGCCGAGTCCATGCGCCCCTGGCTGTTCACCGTGCTGCGCAACCTCGTCATAGACGGGCACCGGGCCCGCCAGGCCCGGCCGCCCGAGACCGGCGACCCGGAACTCACCCACCTCCCGGTGTCCGACGGAGTCGACCGTGTCCTCACCGCCCACGTGGTGACGGAGGCGTTGCGGGACCTCCGTCCCATGCAGCGTGAAGTCCTCCTGCACGTGCACTACATGGGCCGGAGCGTGAACCAGACGGCCGCCGTGCTCGGCGTACCTCCCGGCACCGTCAAGTCCCGTACGTACTACGCGGCCCGTGCCCTGCGCCGGGCGCTGAACGACCGTGGCCTCGACCTGTGGGAGCCGGAGGAAAGGGGCCGGGACGCCGCCTGAGCCGCACCCTCAGCGCGCCCGGCACCCTCACGACCGGCACCCGCACGACCGGCACGCCGAGCCTCACCCGAGGCGTCCCGCGTGCCGGTCGATGTCGAGACCGAGCGGGCCGGTGTCGAGCGAACCGTCGGCACCGGCCCGCCAGCGCCATGCGGCGGGCGCGTCACCGAGGACGAGCACCGCGTCCCCGGACCGCAGCGCCTCAAGTGCCCCTTCTCGCCTGGGGAGTTGGGAGGCGTCCACCACGAACAGGTGCGGCGCCTCCCCCTCCACGGCCAACTGGCTGCGGCCCTCGATGAGCCGGAAGATCTGCGTCACGTCGGCCGACCCGCCCGCCGGGGCGACCGGTGCGCCGGAGGTCCTGGACAGCCCTTCCTCCAGGCTGGCCGCGGTGTAGAGCCGCGAGGAGCGAAGCCCGGCACCGTTCAGGGTCGCGTCCGTGGCCAGCGAACCCACCAGGGTGACCTCGGCAAGGCCGCCCACGGGACCGGTCAGCACCTCGGTGACGACGGCCCGCGCCCAGCGGCGTACCTCCTCGTCGGGGCCCGCCACGGAGACGGTCGACCCTGACCTGGACAAGTCGACGAGCGCCCGGTCGGGCCCGGACGTGCCCACCGTGACGGTCAGCGCGAAGGGGAGCGCCGGTTCGCCCTCGGGTCCCGGCCGCTCCAGCGCCTCGCGGGTCGCGGTCCAGCGTTCGCCGTCCGCCTCGGCGGTCCACGGCTCGGGCGCGCTGTCCTCCGTACCGGCGAGCAGCAGGTCGATCCGCTCCCCCGAGTAGACGACGCCGTACAGGTCGGGCAGGGCCCGGCCGGAGCGCAGGCATTCGCCCGTGAGGCGTCGCAGTCCCGCGTCGATGACGTCGAGCGCCTCCCGTTCCACGACGGCGGCGGAAGCGACGACGGGTTTCGGCGGGCGGTTCCGCTGCTCGGTGACGATCAGCGCGACCACCGCACCGATCAGCGCCAGCCCCAGCACCACTGCCAGAGCGACGTACCAGATCATCTTCTGACTCCTTGTCGGGCCGCCTCGGCACCGGAAACCGGGGCGATCGTGAACGGGCGCGTTCCGCGGCCGCGGCCTGCGTCCGATGGGCACTACGGGCCGCGGCGGCGGATGGTTCACAACGCCCCCACACACAGACCGCACCGCCCCACACACCGCACCGCCCCACAGACCGTCCCGCGCGGGCGGGGTGAACCGTTCCGGCGTCCGGTCCGTAGGTCACAGCAGTGGCCCGGAACCGCCGTGCGGCGCCCCCGCGGCCCCCGCAATCACGCCCAGCTGGAGGACGTCCTGTGTCGTTGATGTTGACCGTGGTCGAGGGAGGCGGGGACGCGTTCGACGTCCACCTCGACGCCGACCCCGACACCACCGTGGGTGCTGTCGCGCGTGCGCTGGCCGAGGCGGGCGGCATCCCGCTGCCGCCGGACGGGTCGGGGTTGTACGCGGACGGCCGGCTGCTGCCCGCCGGCATGCTGTTGCGGGACGCGCCGCTCCATCACGCTGCCGTCGTGGGGCTCAGCCGGCCGCCCGTGGCGCAACTGGCCGAGCCCGCGGGGCTCGTCGAGGTCCGTGCGGTCGGCGGGCGGGGCGCGGGCGCTGTGCACCGGCTCGACATCGGCGACTACCGCGTCGGCCTCGCGCACGACGGCACCCCGCAGGTGCTCCGCCAGTCCCCCTCGCAGCCGTACGCCACGCTCCAGGTCGGCCCGCGCGGACGCTGCCGTATCGTCCCGGACGGTGCCGAACGGCGGGCGGGGGCACTGCAGTTGGACCGTGAGGACATCGAGGGGGACGTGGCCTGGGCCCCCGGCGCGCAGCTCCTCGTAGGCGGCTGTCTGCTTGAACTGTCGCTTTCGCAGCGGCCGGACGCGGCTCTCGAACCCTCCGAGGACGGCACCGGGCGGGACTACAACCGGCCGCCGCGGCTGCGTCCCGCCGAGGCGAGTACACGGTTCACGCTGCCTTCGCCGCCGCAGCCGCCCGCCCATCGGAGCCTGCCGTGGATCGCCGCGGCGGTTCCGCTGGTGATGGCCGTGGCCGGAGCGACGATCTTCCAGCGGCCCTCGATGCTGCTTTTCGGGCTGCTCTCCCCGGTGGCCGTCCTGGGCAACTACCTGATGAACCGGCGCGGCGGGCGCCAGTCGTACGCCGAGGCGCTGGCCGCGTACAAGGAGAAGAAGGAGCGCATCGAGGGCGACGCGCAGCAGGCCCTCGAGGCGGAGCGCACCGCGCGCCGCCGCGGCTTCCCCGACCCGGCCGATGTCATCCTCACGGCCGTCGGCCCGCGCCGTCGCCTGTGGGAACGCCGCACGTCGGACGCGGACTTCCTCGAACTGCGGGTCGGCACCGCCGACCAGCCCTCCGATGTCGTACTCCGCGACCCCACCAAGGACGAGCACCGGCGCCAGGATCCGTGGACCGCGCTCGACGTGCCGGTGACCGTGCCGCTGCGCGAGCACGACGTCCTCGGCATCGCCGGTACCGGGGAGGCCGCGCACGCGGTGGCGCGCTGGGCCGTCGCCCAGGCCGCCGTCCTGCACAGCCCGCGCGACCTGCAGATCCACCTGCTGACTGCGGGCGGCGGCGACCGGGACCGCTGGGCGTGGATGCGCTGGCTGCCGCACGTACGGAAGAAGTCCGGTGACACCCTGGCCAGCATCGGCGCCGGAACCGAGACCTCCGCGCGCCGGGTCGCGGAACTCACGGCGCTGATCGCGGAGCGCCGCGGCCGGACGGACAAGCGGAACGCGGTCCAGGAACCCGATGTGCTCGTGGTGCTCGACGGCGCCCGGAGGCTGCGCTCGCTGCCCGGCATCGTGCAGATCCTGCGCGACGGGCCCGCCGTCGGTGTCCGGGCGATCTGCCTGGACACCGAGGAGCGGCTGCTGCCCGAGGAGTGCCAGGCCGTCGTCGCCGAGGAGCCCGGCGGCACCCTGCGGGCGGGCCGCTCCGGGGCGGGCACCGTCACCGGTATCCGGCCCGACCTCGTCTCGCTCGACTGGTGCCGCTCCCTGGCCCGCGCCCTGGGGCCGCTGCGCGACCCGGGCGGCTCGGACGAGGAGGCCGCCGTACTCCCGGGCTCCGCACGCCTGTTGGACGTGCTTGCCCTCGACCCGCCGCAGGCCCATGACATCCGCGCCCGCTGGCAGGCCGGCGGTCGCTCCACCCGCGCCGCCGTCGGCGTCTCCCTCGACGGTCCGTTCTACCTGGACCTGCGCCGGGACGGCCCGCACGGCCTGGTCGCCGGTACCACCGGCTCCGGCAAGTCCGAGCTCCTCCAGACGCTCGTGGCCTCGCTCGCGGTGGCGAACCGGCCGGACGCGATGACGTTCGTCCTCGTCGACTACAAGGGCGGCTCGGCGTTCAAGGACTGTGTCCGACTCCCGCACACCGTCGGCATGGTCACCGACCTGGACGCGCATCTCGTCCAGCGCGCCCTGGTCTCCCTCACCGCGGAACTCACCCGGCGCGAGCACATCCTCGCCGCGGCGGGCGCCAAGGACATCGAGGACTACGTCGACCTCCTCGACCGGGAGCCCGCCGCGGGCCGCCCGCCGATGCCCCGACTCCTCATCGTCATCGACGAGTTCGCGTCGATGGTGCGGGACCTGCCCGACTTCGTGAAGGGCCTGGTCAACATCGCGCAGCGGGGGCGCAGCCTCGGCATCCACCTGATCCTCGCCACCCAGCGCCCCAGCGGTGTCGTCTCCTCCGAGATCCGCGCCAACACCAACCTGCGGATCGCGCTGCGGGTGACGGACTCCAGCGAGAGCCAGGACGTCCTCAACTCCTCGGACGCGGCCGGGATTTCGCAGAGCAACCCGGGCCGCGCCTTCGTACGGCTCGGCCAGAACTCCCTCGTACCGTTCCAGACCGGCCGGGTGGGTGGCCGCAGGCCCGGCGCGTCCTCGGCCGCGCTGCCGGAGCCGCGGGCCGTCGTGGTCGGCTGGGACCAGCTCGGCCAGCCGCTGCCGCCGCGGCCGCGCCGTGCCGTGCGTGCCGGGAACGAGGCCGAGACCGACCTCAACGACCTCGTCGAGGCGATCCGCGGCGCCGACCGTGAACTCGGTATCCCCGCCCAGCACAGCCCGTGGCTGGCGCCGCTGCCGCAGCGCCTGGTCGTCGGCGAGCTGCCGCCCGCACCGGCCGCCGCCGGGTACGACCTCGCGCCCGTCGCGTACGGCGTCGTGGACCTGCCCGCCGAGCAGGCGCGCCGCGCCCTTGTGATCGACCCGGCCACCCTGGGGCACCTGCACATCGTCGGCTCCCCGCGGCAGGGCAGGTCGCAGACGCTGCGCACCATCGCCGGCACCCTGGCCCGCGCCCACTCCCCCGCCCAGCTGCACATGTACGGCATCGACTGCGGCAACGGCGCGCTGCTCGCCATGGAGGGCCTGCCGCACTGCGGCGCCGTCACGCAGCGCACCCAGCCCGACCGGGTGGCCCGGCTGCTCGCCCGGCTCACGGCGGAGCTCGGGCGCCGTCAGGAGCTGCTCGCCGCCCGCGGCAGCGCCGACCTGCCGGAACTCCGGCGCGCCCTGCCGGAGGACGAACGGCCCCCGCACATCGTGGTGTTCCTCGACCGCTGGGAGGTCTTCGACAAGACCCTCGGCGAGTACGACGCGGGCAACCTGCTCAACGCGGTGCTCGCGCTGCTGCGGGACGGAGCCAGTGCGGGCATCCACCTGATCATGAGCGGTGACCGGGCGCTGTTCTCCAGCCGCGTCGGCAACTCCACCGAGGACAAGCTGGTCCTCAAGCTCAACGACAAGTCCGAGTACGGCATGATCGGCGTGACCCAGCGGAACGTGCCCGAGGAGATCCCGCCGGGCCGGGCCCTGCGCGCCGCCGACAAGGCGGAAGTGCAGATCGCGCTGCTCACCGACGATCCGGGCGGCCAGGCCCAGGCCGCGGCGCTCCAGGGGATCGCCGCCGAGTGCCGGGAGCGGGCCGCCGCACTGCCCGCCCGCACCCGCCCGTTCCGCGTCGACACCCTGCCGGACCGGATCGGTTACGCGGACGCCGCCGCGTACGTACGGGAGCCGCGGCCGCGCCTGGCGCTCGCCGGTGTCGGCGGTGACGAACTCGCCGCCTACGGGCCGGACTTCGCCCTGACGCCGACGTTCCTCGTCGCGGGCCCGGCCCGTTCGGGACGCAGTACGGTCCTGGTGACGCTCGCGCTGTCCCTGCTCTCGGCCGGGACGTCCGTCGTCATCGGGGCGCCCGCACGGTCCCCGCTGCGGGACCTCGCCGGGCGGCCCGGTGTGCTCGCCGTGTTCGACGAAGCGGACATCGCTCCGGACGCGTTGGAGGCGGCTCTCGCCTCGGCGCCGGACGGGGTGGTGGTGCTGCTCGACGACGCCGATCTGCTGCTCAAGACGAAGGCGGAGCCGGTCCTCACCCAGATCGCCAAGACCGGTGCGGAGACCGGCCGCGGCCTGGTCATCGCCGGACAGACCGACCGGCTCTCCTCCGGGTTCTCCGGCTGGCACGCCGAGGCCCGCCGGAACCGGTGCGGTCTGCTCCTGAAGCCGCAGAACATGAGCGACGGCGAGCTGATCGGCGTCAAGGTGCCCCGCAGCCGGCTGGGCGCGGCCCGTACGGGCAGGGCGATCCTGCACCTCGCGGACGGGGTGCTTCGCACGGTGCAGGTGCCGGAGACAGTGATCGGTTCCGGGGCCGGCGCCGACGCCGACGCCGACGTGAACTGACCGCCTGTAAGGACGAGTTGAGGGCCCCCGCCGACATCGGCGGGGGCCCTCAGGCGTGGCTGGCGGGAGCCCTCATGCCGGCGCCGTGTGCACCTTGCCGCCGTCCGCCTTGTCGAAGGCGTCGACGATCGAGTAGATGAAGCCGCCGACGCTGAGGATGAGCCCGAGCCCGCTGATGACGGTGTCCAGCTTCGACAGGGCCGGCTTGGGGACGTGCGCGATGGTCTGGATGACTTCACCCAGGGCGTTGAACATCTGGAACTCGTAGCTCTCCGCCTGCGCGGCCGGCACGAACCAGAACAGGTTCTTGAACCATTGCCCAAGACCGACCTTGCCGATGGCGCTGATGCCCTTGCCGATCGCGAGGGCGAACCCGCCCAGGACGACCCCCACGATTCCCGTGACGATGCCGAAGACATCCCATTCCCCGGTCTGCGCCCCCTTCACGATCGAGAGGACCACCGCCCCGACTCCGAAGAGGACGGAGAGCCCGCCGATGACCAGAGCGGCGATGGGACCGGTGACGAGCATGGCGACGACGCCGAGAATGGCGCCGACGACGGAGAACGCCAGGTTGAGCCAGTCCCCGATCTTCTCCCACCAGGCCTTCGCGTCGACCGCCTCGTCCTCGGCCTCCTCCAACTCCCGCTTGGCCAGGGCCGCGTCGGAGGTACGGATCTCCTGCGCGTCGACGGCGAGCAGCCGGGCCGCTTCGAGCTCCGCCTCCGCCGACTCGACGGACTGCGAGGCCTCGGCCTCCGCCTGTTTCGCGTCGGCCATCGCACGCCGGGCGCTGCCGCGGGCCTCCTCGTCGTCGGGCGGCGGGGTCTCCGCGTTGTCGAGGCCCTCCACATGGGCGGTCGCCGAGGCCGCGACCAGGATGGCCGCGTCCAGCTTCTCCTTCGCGTCACGGCCCTTGTCGAGGGCCCGGTCCGCCTGGTGCTGGCTCTCCCGCAGGCGGTCGGCGTACTTCAGGATCGCGCCGGAAGCCATCTCGTACGAGGTCTGGAGCTTGCCCATCTGCTTGGGCAGGTCGCTGAGTTTGCTCCGCAGCTTCTCCATGGACTCGCCCTCGCCCAGCTCGTTCGAGTCCACCCGGGAGACGACGGAGTGGGCGGACAGGGCGTCCTCGGAGACGGTCCCGTACTGCGAGGCGAGCTGTTCGAGGACCTCGGGGTCGCCGGGTGTCGGGTCCTCCGAGAGGCCGAACACCGACTCCCAGTCGGCCAGCGGTGGCCGTGTCATGCCCCGACCTCGCTTCCCTCACTCGACGGCGAAGCCTCGGGCGTCCCGGGGTCCTCGGCGTCGTGGAACCGGAAGGTCCCGGCGATGGCGTCGAACACCTCGAAGAACTTCTCGGCCATGTTGATGTTGGGGGTCGTGCTGACGAGCGCCATCAGGTCCCGGCTCGACGGCACGGGGATCACGACCTGGTGCACGGCGGTGCGGACGGGCGCCGGCCCCTTGTAGTCGAAGTCCTCGAGGGAGGTCATCCGCCCCACGCTGCCCACCTCGGGCAGCTCCATGATGTGGACGCGGTTCAGCTCCGAACCCCGGCCGGGCGACGTCCTGTTGACCTGCATCCCCCCGGCCAGCATCAGCTCCGCCAGGTCCGTCGACTCGTCCTCGGGGATACGGGTCCGCAGCACCATGGCCGTGGCGGACAGCGGGCTGCCGTCCGCGAGGAACACGACCAGCGATGCGACCTGCAGAGCGCCTTGCGCGTACGCCTCGCGGGCGCTCCTGCGGGACGTCCGGATCATCTCGTCCACCACCTCGCGGGACACGTCCTTGCCCTTCGCCCGCAAGCTCTCCGCCTGCTCCTCGATCTGCCGCCGGAGGGCGACATCCCTGGTGTTCGGGTCGAGGTCGAGGTGCGACCAGGTGGACGGGTACTTCAGGGTGTAGCGCGCCGGGGCGCCCTGCGGTCGTTCGTCGGAGGGCAGCAGCCGCGGCCGGCCGTTCCCGTCCTGTGCCTCATTTGGATTCATCGAGCGCCTTCCCAGCCTCGTCGTCCGTGGCCGTGAAGTTGTCGACGATTCCCTGCGCGGCGTCCTTGAACGTGTCCACGTTCTCCTGGACCCGTTCGTGGCCGGCCGACCACGCGCTGTCGAAGCCGTTGACGGCCGAGGCGAGACCGGAGTCGCCCACATCGTCCTCCGAGCCGACGTTGTCCAGCCTCGCGGTCTTGTCGATCCGGGCGCGGATGTCCTTCAACGCGTCCATCGTGTCGGTGAGTTCGTCGACCGGGATGTGAATGCGCGACATGGCGTCCCTCTCCCTCCCTCTTTCCCTTTCCCTCCTCGAACCGGCCGGGTCCCCTGGCGCCGTGACGCCACGGGACCCGGCCGCGGTCGAGAAGTCAGCCGATGGCGCCGGACGTCTGGCCGTCCGTGTCGACGAACGCGTCGGCGACCTGCTGGATGAACTCGCTGACGCCCTGCAGCCCTTCGATGGCCTCCTGGGTGCCGTTCTTGTACTCCTCCCAGAACGGCCGGAACTTGGTCTCGGAGCCCGGGGTGGCGTAGGCGGCCTCGACCATCTCCTCCATCTTGGTGTTGGCCTCGTGCAGGCTCTGCTGCATCAGTTCCTTCTGCGTCTTCAGCCAGGTGGAAGCCTCACGCATCTCGTCCGGGCTGATCCTGATGTTGCCGTCGGCCATGGCCGTACCTCTCCTCGTCCGGTCCGTATCCGCGGTACGGGCGTGCCTCGGGACACGCACACCGCACCGGGCTATACGGAACGTCCGGCGCCATGGTTCACCTCTGTTGCGGAACAGTGACAAATCACGCCGGGGAGCGGGAAGTTGAGGAGAGGGTCCGGCGGCGGTCAGGGGTACAGAGTGGTGCCCACGTGCCGGGCCAGCTGAGCGCCCCACGCGAAGGTGTGGTCGCGGTCCGCGCCCTCGCCGTCCGAGAAGGTGAGCAGCACACCGCCGACCCGGACGTGCAAGGTGTACGAGGTGTGCTCGCCCTCCCAGTTCAGTGTGTGGGTCTCCAGGAACGCCTCGTCCCCGATCCCGTCCACCGACTCCACCTCGTACTCCTCACTGGCCGAACCGGCTTCCGCGTCGGAGGCGAAGGACGGGCAGTGCTCCCTGATGTCCCGCTCGACACGCATCAGTTCACGGGCCGAGGCGAGGGGCAGCGACGTGAGCGTCTGCTCGGCCACCGCGTGCCCTTCGTTGGCCTTGCGGTCGATGTACATCGACACGGCCGTCGTGATCGCGCCTCGGTACGCGCCCTGACCCAGCCAGTCCGGGTCCTCGTCGGGCGCGGCGTCGAGGCAGAACCCCCACTCGCTGCGCCGCTTCTCACGGTCGCTCTCGAAGGGCGTGGTGTGCGCCTCGCCCGGCTCCAGGTTCCGGCCGAAGGCGGAGTCCGGCAGTAGCGCCTTCTTCAACTCCTCGCCGGTGAAGACCTGTTGGGACGAGAGGGCGTCGTCCTGGCCGGGCGCGGTGGCCGGCCCGGTGGGCGTCGTGAGGTCGGGCCCGGCGGGCGGGCTCGTCCGTACGGCGGTGGGCTTCGGGAGCACGTCCGGACCACCCTCGCCGGGCCGGTCCCCGCCACCGCACCCGGCCAGACCCACGACCGCGACCAACGCCGCCAGCGCCCCCACCACTTGCCGTCCGTCCACCGCTGCAGTCCCCCAGGCTCGTCGATCACCGAACGCGTCACCGTAGCGGATGCCGTACTTCCCCCGCCCGCACGGTGTGGCTCAGTGCTCGCAGAGGGAGAACTCCCGCTCGTAGAGCTGCTCGTTGTGCTCGTCGACGAAGAACTTGCGCTCGTGCATGAGCTGTTCGCGGTACTCCTCGGCCTGCTTCAGCGTCATGGTCGAGGTGTCGGCCCACGGCTGCTGCGGCGGTATGTCGGAGGTCGAGACGATCCGCTGCGACGGGTCGATCAGGAAGAACGCGAGGATCTTGCGGTGGCCGGGGCGCGTGGCGTCGGCGAGGCGGAACGAACCGACGCGGTGCTGCAGGATGTTCGGGAACGCCAGGCAGCGGCCCGACGGCGTCTCAGCCGAACCGAGGACCTGGTTCAGCGGGTCCTCGTTGTCCAGGCCGTAGACGTCGCTCACCCCGGCGTCGTCGTTCTGCTCGTAGTCCGGGTCGTCGACCGCGGTCCGGAAGCTCAGCCGGCTCTCGGTGATGTTCTCGCTGTCCCAGTAGTAGATGGCGGTCGACACGATCCGCTCGTTCATCATCCCCTCGACATGCCAGGAACCTCCGGCGTACTCGGGCTTGTCCGGGGTGAGTTGGATGGTGGCGAGCTTCGCGATGACCTGGAGACGCCGGCCGCGCAGGCCGACCCGGGCGGTGTCATCGGGGGCCTCGGGAGCGCTGAACTCCGGGGCGTCCGGGACGTCCGCGCGGCGGTTGGCCCACCAGTCGTCCCTGGCTTCCGCGTACGCGGCGTACTCGTCCTCGTCGTCGCCGTCGGGCTCTACCGGCTCGCTGCTGTCGTACCAGGAGTACGGATCCACCTCGATCCGCAGGGGCTTCGGGTGCCGGAGATCGGTGAGTACGTTCTCGAAAAGCGGGAGCACTCGGCCGAACAACTCCGGTAGCACAGCGGCGAGTTCACGGTGCTCGACGGGGTGGACGTTGTTGACGTACGAGAGGAAGGAGACCTCGCCGTCGGCACCGACCTCGACGTCCGTGGGCAGCCACTGGAACTTCTCCGAGAACTGGTACTTCGTCCAGCTCTTGTCCACCGGGCTCGCCCACGCCCGCTCGGGTCCGCCGCTCACCTCACGTACGTTGCAGAACAGCGAGGGGTGCACCAGGTCAAGGACCTGCCCGTCGGACCCCGGATGCCAGTCCCGCTCGGCTTCGGGGACCTCTTCAAGGACCCGGACCGCCGCACGCAGCCGGGACCTGAGCGCGTCGTCGACCAGCGCGTCCGACTGCCACACGCCGTCGACGGCGGACACCTCGATGCCCGTACGCGCGTCCAACAGCCCGGCGTAGTAGGCGAGTTCGGCCAGCACGTACCGTATCTGCGCCTCGGTCATGCCCTGGTCGGCCGCTTCCCGCGTCCACCTGGCGACGATCTCGGGGTCCTGCAACTTCGCGGACCACTCCGGCTTCGACCGGATGTGGGCGCTGCACTGGATCATCTCCAGCTCCCGCCGGGTTCTGGGCAGCTCCGTCGGCATCGAGTGGGCAACGGTGAAAGGCAGGGGGAACGCGGCCGCGTCGGTCAACTCTCTGGGTCCTTCCGGGTGGTGTGTGACTGGCCGGAAGGCTACTGGAGGGCACTGACAACGCCCGGCCGCGACCTTCGACCGCGGACCGCCCGCAGGAACAGGCTCAGTCCCAGACCAGGTTGAGGGCGCGTTCGAAGTTGACGTATCCGGCGCGGGCGAAGGCCTTCGCCATGGGTACGTTGCCGAGGTCCGTCGCCGCCCTGATCCGGTCGACGCCCGCGGCAGCCAGGACACGGGTGCCCTCGGCGAGGATCTCGTCGATGTAGCCGTTGCCGCGGTGCGCCGGCAGGACACCGATGTACGCGATGATCGGGTGGTAGGTGTTGCGGGCCGGCACCACGAAGCCCACCGGGCCGCCCCCGTCGGGGAGTTCGGCGATACGCCACCAGTCGTGCGGGCTCGTGTACTTGGCGAACTCCTCGTCGTAATGGCGTTCCGCCGCCTCGCGCGGGCTCAGGCCGGAGGCCAGATCAGCCTGGCCGTGCGCGTCGAGGGTGCCCTCCATGACCGGGGTCATCAGGCCGAGGAGATCCGCACGGTCGGCCACCGGACGGAAGACGAGGCGGCCCTTGGGCTCCGGGAGCGGGGACGACGGGGTCCACTGCAACCGCAGACGCTCGACGAGCAGCCGCGCGCCCGTGCTCTCCAGGACGCGCGTGCGGGACTCGACCACCTCGCGGGACGCGGGGTCCTCGCGCCAGTCGGGCGGTACGAAGCGGCCGTACTCCGGCAGTTCGGCCCCGGCCGGGAAGACGGCCGCCTTCGCCGTCTCGAAAAGCCGCAGCCCGATCTCGTGGCGGTCGGCCGGGGGCAGCGTGTCGTCGACGTCGAAGAAGTCGAACTGCAGCGGGACGTCACCGCCCGGTTTCGTCCACCAGGCGAGCCGGGCGAGGAGCCGGTCGCCGTCCAGGGCGACCCAGGTCCACTCGGGCCGACGGCAGCCGACGGCGAAGTCCTCGGTCAGTTCGTGGTCGAGGACGTAGGAGAGCCGGCGGAAGAGTTCGATCTCCTCCGGCCCGGCCAGCGGCCGGTAACTCACCGATGACGGCGGTGTCACATCAACTCCTGTGTGGGGGCGGGGTGTTGAGGTCCCGGTACGGCGCGCCGTACCGGACTCTCAAACTCTCAGGCGGATTCGAGGATCGGCCGGAGCTCCAGCGCCTCCGGGGCGGGGAAGCCGCGGGCCACGTCGACGGCCTCGGCGTGGTCGGCCACCTCCAGCACGAACCAGCCGCCGAGGGTCTCCTCGCCGCCGTGCACGGGCCCTTCGGTCACCACCGGAGAACCGTCCGCGGCCTTGCGCACGGTGACGGGGCCTTGCTGCTCGGTCTCCAGGGCGTCGCCGCCCGCCAGCTTGCCCGCGGCCGCGAGCTCGCCGATCCAGGTCTCGTACGCCTTGCGGTAGGCGACGCGGTCGGCCTTGATCAGGGCGCGCGACGCATCCGTCTCGAAGATCACGAGGGCGTATTTCATGGGGTGTTCCTTCTGTTCAGTTGCTCGGTTGCTCGGTGGTGTTGGTTCGGGTCGGGTCGGGGACCGCGTACTCCCCAACAGATCAGCGCATCACCGCTGCTGCTGCCCCAACCCTTCGGCAGTGACCATCGCCCCGGCCGCGATCACCGCGCCGTCGCCGATCCGTACGCCCGGCATGACGGTGGCTCCGTATCCGAACCACACGTCGTTGCCGACCACCGTGTCGCCTCGGCTCGGCATGTCGGTGACGAGGTCGAGAGTCCGCTCGGTCCACTCCCCGCCGAACATGGTGAACGGGAAGGTGGACACCCCCATCGACGGGTGGGCGGCGCCCGCCATCAGGAAGCGGGTGCCGGTCGCGATCGCGCAGTACTTGCCGATGACCAGCCGCTCCGGACCGTACGCGTACAGCACGTTGCGCCGCACGAAGTCGGTCGCGCCGTCGGGGTCGTCGTAGTAGGTGAAGTCACCCGCCTCGACGTTGGACCCGTGGACCAGTGGCTTGAGGAATACCACCCGCTCGTGCTCGGGCAGGGGGTGGACGGTGCTCGGGTCAGGTGACAACGCGGGGATCTCTCCGTGAGTTCGTACTGCGGTGACCAGATTGCTGGGAGCGCGGCTCAAGAGCAACTGCCTATCTGGTCGCAGGCGGCGTGAGGAGGCCTTGGCGGGTGGTGCACGCCCAAGTCGGGTTCAAGTGGGATGAGTTCAGCGCGGCACGCGATAGCGCAGGTAGACGACGTTCGAGCTGACAGTGCGGGTCTCGACGAGTTCGAGGTCCACCCGGCGCCCGCCGCGGGGAAAGAACGGGAGGCCGCCGCCGACCAGGACCGGGTAGACCCTGGCCCGGTACTCGTCGATCAGCCCCAGCGCGGCCGCCTCGGCGGCGAGGGTCGCTCCGCCGATCGCGATGTGCCCCTCACCGGGCCCGGCCCGCAGCCGCTCGATCTCATCCGCGAGCCCGCCGGAGGCCGGCCGGGCATTGCCCCGCACGGCCGACAGCGTCGTGGAGAACACCACCTTCGGCAACGCCTTCCAGAGCGCGGCCCATTCGAGCATCGAGTCGTCGAGCGAGGGGTCCTGATCGGCGGTCTCCCAGTACAGCATCGTCTCGTACAGCCGCCGCCCGAGCAGATGTACGCCGACCTCGCGGACCTCGTCGGTGACGAAGCGGAAGACCTCCGCGTCGGGCGCGGTCCACCTGAAGTCACCGTCAGGCCCGACGACGTACCCGTCGAGCGAGACACCCATCGAGTAGGTGACAAGGCGCATCAGGGACCTTCCTCACTTGCTGGAACTCCCGCCCCC
>NZ_JAAAHS010000758.1 GCF_009908195.1 Streptomyces boluensis | reverse complement strand
CCCGTGGGCTCCGTCGACCTCACCCCGCAGCCCGGCGCGGGCCCGCCCCTGCACTTCGGGCGCCCGATGGCCTTCGACGACCGCACCACACTGCTGCGCCCCGTACCGTCGCGCAGCAGGGCCAGGGTCGCCGCCGTCGCCGCCTGCCTGGTGCTCGGCCTCGGGCTCATCGGCGGTGCGGTGACCGGGAGTTGGCTCACCGGCGAGGCCGACGGCGCCCCCAGCGCCGAGGCCCTCTACACCGCCACGGGCCAGGCCTGGCACAACGAGCCGGTCGACACCCTCTTCCCGCCCCGCGTCAAGGGCGACGGCGCAGGCCCAGGCGGCGCCGACCGCGTATGGACCCGGATAGCCGTCGCGCCCGACACCAACTGCAAGAGCGCCCTCGACCCGCTGCTTCGCAAGGCACTCCAACCCGTGGGCTGCGAACGGCTGTTGCGCGCCACGTACACCGACACGACCCGCAGCCACGTCACCACAGTCGGCATGCTGTTCACCAAGGCCGACGCCGCCTCCATGGGCGCCCTGCGCACCCGCTTCACCGAGGAGGGCCTCGACCGGCGCGACGACCTGATGCCCCGGCCGTACGCGAAGAAGGGCACCCTCGCCGCCGGGTTCGGCGACGCACAGCGCGCCAGCTGGACCGTCTCGGTCCGCACCGACGCCCCGGTGATCGTGTACGCGGTCTCCGGCTGGGCCGACGGCCGCGAGGTCACCGAACCGCAGTCCGCCGACGAGGCCATGAAGCCCGGCGCCACCACCGCACCCGCCCAGTCCGGCCTCGGCCACGAGGCGCACGGCCTCGCCGACCGGCTGGCGGTCACGCTCCGCAAGACGGTGATCAAGGCCACGGAGAAGTCCTCATG
>NZ_JAAAHS010000757.1 GCF_009908195.1 Streptomyces boluensis | reverse complement strand
CGGCCCCCACCACTCGCGGAACCCAGCAAATCCCGTCCCCCGCCAACCAATTGACGCACCGTCAGACACCCTCGTACGGTCGCGTCATGCCGATATCCGCACGTACCGCCTACGACCTCACCGGCCGCACCGCGTTCGTCACCGGCGCCGCGAGCGGCATCGGCCGCGCGAGTGCCGTACTGCTCGCCGAAGCGGGTGCCGTCGTGCACTGCGCGGACCGCGACGCACAGGGACTGCACGAGACGGCCACCGCCATCAAGGACGCCGGGGGCACCGCCCGCACCCACACCGTCGACGTCTCCGACCGCGCCCAGGTCGAGTCGGCGATCCTGGCGGCGGAGCGGGCCGACGGCCTGGACGTACTGGCCGCCGTCGCCGGGATCATGCACAGCAGCCCGGTCCTGGAGACCACGGACGAGGACCTGGACCGGGTGCTCGCCATCAACTTCAAGGGCGTGCTGTACGCCTGCCAAGCGGCCGCCAAGGCGATGATCGCGGCGGGTCGACCCGGCTCTCTCGTCACCATGGCGTCGGGCGCCGTGGACACCGGCGGCCCTGGCCTGCTCTGCTACGGCGCCGCGAAGGCCGCCGTCGTCCAGCTCACCAAGACCCTGGCCACCGAGGTGGGTTCGCACGGTATCCGCGTCAACGCGGTGGCGCCGGGCTGGATCCGTACGCCGATGACCGAGCGGCACAACAACAACGAGGTGCAGACGCACACCGAGGCCCTGATGTCCCGGATGTCGCCGCTCGGCCGGGTGGGCACGCCCGAGGATGTCGCGCACGCGGTGCTGCATCTGGCCTCGGACGCCGCCGCGTTCACGACCGGCCAGATCCTCCGACCGAACGGCGGCGTCGCCATGCCCTGGTGAGCCC
>NZ_JAAAHS010000756.1 GCF_009908195.1 Streptomyces boluensis | reverse complement strand
GCCGGGAACATGACCTCCTCCCCCGACTCCCCCACCTCTCCCGACTCCCCCGCACTCGTCCTCGCCGTGCACGGAAGTGCCGTACCCGAGGCGGCCGCGACCGTGGGGCGGCTGTGTGCGGCCGTCGAGGCGACGGGTGAAGTGCGGCCGGTCGTCGGGCACTTGGATGTGCAGCGGCCCTCGCTCGGGCAGGTGCTCGACGCGCTCGCGGAGGCGGGTCGCGGCCGCGCCGTGGTCGTACCGCTGCTGCTCGGCGACGGCTTCCACCGCACCGTCGACATCCCCGCGGAGCTGGCCGCACCCCGGCGGCTGAGCTGCGCGTTCACCGCGGGCCTGAGCGGGGAGCGGGAGGTGGCGCTGGCCCTGTACGGCAGGTTGCGGCAGGCCGAGGGCCGGGCGGGCGGCCGGGCCGACGCGGTGGTCCTGGCCACCGCGGGCTCGTCACGACCGGGCGGCAACGAGGGGGCGCGTACGGCGGCCGCCCAACTCCGCGCTCTGCTGGGCGCGGAGCGGGGCGCGGTGCCGGTGCCGGTGCCGGTGCTGCCCGCGTACTGCTCGTCGACCGGGCCGACCGTGCCGGAGGCCGTGGAGCGGCTGCGCGCCTCGGGCCACCGCAGGGTCGCCATCGCCACGCACCTGCTCGCGCCCGGCCGCTTCACCCAGGCGCTCGACCACGCCGGCGCCTGGACGGTCGCCGCCCCGCTGGCGGACCACCCGCGCACGGCCCGTGTCGTACTGCGCCGCTACCGGGCGCTTCGAGCGGCTGCGCCCGGGGCGACGGAAGCCGTCAAAGCTACCGAAGCCGCCTGACCGTCAACTCGGTTGGCTCATATGGTGCGTCCATGGACTCCTCCACCCCCACGCCGACCGACTCCTCCGACT
>NZ_JAAAHS010000755.1 GCF_009908195.1 Streptomyces boluensis | reverse complement strand
GCGCGGGGGGCGGCGGCGTCGGAGAGGGGGATGACGGGGCGTTCGGGTTCGATGAAGCCGAGTTCGGTGTACGTGGTGGTGGCGGGGCCTGTGAAGTCGACGAAGGACTCGTCCCAGCCGTGGTCGGGGTCGGCGCCGTAGTGGTGCGGTACGCCGGGGATGATCCAGAGCAGGGCGGGCGCGGTGACGGGTACGCGGCGGCCGTCGGGGCCCTGGTACCAGCCGGTGCCCGCGCTGATGACGATGGCGACGTGGTGGTCGAGGGTGCGGGGCCCGACGGTGGGCAGGGTGCCGTGCTGGAGTCCGACGCCGAGGCAGACGAGGCCGAGCCGGTGGTGGGCGGGACTGGGCGTGAAGTACCGCATCCACGTGTGATACATGCCGTGTTGCCCCTTTCGCCCGGCGGCTGTGCCTTCGATGCGGACGCCTTGCGTCCAATCAGGCTTGATCTTTGTCCATGGACCGGCTGCCCGCCAGGGGTGAGGGTGGGCCCCACTTGTGCGTGACTGTGTGTGAGGGAGAGGCGGGACCGCCGGTGGGCGAGTTTGTCGTGGGGGACGAGGACTTCGAGCTGGACGGCCGGCCGGTGCGGCTGCTCTCCGGTGCGCTGCACTACTTCCGGGTGCACGAGGCGCAGTGGGGGCACCGGCTCGCGATGCTGCGGGCGATGGGCCTCAACTGCGTGGAGACGTACGTCCCTTGGAACCTGCACGAGCCGCGTCCCGGTGAGCCGCGCGATGTGGCGGCGGTGGGCCGGTTCCTGGACGCGGTGGCCGAGGCGGGCCTGTGGGCGATCGTGCGGCCGGGCCCGTACGCCTGCGGGGAGTGGGAGAACGGGGGCCTGCCGCACTGGGTGACGGGGCCGCTGGGCGCCCGGGTGCGCACCAGGGACCCGGAGTTCATGGCGCCGGTGGAGCGCTGGTTCGGGG
>NZ_JAAAHS010000754.1 GCF_009908195.1 Streptomyces boluensis | reverse complement strand
GGTCGGGGGTGCGCTGGCCGGGGCCCCAGAAGCCCAGTTTTGGAAGTGTGTTTCCGAGGTGCGGAAAACCGCGAGTTTGTGAATTCCTTCACCCACCCCCTTGGCGCCCCGCAGGGTTCCGTGCTGAGATGCGGGCCACAGCTCAATACGCGCGCTCCGGGGAGGGGAATGTGGCGGACACCGCCATGTCTGGTTCTGGTTCCGTGTCCGCACCCGCACCAAGTGCTCGGGCATCCGCAGTCCAGACCGCGGTCTGGAGGCTGCGCTCCCGCGGCTGCTGGACCGACGCGGCGGCACTGCTCGCCCCCGACAACAGTCCGGCCGCCGCGCTCCAGCGCACCGCGCTCCTCGTGGAACGCTGCCTCTTCACCGAGCAGGGCTGGAGCGACGCCGAGGACGCCCTGCGCGCCGCCGAGGCGCTCGCCGGTACGGACGAGGAGCGCGGCGCGGCCGCCTGTGAGCGCGGTCAACTGGCGTACGCCGCAACGGTCCTCGGCGTACGGGACCGCGCCGACGAGGCCCGCTCCGCGCTCGGCCGGGCCGCCGCCCTGATCGCCCCCGGCGCACCTCCGCGCCCCCTGCTCGACTACCGGCGCGGCCTGATCTCCGAGCACCTCGCCGACTCCCCGCAGGCGGCGAAGGCCGCGTACCGCCGGGCGCACGCGGGTGCCACCGCCCACGGCGATCAGCTGCTGCTCTCCTCCACCTGGCGCCATCTGGCCGGACTCGCCCTGCGCGAAGGGGAGTTGGCGGAGGCCAGGCACGGCTTCGCCGAGTCCCTGCGGATCCGTGAGGAGCTGGGCTTCCTGGTGGGTACGGCCCCGGCGCTCACCTCGCTCGCCGAGGCGGAGCCGGAACCGGAGGTGGCCGCCCGGCTGCGTGCCGAGGCGACCCGTCTCTTCCGGCTGCTCGGCAACGTACCGACGTGGCTGGCCTCCCAGTTGACC
>NZ_JAAAHS010000753.1 GCF_009908195.1 Streptomyces boluensis | reverse complement strand
CCGCCCAGGCGATCGCCTCTTTTCTGTCGCCCTCGCCGACGCGGATGATCACGCCGCCGACGCGGGCCTCGACGGTGTAGAACCGCGGGACGTCGGACTTGCTCTCCATGAGGTCCTGCACGACCTCCGTCGACTCCAGGAGCGCCGCGTCGCCCACGCCCTCCAGGCGCTCGACCTCGTTGTACTCCGTGGCGGTGCCCGTCTCGAGGTTGTAGCCGAACGCCGGGCAGTACGTGTAGATGTCGCGCTGGAGCTCGAGGTAGCGCTTGGCGTCCTTGGTGGACAGCGAGATCAGGGACTGGGTGACCTCCACCTCGGGGCCCGTGTACGGGTCCGTCTTGTCCTCCGGCTTCGCCCACTTGACCGCCGTCTGCCGGGCGCTGGCTCCCCGGTACGAATCGAGTTCCCGCATGTACCTGCCCCACGGCTGCGCTTCGGGGTCCAGCTCGCACCCGTCCCAGTCCAAGCCCCGTGCGCCCGGATCCGTGTTGAACTCCCCCTCATGCACGCGGCCCTTGGCGCCCTTGCCGAACGTCTCCGAAAGTGCCAGGTGTTTCGCCAACTGGGCGTCGCTGAAGACGCGTTCGGGGTCGGCGGTGCCATCCACGCCAGGGGCCTTGGGGTCCCCGACGGCCTTCCAGGGTTCGTCGTCAGGGCTCGCGCCGCACCCACTCGCCAGCACAACTACCGCCACAGCACACGCCAACCGTCCCCGCCAGCTTGTCACTAGCTCTCCCCCGTAGATCGATCTCTCGTACGAGGGCGCCACGGTAGCCGGGCCCGGCCCCACCCCAACTGCCGGTACCTGCCCCGGAAGTACGCCAGCGGACCGCCCTCCGCGCTCGGCACGGACGCCGTCAGGACTCGGGCCACGATCAAGGTGTGGTCGCCCGCCAGGAGGCGGTGCGTTGTCGGTGCGGGGCGGCACCGGAGGGCTGCGCCACGGATTTGGC
>NZ_JAAAHS010000752.1 GCF_009908195.1 Streptomyces boluensis | reverse complement strand
CCCCTTCGTTCTCGGCCCCGCCCCCGACCAAGGCCGACAAGGTGCACGCGGCGCGCGACCAGGAGGACGAGGAGGACGCCGAGCGCGAGGCGGCGGCGGAGAAGAACGACCCTGGCACCGACGACTCCCCGCCCGTAGAGGGCTCCGAGGAGTCGGCGGCCGACCAGTCCCGCCGTACGGAGAGCGAGCTCGACCCCGAGCAGAAGTCCGAGCCGAAGCCCGGACCCGGGGTCGCCTCCAAGGACCCGAAGCTGGGCGACGACCCGAAGGCCGGTCCGGCCGCCGCCGAGGCCACCGTGCAGGAGGCCAAGGACCGTTCGAAGGAGACCGGCGGCGGTACGGCCGAGAAGGCCGCCAAGGACGAGAAGGGCACCGCCGCGGCGGGCGGACCGGGCGACAAGGCCTCGGGCGGTGGTGACAAGGACTCCGCGCAGGCCCGCTCGGACACGTCGGCCAAGGAGTCCCCGGCGGAGAGCGCCAAGCAGGGCGCCGAGGGCGATAAGGCGACTGCCGACGAGGGGGCCAAGGGAGCGGCGAAGGCCGAGGAGTCTCCCGGCGCGCAGGAGTCGAAGGGCCCCAAGGACCAGGCCGCGGGGAGCGGTACGGGCTCGGACGGGGCCGCACCGGAGTCCGAGGCGCCGGCGGGCGGCGGTACGAGTCCGTCGACAGGTTCCACCTCGGACGCCCCGTCGGCCAACTCGGGCCCGGACAGCGACAGTTCGAGCTCATCACCATCTGCGGAGTCCCCTGCCCCATCCCGTACGGAGAAGCCGAGCCCGAGGGCGCAGGAACCGCGTAAGGAGAAGCCGAAGGACGAGGCCCCGCAGCCGGAGAGCAAGGCGAGCGCGAAGGCCGATTCGGAGGGCGAGGACTCCGGGTCCCGGTCTGCTCCCTCGGCACGCGGGAGTGGCGGAGGCGGTGGCGGCGGGGGTTCCAAGACCCCGGGCACCAAG
>NZ_JAAAHS010000751.1 GCF_009908195.1 Streptomyces boluensis | reverse complement strand
GGCCCAAGCCACCCGCACCACCTCCACCCGCCTTCAGCCGGGGGGACGTCGAGATCCGGGTCGACGTGAATGTGCTCTGGGTCGGCGAGGCGGCCTATCCGTTGCACAACATCACGCGGGTGCACACCTTCCTGCTGAAGCCCGACCGCATGGCCGCGTTCGTCAGCTTCCTGAAGTGGGTCGGCGTCTGCGGCGTCCTGTTCGTCCTGCTCGCCCTCGCCAACGACGAGTCCAGCTCGTCCAGTTACGACGACTACGACAGCGGCGACTCGGGCAACGCGGACTCGATGGTCACCTTGGCCGTCATCGTCCTGATCGTCCTCGTCGTCGACCTGATCCGGAAATGGTCCGCGCCCACCGAACACGTACTGGCGATCGAGACGGCCAGCGCGTCCAGCGCCCTCGTGACGCTGCCCCAGCGCGAACAGATCCCGGCACTCAGGGACGCCCTGGTCGAGGCCATCAAGAACCCGGCCACCGGCATGACCTTCTACGCGCACAGCGTGAGCGTCGACGCGAAGCGGTACCACAACGGCGACAACGTGAACATTGCCGGCGGAAAGAACAACACGGGGGTACGCAAGTGAGCGGCGGCGGTTCCTACCACTACGGCGACAGCGTCAACATGTACGGCGGGTCCGGCAACACCGGTATCGACAAGCGGCAGATGGCCGACATCGGCCGGTCCTGCCGCGAACTGGCCGACCTGCTCGTCGCGTTGCGAGGTGACCCGGCGGTCGCGCCCGCGAGCGCCCAGGTGCTCGACGACGCCCTGCCCGTCATCGCCTCCGACGCGAGCCCCGTACCGGAACGCCGCCGCGCCCTGATCGCGGTGGCCACGATCGCCGCGACGATCGGAGCGGTCGGCCAGCCGATCGCCGAGGCCGCGAACAAGGTCCTGGGACTCCTTGGCTGACGGATCTGCGCCGGGGGCCGGGGTGCGCCGAGCCCCGGCCCC
>NZ_JAAAHS010000750.1 GCF_009908195.1 Streptomyces boluensis | reverse complement strand
CGCCCCCGCTGCCCAGCACGATCGCCAGCAGCAGACCCGTGAAGACGAGCAGCACCAGTGGCTGGCGGTCGAGCGCGCAGCGTACGTACAGCAGCGTCGAGACGATCAGCGTTACGCAGACCATGATCAGGAAAAGTTCCGGGGTCGAGTCCTCGATCAAGTGGTCGTCGAGGCGGCGCAGCGTCTCGACGCCGCCGTCGATGTTGTTGCGCCACAGCTTCTGGACCGCGAAGTAGCCGTCCGCGCGGCCGAGTCGGAGGCCGACCCAGCCCACGTACGCCAGCCAGCCCAGCGGGGCCAGCGCCCCACCCACAAGTACGCGCCACGAGAAGCGAGAGCGCAGGGACAACAGGGCGACCAAGGACACCGCCGCCGCCAACGCCACCCCCGTAGGCCGAGTCAGCCCCGCAAGGGACGCCAGCGTGCCCGCCCACACCCACCGGCCCGTCAGGCACGCGTACAGCGACCAGGCCGCGAACGCCGTGAACAGGGACTCCGTGTAGCCCATCCACTGGACCAGGCCCACCGGCAGTGCCGCCCACAGCAGTGCGAGGAACACCCCCACCCTGCGGCCGTGCAGCCGGTCGCCCACCGCGAAGACGCCCCACGCCGCGAAGAGGGACGCGACCACCGCTAGCAGCAGGCCCGCGCTGGCGGGCGAGCCGGGCAGCAGCCACGAAAGCATCCGCACCGCCACCGGATACAGCGGGAAGAACGCCAGGTTGTTCGCGTCGTACGCCGTGCCCAGCTCGCGCGCGTAGCCGTTCTCCGCGATGCCCACGTACCAGGACGAGTCCCAGTCGTTCGCTAGCAGCGGCCAGATGCCGTGGCCCTGCCGGTGTGCCCAGAGGGAGAGGACGAGGAGGCAGAAGAGGCGTACGCAGACGTAGCCGTAGATCGCGGGGGCCGCGTGGCGCAGGGCGCGGACGATGCGCCGGGGGAGGTCCACGCGGGGTGGGGG
>NZ_JAAAHS010000749.1 GCF_009908195.1 Streptomyces boluensis | reverse complement strand
GGCCCGCCCCCACCCCGAACGACGTACCGAACTCCTAGGAGCACCCGTGCCGCGCATGCTCGACGTCAGCGACGACGTACGCGCCGAGATCGGCGACGAAGAGGCCGACCGGCTGCTCGCCGGTGACAACTCCCCGGGCAGCTACGACTGCACCTCCTGCCGCACCCCCGGCGACTCCGGGCAGGAACGCACCAGCACCGTGCTGTTCATCGGCGACGAGACCGCGGTCCTCGCCTTCGCCCACGCCACCTGCCTGCCCTCCCAGGTGGTCCAGGTCGCGGAGGAGCAGCTGCAGGGCGCCGTGCGTTCCATCACCGGCGAGGCCGACGCCGGTCCGCGCCCGGCGGCCGCCGCCGTACCCGCCACCGCCGGCGCCGCGCCCCAGCCGGCCGTCCTCGGCGTCACCAGCGGACTCGTCCTGCTCGCCGACGAGCTGTATCCCGCCCTGGTCGTGGAGCCGACCGGGCCGATCGCCCGCCCCGGTTCCATCGGCGGCGGCGACGACTTCCTGGCGCTCCTGGCCGAGCAGGGCTTCCAGCCGCTCGGCCAGGTCCAGGAGGTCCCGGCCGCGCTGCCCGGCTGGTCCGTACTGCTCGCCATGGGCCGGCTGCACGCCGTGCTCCAGCCCGGCAGCGCCGGCGCGGTCGCCTGGTGGCAGGCGCACCAGCCGCTCCAGGTCACCGACGGCTGGCGGACCGCCGCGACCAAGCTGGGCACCGTTCTGGTCTTCGCCGCCCCGGTCGGCACCATCGGCCGCCAGCCGCGCGAGGACCTGCTCCGCGACGCCCTGGACAAGGCCGCGGCGAACGGCCGCCTGGTGGCCGCGGCGATGCCGCTCGCAGGTACCTGATCCCGGCGAAGACGCTGGTCCACGCGAGGGCCTGACCGGATCGGCGGTGTCCGCACCGCATCCGATCAGGCCCTCGGGTCGTTGGCTGATACGTGCCGCCATACGACCCCTCCCACCAC
>NZ_JAAAHS010000075.1 GCF_009908195.1 Streptomyces boluensis | reverse complement strand
CCCTCCACGACCTGCACGCCGGATACGACGGCACCCAAGTCCTCCACGGAGTGGACCTCACCGTAAGAGCCGGCGAGATCCTCGCCCTCCTCGGCCCCAACGGCGCGGGCAAGACCACGACTTGCCGAGTAGCGGCAGGCCTCCTCACCCCCCGCACCGGCCAAGTGCACCTCGCCGGACGCGACGTCACCCACCACAGCCCCGTCCACCGCTCCCGCGAGGGCGTCCTCCTCGCCCCCGAGGGCCGCGGCATCTTCCCCGCACTCACCATCGACGAGAACCTCACCCTGCACCTGCCGGACCGCACCGACCGCGACGCGGTGTACGGAAGATTCCCCGCGCTCGCCGCCCGCCGCACCGTCACCGCGGGCTCACTCTCCGGCGGCGAGCAGCAACTCCTCGCCCTCGCCCCGCTGTTGCAGCGCCCGCCGAAGGTATTGATTGCCGACGAACCGTCGCTCGGACTCGCACCCCGCGTCGTCGACGAAGTGTTCCGGCTGCTCTCCGAACTCCGCGACGCGGGCACGGCGTTGCTGCTCGTCGAGGAGAAGGCCGCCGAGATCCTGGGCGTCGCGGACCGGGTGGCGTACCTGTCCCAGGGCCGCGTCTCGTGGTGCGGCCCGCGCGCCGAGGTTCGGGCGGACCGGCTGACAGAGGCGTACCTGGGGATCGCGGCGCAGCCGTCAGGACCCGGCAACCGGACGGAGGCGACCAGGCCATGACCCGATACGCACTCGAAGCCTCCGGAATCGGCGTCCGGTTCGGCGGCGTACACGCCCTGCGGGACGCCCGGATCGAGGTACGTCCCGGCGAGGTGTGCGGCCTGATCGGGCCCAACGGCGCGGGCAAGACCACCCTGTTCGACGTCGTCTCGGGCATCCGCCGCCCCGACTCCGGCCACGTCCTGCTCGACGGCGCCGACATCACCCGCCGCTCCCCCGTGTGGCGCGCCCGGCACGGAATGCGCCGCACGTTCCAACGCCAGCAACTCTTCGGCCAGCTCACCGTCGCCGACAACCTCCTCGTCGCCCAGGAGTGGCGCGGCGGCGGAGGCGGACTCGCCGCGGACGTCCTTGCCGCGCCCACCCGGCGCCGCCGTGAACGCGCCCGGCGCGCGCGGGCCGACGAGGTGCTCGCGGAGTGCGGGCTCGACGGGCTCGCCACGGACTACGCGGGCGCCCTGCCGGTGGGCCGGGCCCGCATGGTCGAGCTGGCCAGGGCGCTCGCCGACCCGCCACGGGTGCTGCTCCTGGACGAGCCCGCGTCCGGGATGGCGGCCGACGAACGGGCGCAGTTGGCGGCCGTGGTGCGCCATCTCGCCGACGAGCGGGGGTGCGCGGTGCTCCTCGTCGAGCACAACGTCGCGTTCGTGATGGAGCTGTGCGCCCGTGTCGTGGTCCTCGACCTGGGCACGGTCCTCGCGGAGGGCACGCCCGCGCAGGTACGGGCCGACGCGCGCGTACGAGACGCGTACCTCGGCACGGTGCCGGCGAACGGCCAGGCCAGACCGGGAATGCCGAGGGAGGGCTGATCGTTGAGGATGGGCGTACCACCCCTCACTCAAAGGATCGAGAGCTCGTGAGCAAGGTCCCCACGATCACCCTCAACAACGGCGTCGCCATGCCCCAGCTCGGGTTCGGCGTCTGGCAGGTGCCGGACGACGAGGCGGAGCGGGCCGTCGGCACCGCTCTGGAGGCCGGCTACCGCAGCATCGACACGGCCGCGGTCTACGGCAACGAGGAGGGCACCGGCAAGGCACTCGCCGCCTCCGGCATCGCCCGCGACGAGCTGTTCGTCACCACCAAGCTGTGGAACTCCGACCAGGGCCACGACGCGACGCTGCGCGCCTTCGACGAATCGGTGGCCAAGCTCGGCCTCGACTACGTCGACCTGTACCTGATCCACTGGCCGCTGCCGTCCCGGGACACGTACGTGGACACGTACCGGGCCTTCGAGAAGCTGTACGCCGACGGCCGTGTGAAGGCCATCGGTGTCTCGAACTTCCTGCCGGAGCACCTGCGGCGGCTGATCGGCGAGACCTCCGTCGTACCGGCGGTCAACCAGATCGAGCTGCACCCGCAGCTCCAGCAGGCCGAGTCGCGGGCGGAGCACGCGCGGCACGGCATCGTGACCGAGGACTGGTCGCCGCTCGGCCAGGGCAAGGGCCTCCTCGATGTCCCGACGATCGTGGCCATCGCGCGCAAGCACGGCAAGAGCCCGGCGCAGGTCGTACTCCGCTGGCACCTCCAGCTGGGCAACGTCGTGATCCCCAAGTCCGTGACCCCGTCCCGGATCGCGGAGAACATCGACGTGTTCGGCTTCGAGCTCGACGACGAGGACCTGGGCGCCATCGCGGCCCTCGACGAGGGCAAGCGCCTCGGCCCGGACCCGGCGACGTTCGACGTGGCCTGAGTTCGCGGTCGGCCGCAGCACGACAGACAGCCGCCGCCCTGTTCTTAGGGGCGGCGGCTGTTGTCGTACGGAGGGTCGGCGTGCGTGCCCGTCAGGGCTTCTTCGCCAGGTGCACCGTCTGGGCCGCGAGCAGGAACACATCCGGCCGGTGGTGCAGGCTCGCCGGGTCTTCGGGGTCGAGGAGCCGGTCGAGGGTGGCGGCGTCGTCGGCGTCGATGTCGTCGTCCAGGCCGCCGCGCTTGCGGTCGAGCACATCGGTGACGTGCGCGCGGACCTGCCCGGACACGGGGGCGGGCAGGTCGAGCAGGTGGGTGCGGGACTCGACGTGGGTGAGCCCCGCGGCGGTGAGCAGCGCGCCCCAGTCCTCGACCTCGTCCTTGGCCCCCGGCAGGTCGGCGCGCATCGTCTCGAACCAGTTCTCGTGGGCCGCGTCGAGCCGCGCCTGCAGGCCGGGCCTGCCGATGCCGATGGCGCGCGGCAGATACCGCACCGGAAGCCCGCCCTCCACCAGGACGAGCGTGCCGCCGGGCGCCAACTGCCGGGCGAACTCGGCGAGCGCCGCGCCCTGGTCCCCGATGTGGTGCAGCGCCATGCCGAGCCAGATCACGTCGGCCTGCCCGACCTCGGCCAGACCCTCGGGGAGTTCCGCGAGGTGGGTGCTGACCCGGTCCGCAACCCCGGCGCGTTCGGCACGTGCGGCGGTCGCGTCGAGGAGTGCCTCGGCCCCGTCCACCGCGACCACCTGGGCGTCCGGGAAGGCCTCGGCGAGCGCGCAGGTGATCACGCCGGGGCCGCTGCCCGCGTCGACGATGCGGCGCGGGTCGGGGTGCGCGGCGCGGAGTTGCCCGATGAAGTCGGCGGTCATCGGGGCGTAGGCCTCGGCCCGCCGCTCCAGCATCCCGCTCATGGCGCCCCAGTCGGCCTGCCCGTGATCGTGCCCGTGACCACTGTGCCCGCCACGCTCACCGTGCCCGTCCCGGTGCGCGCCGTGCCCCTGTCCGTGCCCGTGCTCGCCCATGCCATCGCCCCAAACCTCGTACGGATATCACTGCTCGACGCAGACGTTCAGAGTGCGACCGCAGGCCCGGCGGCGGCGAATCCCGTTGCGGTTCCGGCAAAAGAGAGCCACGGACACGCGCCGCTCAGCGCACCCCGTGCCCAGGCGCGAGCGCCTCCACGCGGGTCGCGAGCTCGAAGTCCTTCTCGGTGACGGCCCCGCCCTCGCTGTGCGTGTTCACGGCGAGCACGACCGTGTTGTAGCCGAGCGTCAGGTCCGAGTGGTGGTCGAGCTCGTCCTGTACCTGGGCGATGTGCACGACCATCGCGGTGGCCGCGGTGTGCGAGGCGAGCCGGTACGAGCGGGTGAGCTTGTCCTCGTCGAGCGTCCAGCCGGGAAGCCGGGTGAGCCGGTCGTCGATCTCCTGCCGGGACAGCGGTGCGGGCGCCATGGCCGCGTTCCTTCCTGAGAGCGGTACGGGGAATGCGCGAGGCACGCGCTGGGGCCGCCCTCCCGGTCAGCCTGCCACAGCGGGCCGCTCCCGGATCGGCTACCGTCCTGCCATGACCAGCGCCCGCCGAACACCAACTCCCGTACCGGACAAGGGAGTCGGACCCTTGCTGCGCGACTGGCGGGGCCGGCGCCGGATCAGCCAACTGGAGCTGGCCCTGCGCGCAGGTTCCTCGGCCCGGCACATCAGCTTCGTGGAGACCGGCCGGTCCCGGCCCAGCGAGGAGTTCCTGCTGCGCCTCGCCGAGCACCTCGACGTACCGGTGCGGGAGCGCAACGCACTGCTGCTCGCCGCCGGGTACGCGCCGCGCTTCCCCGAGACCCCGCTCGACGACCCGTCCCTCGACGGGCTGCGCGCCGGGCTCGACCGGCTCCTTCAGGGGTACGAGCCGTACCCGGCCCTGGTCGTGGACGCGACGTACCAGGTGGTGGCCGCGAACCGGGGGCTCGCCGTGCTCATGGACGGGGTGCCGGAGCATCTCCTCGAGCCGCCGCTGAACGCGATGCGGCTCACCCTGCACCCGGAGGGCCTCGCCCCCAAGATCCGCAATCTCGGTGAGTGGCGGGGGCATCTGCTGCACCAGATGGAACGCCAGATCGCCCTGCACCGCTCGGACGAGCTGCGCGCGCTGTACGACGAGGTCGCCGCGTACCCGGTGGCGGACCCCGGTGAGGTGCCGGAGGCGGACGAGCCGCCGGTGCCGTTCTTCGCGCTGCCGCTCCGGGTGGAGCACGAGGGCCGGATGCTGTCCTTCGTGTCGTCCATCGCGACGTTCAACACCCCGATGGACGTGACCGTCGCCGAACTCGCCATCGAGACGCTGCTCCCGGCGGATCCGGCGACGGTCAAGCACCTGCGGGACCTCATGCCCTGACGGCGTCCCCCGCCCGCACGCCCCGCAGAGCGGCGTACTGCAGGGCGGCGAACGCGGCCACGACCAGGGCCTGCAGCGGGATCCACACGGCGCCCGGCGAGCTCGGCTCCAGCCACGCGGCGAGCGCGACGACGCTGAGCACCGCCCAGGCCGCGTTGATCTCGATGACGGCGCGTACCCCGAGCACCGGCGGCCGGGGCCGGGCGGCGAGCAGACCGACGGCAGCGGCGTACAGCGCGAGCCCCACCCCGAGGCCGATCAGCAGGCCAGGGTCGATGCCGAGGAACCTGCCGAGCGGCCCCGAGACGGCGGCGTAGGCGAGGCCGTTGGCGCCGGTGACGACGGCGTCGAGGGCGAGGAAGCGGCGCAGGGCGGTCTGCGGGTCGCCGGTGCGGGCGAATCCGGTGAGCTGCTGGGTCGACATGGTCGGTTCCTTCCGTACGGCTTCACGGGTGTCGGTCCGAGTGGTGCTTGGGCCGGACACCGGAGCGGAGTGCGCCGCCCCGGGGCCCGGTACGACGACTGTGCCGGGTGGCCGCGCGGGCGTCGATTACGTCGCGGGTAAGGGTGCGGCAGCAGCGGCCACGGACGGACCCCGTGAAGGTGTAGCGGCCCGGTATCGCGCTTACGTTCGCTTGAACGCGTCTGCGCACGGACCGAGGGAGTTCGACGGTGACCGACCATGTGACGGAGCCGGGCGCCGCGCTGCTGCGCGCCGGCAAGTTCTTCCGGCGGGGCCAGGCGGCGCCCGACCTGCACAGCATCGAGCTGGTCGGCGGTCGGCAGGCCGACGCGTTCTACCGGGACCGGTGGAGCCACGACAAGGTCGTGAACTCCACGCACGGGGTGAACTGCACCGGTTCGTGCAGGTGGAAGGTGTACGTCAAGGACGGCATCATCACGTGGGAGACGCAAGCGACGGACTATCCGTCGGTTGGCCCTGACCGCCCCGAGTACGAGCCCCGCGGCTGCCCGCGCGGCGCCGCGTTCTCCTGGTACACGTACTCGCCGACGCGGGTCCGCTACCCGTACGTGCGCGGAGTTCTGCTCGACCTGTACCGCGAGGCGAAGCAGCGGCTCAAGGACCCGGTCCTTGCGTGGGCCGACATCCAGGACGACCCGGAGCGGCGGCGCACCTACCAACAGGCGCGCGGCAAGGGCGGGTTGGTGCGCGCCACCTGGGACGAGGCGCAGGAGATCGTGGCGGCGGCGCACGTCCACACCATCAAGCGGTACGGTCCCGACCGCATCGCCGGGTTCTCCCCGATCCCGGCGATGTCGATGGTGTCGCACGCGGCCGGGGCCCGTTTCCACTCGCTCATCGGCGCCCCGATGCTGTCGTTCTACGACTGGTACGCGGACCTGCCGGTGGCCTCGCCGCAGGTCTTCGGTGACCAGACCGACGTACCGGAGTCGGGTGACTGGTGGGACGCCGCGTATCTGATGATGTGGGGCTCCAACGTCCCGGTGACACGGACACCTGATGCGCACTGGATGGCCGAGGCGCGCTATCGCGGGCAGAAGGTCGTGGTGGTGGCGCCGGACTACGCGGACAACGCGAAGTTCGCCGACGAGTGGCTGCATCCGCACCCCGGCACGGACGGGGCGCTCGCCATCGCGATGGGGCACGTGATCCTGAAGGAGTTCTTCGTCGAGAAGAAGACGGAGTTCTTCGACGACTACGTCCGCAAGTTCACCGACCTGCCGTTCCTGGTGACGCTGACCGAGAAGGACGGGGCGTACGTCCCGCACAAGTTCCTGCGCTCCTCCGACCTGGGCGACGACGGCGAGGGCGGCGAGTGGAAGACCGTCGTCCTGGACGAGAACACCGGTCAACCGGCCGTCCCCAACGGCTCGTTGGGGTTCCGCTGGACCGAGTCCGGCAAGGGCAAGTGGAACCTGCAGCTCGGCTCGATCACGCCGCAGCTGTCGCTGCACGGCACGGAGGTCGCCACCGGGGTCGAGGTGCTGCTGCCCCGCTTCGACACGGAGGGCGGCACGCACGGGCAGGGCCGGGGCGAGGTGCTGCGCCGCGGCGTGCCCGCGACCCGCCTCGGCAGCCAGGAAGGCCCCCTGGTCACCACGGTCTTCGACCTGCTGCTCGCCCAGTACGGGGTGGGCCGGGACGGACTGCCCGGCGACTGGGCCGACTCGTACGAGGACGCATCGGCGCCCGGCACGCCCGGCTGGCAGGAGGCGCACACCTCGGTGCCCGCGGCGAAGGCCGTGAAGATCGCCCGGGAGTTCGCGCACACCGCGGAGAAGTCGCGGGGCCGCTGCATGATCCTGATGGGCGCGGGCACCAACCACTGGTTCCACTCCGAGACCATCTACCGCGGCTTCCTCGCCCTGCTCCAGCTCACCGGCTGCCAGGGCCGCAACGGCGGCGGCTGGGCGCACTACGTCGGGCAGGAGAAGTGCCGGCCGGTCACCGGCTGGGCGACCCTCGCGGGCGGCGGCGACTGGTCGCGCCCGCCGCGCCAGATGATCGGCGCCGCCTACTGGTTCCTCAACACCGACCAGTGGCGCTACGACCGGTTCGCCGCGGACGTGCTTGCCTCCCCCCTTGGCGAGGGCCGCTTCGCGGGCATGACGGGCGCCGACTGTCTGGCCCAGTCGGCGCGCATGGGCTGGATGCCCTCGTACCCGACGTTCGACCGCAGCTCGCTCGACCTGGGTGAGCAGAGCGTCGACGACACGGTGGCCGAACTCAAGGCGGGCACCCTCAAGTTCGCCTGCGAGGACCCGGACGCGCCGGAGAACTGGCCGCGTGTCCTGACGCTGTGGCGGGCCAACCTGCTCGGCTCGTCCGCGAAGGGCGCCGAGTACTTCAGCAAGCATCTGCTCGGCACGCACTCCTCGCTGCGCGCCGAGGAGGCCGACCCGGAGCAGCGGCCGCGCGATGTGACGTGGCACGAGGACGCGCCCGAGGGCAAGTTGGACCTGCTGCTCTCCCTGGACTTCCGGCAGACCTCGTCCACGCTCCTGTCGGACGTGGTGCTGCCCGCGGCGACCTGGTACGAGAAGCACGACCTGTCGTCCACGGACATGCACCCGTACGTGCACTCCTTCACCCCGGCCGTGGACCCGCCGTGGCAGGCGCGCACCGACTTCGACACTTTCCTCGGACTCGCCCGCAGGCTCAGCGAGTTGGCGGACGGGCACCTCGGCGTACGCAAGGACCTGGTCGCCACCGCCCTGCAGCACGACACCCCGGGCGAGACGGCGCAGCCCGGCGGGGTCGTACGGGACTGGAAGCGCGGCGACTGCGAACCGGTGCCCGGCGAGACCCTGCCGAACCTGACGGTGGTGGAGCGGGACTACACAGCCATCGGGGAGAAGTTCGCCTCGCTCGGCCCGCTCGTGGAGGAGCTCGGCCTGCCCGCGAAGGGCATCGCGCTCCGCCCCGACCAGGAGGTGCGGGAGCTGGCGGAGCGCAACGGCCGGGTGCGCGGCGGGCCCGCCGACGGGCGGCCGCTCCTGGACACCGCGGTGAAGGCGTGCAACACGATCCTCGCCCTGTCCGGCACCACCAACGGCCGCCTCGCCACCCAGGGCTTCCACACCCTGGAGAAGCGCACCGGGCAGGAGATGGCGCACCTGGCGGCGGAGGCCGAGGGCAAGCGCATCACGTACGCGGACACGCAGGCCGCGCCCGTACCGGTGATCACGTCGCCGGAGTGGTCGGGCAGCGAGTCGGGCGGTCGCCGCTACACCGCGTTCACGCTCAACACCGAACACCTCAAGCCCTGGCACACTTTGACGGGGCGTCAGCACTTCTTCCTCGACCACGACTGGATGCACGAACTCGGCGAGACGCTGCCGGTCTACCGGCCACCGCTGGACATGAACCGCCTGTTCGGGGAACCGGAGTTGGGGCCCGACGGGCAGAAACAGGTCACGGTCCGCTACCTCACCCCGCACAACAAGTGGTCCATCCACTCCGAGTACCAGGACAACCTGTTCATGCTGTCGCTTTCGCGCGGCGGGCAGTGCATCTGGATGTCGCCGCAGGACGCGGGCGCGATCGGCGTGGCGGACAACGACTGGATCGAGGCGGTCAACCGCAACGGTGTCGTCGTGGCCCGCGCGATCGTCTCGCACCGCATGCCCGAGGGCACCGTCTACATGCACCACGCCCAGGAACGCACCGTCGGCGTGCCGCGCACCGAGACCACCGGCAAGCGCGGCGGCATCCACAACTCGCTCACCCGGGTCCTGATGAAGCCGTCCCACCTCATCGGCGGCTACGCCCAACTCTCCTGGGCCTTCAACTACTTGGGCCCGACCGGCAATCAGCGCGACGAGGTCACGGTCATCCGCCGCCGCAACCAGGAGGTCCAGTACTGATGCGCCCGATGGCACAGGTAGCCATGGTCATGAACCTCGACAAGTGCATCGGCTGCCACACCTGCTCGGTCACCTGCAAGCAGGCGTGGACCAACCGCAGCGGCATGGAGTACGTCTGGTTCAACAACGTCGAGACCCGGCCGGGGCAGGGCTACCCGCGCCGGTACGAGGACCAGGAGAAGTGGCGCGGCGGCTGGGAGCTGAACAAGCGGGGCGCCCTGAAGCTGAGGAACGGCGGCCGGATCAAGTCGCTGCTCGGGATCTTCTCCAACCCGAAGCTGCCGGAGATCAAGGACTACTACGAGCCCTGGACGTACGACTACAAGAACCTCACCGACGCCCCGCTCGGCGACGACTATCCGGTGGCCGAGCCGCGCTCCCTGATCGACGGCAAGCCGATGAAGGTCGAGTGGTCCTCCAACTGGGACGACAACCTGGGCGGCGCCACCGAGTACGGCGACCTGGACCCGATGGTGGAAAAGGTCCGCGAACAAGCTCAACAGGCCGCGGACAAGGTGAAGTTCGCCTTCGAGCAGACCTTCATGTTCTATCTGCCGCGGATCTGCGAGCACTGCCTCAACCCGTCCTGCGTCTCGTCCTGCCCCTCGGGTGCGATGTACAAGCGGGCCGAGGACGGCATCGTCCTCGTCGACCAGGACGGCTGCCGCGGCTGGCGCAAGTGCGTGACGGGCTGCCCGTACAAGAAGGTGTACTTCAACCACAAGACCGGCAAGGCCGAGAAGTGCACGCTGTGCTACCCGCGCCTCGAAGTGGGTCTGCCGACGGTGTGCTCGGAGACCTGCGTGGGCCGGCTCCGCTACCTCGGGGTGATCCTGTACGACGCGGACAAGGTGACGGAGGCCGCGTCCACCAAGGACGAACACGCCCTGTACGAAGCGCAGTTGGGGGTCTTCCTCGACCCGGAGGACCCCGAGGTGCGGCGCGCGGCGGAGGCCGCGGACATCCCGTACGACTGGGTGGAGGCGGCCCGCCGCTCCCCCGTGCACGCCCTGATCAGCAAGTACAAGGTGGCGCTTCCGCTGCACCCGGAGTACCGCACCATGCCGATGGTCTGGTACATCCCGCCGCTCTCCCCGGTGGTGGACGCGCTCTCGGAGACGGGGCACGACGGGGAGGACGCGGACAACCTGTTCGGCGCGATCGACACGCTGCGCATTCCGCTTGAGTACCTCGCGGAGATCTTCACCGCGGGCGACGTGGCGCCGGTCCGTTCCTCGCTGACGAAGCTCGCCGCGATGCGCGCCCATATGCGTGCCATCAACCTGGGCGAGCGTCCCGACCCGTCGGTGGCGGACTCGGTCGGCATGGACGGACCGGAGATCGAGGAGATGTACCGCCTCCTCGCCATCGCCAAGTACGAGGACCGCTACGTCATCCCGACCGCCGCCGTCGGCGACGCCAAACGCCTGGAGGAGTCAGCGGTGCCGGACGCCTGCTCCCTCGACCACGTGGACGGCGTCGGCATGCGCGGCGACGGCCCGTTCGGCGCCGACTCGGGCCAGAAGCAACTGCCCCTGGTGACCATCGAGAACTTCCACGCCGCACGCAGACGCCAGACCACCGACGACGAGCCCGACGACGTACGGGAGCAGCAGTGAGCCAGATCCGCCGCGACCACGCGATCCTCCACCAGGCTGCGGCGTTCTGCCTCGCCTACCCCGACGACGAGTTCCACGACCGGCTGCCACTCCTGCGCGCCGCGGCCCCGCCCGCCCTCGACGCGTTCCTCACGTACGCGGAGAGCACCGAGCGGCGCGAACTGGCCGCGCACTATGTGCGGGTCTTCGACTTCAAGAACCGGCACAGCCTGTACCTGAGTTGGTGGCGCGACGGTGACACCCGGCGGCGCGGCATGGCCCTCGTCGCCTTCAAGGAGGCGTACCGGGCGCACGGCCTGGAGTTCTCCGGCGAGGAGCTGCCCGACTTCCTGCCCGCGGTCCTGGAGTTCTCCGCACAGGCCGGGCCGCACCTGCTCCTGGAACACCGGGCGGGTCTCGAACTCCTCCGCCTCGCCCTCACCGACCACGGCACTCCGTACGCGTCGGTCCTGGAGGCCGTGTGCGCGACGCTGCCCGGCCCCTCCCCGAAAGACCGCGCGGAGGCTCAGGCGCTGGCCCGCTCCGGCCCGCCGCGCGAGGAGGTCGGCCTCGAACCGTTCGCACTCATCGGGGAGCACTCATGAAGACGCTGCTCTGGGGCGGCCTGCCGTACATCGCGGTCGTCCTGCTGATCGCCGGCACCGTCTGGCGGTTCCGCTACGACAGGTTCGGCTGGACCACCCGCTCCTCACAGGTGTACGAGTCGAAGCTCCTGAACGTGGCCTCGCCGATGTTCCACTACGGCATCCTCTTCGTCCTCGTCGGCCACCTCATGGGCCTGTTCGTACCTGAGTCGTGGACGGACGCCATCGGCCTGAACGAGCACACGTACCACCTGATGTCCCTGTACGGCGGCACCGCGGCCGGCGTCCTCGCGGTCCTCGGCATCCTGATGCTGCTCTACCGGCGCCGCACCAACACCCCCGTCTTCAAGGCGACCACGGGCAACGACAAGGTGATGTACGTCGTACTGCTCGCCGCGATCGTCATGGGCATGTGGGCCAAGCTCAGCAACTCCTCGGTGAGCGAGGGCTACGACTACCGCCAGACCATCGCCCCGTGGGTGCGCAGCCTGTTCACGCTCCAGCCGGACGTCGACCTGATGGCGGGCGTCCCGCTCACGTATCAGATCCACGCGGTCATCGGCCTGCTGCTGCTCGCCCTGATCCCGTTCACCCGCCTGATCCACATGTTCAGCGCCCCGGTCCAGTACCTGTTCCGCCCGTACGTGGTGTACCGCAGCCGCGACCCGAAGCAGTTGGGCTCGCGCGGGGACCGGCGGGGCTGGGAGCGCACGGGTTCCTGACCAGCTCCGCCCCTGGCCCCGGACACACCCCTGCCGCCGCCCGGACGTACCGGACGGCGGCAGGAGTGTGATCGGGTCGGCGCTCGCTTCAGCAGACTCAGCCGACGAACTTCGCGGTCAGCGAGATCGGCGTGGCCTTGAGTGCCTGGCTGACCGGGCAGTTGGCCTTGGCGTCCTCGGCCGCCGCGACGAAGGCGGCCTCGTCGATCCCCGGCACCTGGCCCTCGACGGTGAGGTGGATCCCGGTGATGCCGGTGCCCGGCTGGAAGGTGACCTCGGCCTGTGTGACGAGCTTGGTGGGCGGCGTACCAGCCTTGCCGAGGGCGCCCGAGAGCGCCATCGAGAAGCAGCTGGAGTGGGCGGCGGCGATCAGCTCCTCCGGGCTGGTCTTCCCGTTGGCCTCCTCGGCACGGGACGGCCAGGACACCTGGAACTGTCCGACCCCGGACGAGTCGAGGGCGACCTTTCCGGTGCCCTCCACCAGGTTGCCTTCCCAGACGGTGTGTGCGGTGCGCGTCGTGGCCACGACGATTCCTTCCTCTACGGACGGTGCGGACGCTCCGGACACGGCGAGCGCCCCCACCATCCGACCACACCGGGGCCCACCGGACGGTCTGGACGGGCCGTTGGCAACCATGCGGCTGTCGCCTACTTCCTCCGGTGCAACTCGGCCGAGAGGTGATGCTGCAACGGCAGGCCGACCGCCGCGAGGTCGTGCGCGAAGGTGAGGGTGTCGGGGTCGGTCAGGGTGTAGCGGCGCCGGGTGGCCTGCACGTCCTTCGCGCTGGGCGTGGTCGCGACCTGGTCCGTGGTGAGGTCGATCGTGCCGTCGGCCACCGACCCGACGGAGATCTCCGCGATGCCGGTGGGCTGGGTGACAAGCGCCTCCACGCGCCCGTCGGGCTGCAGCCGCCACCAGCCGCTCTCCCGCGCGGCCGGGCGCAGCGGCACGTCGTCCGCGCCGAGCAGCCAGGCCCGCGCCTCGTACCGCAGGAACGGCCGGCCGTCGTGGCTGAACGTCACTTCCTGCGCGTACGTGAAGTCCTCGGCGAGCGTCGGATAGCCGCCCTGCCCGCGCCCGTGCCACTCCCCCAACAGCCCCAGCACGGGCGCGAGCAGCGGGTGCGGGGCGGGCATCGCGTCCGCGTCGAGGCTTTCGCTGTACGGGTACTCCGGGGCGGGGTCGAACACGGGTGGCGCTCCTGGGGTCGGGCGGTGGCTGGTCGGGGGAAGCCTAAGCCGACCGGGCCGATCGTTCCCTAGGGGGCGTCTCTCCGATCTTTGCGGATCAGGCCGCGGCGTCATGGGGGTCCCCCCTGCTCGAGCGCAGCCGAGAGCTTGGGGGAGCGTGCGCTCGGCGTGCGCCCGGATCGCCCTCGTACTGGACGTACTTGGGTGATTCGGGCGTGCGGCGGAGGGGGTACCTCCCTGCTCGAGCGAAGCCGAGAGCTTGGGGGCGCGTGCCTGGGGGTACCTCCCGGCCGAAGGCTGGGGGAGCGTCGTGGACCCGCAAAGATCGGGGAGACGTCCCCTAGGCATGCTCGGTCTGTGCCGTGCGGCGGCGGTGGCCCTCGTGGTCGGCGCTGCCCACCTACCCGGGTGCCTCCGCCGCCCTACCCGGCCAGTGTCAGTGCCCCCACAAGGGCCACCATCGTCACCGCCGCTGCGATACGGCCCGCGCGGGCCATGCCGGGGCGGCCCAGGCGCCGGGCGTTGAGCGCCGTGAACAGTCCGACGGTGACGGCGACCACGTTGAGGCCGCCGAGCCACCCGAAGCTGCCCTGCTTCAGCGCGAAGTACAGGAGGAGCCAGGCCGCGACGCCGCCCAGCGCCCAGGCGGCGATTTCGAGCTGGAAGCCGAGAGGGGGACCCTGCGGCCGCTCCCCGGCGGCGGTCGTCGGCACATCCTGGGGGCGGGTCTTCCGGGACAAGAGGGCTCCTGGGTTGTTCAGGCACGGGCTGCGGGACCCGTACGACCCTAGGCGGCGGTCGTACGAACCCCGCAACCACCCCTGCGTTCAGGCCCCTTGGTCCGCCGCAGCCCTCGTCTTGCGTGCCGACATCACCGCGTACACGACGATGCCGATGAAGAGGAAGACGACGCCCTGGTAGACCGCCGCGTAGCCCGCGCCGCCGACCAGCCAGAGGGAGAACCCGCAGGCGATCGCGGCGATCACGGAGTCGCGGACCAGGCGGGAGCGGTTGACGCGTTCGCCCTGGCCGGAGATCAGGTAGTAGATCTGGGCGGCGGTGGCGAGGAGGTAGGGGACGGTGGCCATGAAGGTGGTGACCGTGACGAGGAGGGTGAAGACCTCGGCGTCGCCCTTGCCCTCGCCGGAGGCGTAGTTGTAGATCGTGAGCAGCGAGGCGAGGACCACGGTGATCACCACGCCCGTGGTGGGGACGCCACGCTGCTTCTTCAGGAAGACGGTCGGGAACAGCCCGTCCTTGGCCGCCGCGAACGGGGTCTGGGCGCTAAGGAGCGTCCAGCCGTTGAGGGCGCCGAGGATGGAGATGACCGCGGCGACGGCGACCAGGGACCCGCCCCACGTACCGCCGAACATCGCGTTGACGGCGTCCGAGAACGGCGCCTCGCTGCTGATCAGCCGCTCGTGGTCGACCGTGCCGAAGACGGCGAGGGTGCCGAGGAGGTAGACGAACGCGGCGCCGAGCACACCGAGGATGGTGGCGCGGCCGACGTTGCGCCGCGGTTCGCGCACCTCACCGGCGCTGACGGCGGCGGACTCCACACCGAGGTAGCTGAACAGCAGCAGCGCGGCGGCGGCCGAGACGGCGCCGACCGGGCTGGCGTCGGGGTCGGCCTGGAAGGGCCCGAGGTTGTCGGCGTCGAAGAAGAACAGGCCGCCGACGGCGACGAGCAGCAGCGGCACGAACTTGAGCACGGTGGCGACGAGTTGGACCGCGCCGACGTACCGGGTGCCGGCGAGGTTCGCGAGGCCCGGCAGCCACTGGATGACAAGGGCGGCCAGGCACATCGTCCACCAGTGGCCGTCGATGTCGAGGAGCAGGTTGAGGTAGCCGACGGCGCCGACGGCGAGCGCGGCGTTGGAGACCCAGGAGGTGATCCAGTACGACCAGGCCGCGAGGAACCCGGCGAAGTCACCGAAGGCCTCGCGGGCGTAGACGTAGGGGCCGCCGGTGCGGGGGTCGCGCTGGGCGAGCCGGCCGAAGACCAGGGCCAGGGCGATGGCGCCGAGCGTGAGCACGCCGAAGGCGACGAGGCTGATGGTGCCGTAGGCGGCGACATCGTGCGGGAGGCGGAAGATGCCGCCGCCGATGATGTTGCCCATGACCAGGCAGGTCGCGATGGGGAGTCCGAAGCGCCGGGCGTGCTTGCCGAGTTCGCCGCGCGCTTCGATGGCCTCGCCGGTGTCGGTGGTGCTGTCGCCTCGGTCTGCCGGAGCCGGCGTCGATGCGGATCCGGAGTCGTGCATGGGGTGGTGCGCCTCTCGTCGTGCTGGGGCCCGGGATCGCCGGGCGACGGCCTATGGTCGGCCACGTCGCACGCTGCACCAAATCAGTGGGTTTTGTCCTCCACGGCACGGTCACCGACCGGAAATGTTGCGTCCGCCGGACCGGCCGGGCGGGGATTCTCCGCAGCGCCGGCCGAAGGTGGAGTGTCCAATTCCGGTTGTGTCGGGGCCGCCACCGGCACCTGCGGCCCGTCCGCCGCCTCCCGCAGCCAGCGCCGCAGCACCCGGTGCACCTGCTCGGCACCGACAAGCTCGGCCCCGTCCGGGGTGGGCGGCGAGAGGGCGAGCGGCGAGAGCAGGAAGGGGCGGCCCTGGTCACCGCCGAGTCCGCCGTGCGAGCCGATCTGCTCCTCGAAGGCCAGCACCTCACCGTCGCCCGGCTCGTACCAGGAGTTGACCATCAGATCCGCGACGTGCGGGAAGCCGTCCGTGCGGCGCACCGCGGCGACCGCGGCGGGCCCGAAGTCCCGGAGCGGCTCGGGGAGTTCGGCCGGGTCGAAGTCGGCGGGGAGCGGGTCGGGCAGCGAGTCGAGGCGGAGCTCCGCGCCGCGCGCGCCGAGCACGAGGGGCCCGTGTTCCGCGCTGCGGACGAGGACGAAGCCGATGCCTGGATGGTTGGCGAGAGTCGGAAGCAGCGCCGGGTGGCGGCGGTCCAAGTGCTCCTTCGTCATCCGGCCCGGCACGTCGGGGAACGAGACCAGGCCGAGGTTGCCGGAGGCGAGCACGACGGGCTCGGAGCCCTTGGCGGGCCGGCGCTGCTCCGCGCCCTCCTCGACCGGCCGGTGCAGCGCCGCCCGCACCGCGGCCCGCGCCTCGGCGCCGCTGTGGGTGCGCCGGGCCCGGCGCGACACGGGCAGCCCGCAGCCGGCCCGCACCAGGTCGCCGAGCGTCAGCCCGTACCTCGCGCGGAACGTCTCCCCCGGGCTCTGCCCATGGTCCGAGAGCAGCACGAGGCGGTAGTTGCGCGGCGCGTGCTCGGCGACCTTGGCGAGCAGCGCGAGGGACCGGTCGAGCCGTACGAGGACTTGTTCGGCGTCCCGGCCGCGCGGGCCGGAGTGGTGCGCCACCTCGTCGTACGCCACCAGGTCGGCGTAGACGGCGCTGCGTCCGGCGAGCATGTCCCCTATGACGGCGGCGACCACGACGTCCCGCTCGACGACGGTCGCGAAGGCGCGGATCAGCGGGTAGAGGCCGCCGCGTCCGATCCGCGGCCGGGTCCGCCCGATCCGGGCGCGGGTCGACTGGGCGAGTTCGCGGAGCACTTCGGCGACGAAGGACATCGCGGTGCGGACCGCGTTGGCCGGGTCGGAGAAGTACGCGAAGTACCCGGCGCGGGACCGGTTGGCGCGGCCGCGGCGGGCCGAGACGGAGAGGACGAGGGCGAGCTGGTCGGCGCCGCCGCTGAAGAGGTTGCCGCGGCTGGCGCCGTCCACGGTGAGCAGTCCGCCGTCGCCGGTGTGTGCCACGGCGCGGCGCTGCAACTCGGCGGCGCTGGCGGGCCGGTTGCAGACCATGACCTCGCCGGTCTCCTTCTCGTACCAGCGGAACGCGGGCACGTCGTGGTTGCTGCCGTGCAGGATGCCCAGTTGGCTGGCGCCGGTCTGGCTGGACCACTCGGTGCGCCAGGACGTGAGCCGGTGACTGGGCCGCGCGGCGGCGCCCTCGGCGGAGCTCGCGCCGAGCAGGCCCGCGACGGTGGGCATCAGGCCCTTGTCGACGGCGTCCCTCAGCACGTCGTGGCCGACGCCGTCGAGCTGCAGGAAGACGGTGCCGGGGGTGGGCGGTCCGGTGATCGCGACGGCCCGGCGGCGGCGCCGGTCCGCGAGGCGGTAGAGCCTGCGGCGGTACGCGGTGTCGTCGCGGACGGCGAGCGCGGTGGAGGTCGCCGAGGCAACCGCGGACATCACGGCCGCGACCACGACCGCCGTCTGCGGGTCGGACTCGCCGCGCCCGTCCGGGACGAGGCGGAGCGCGACGAGCAGCAGCGAGCCGTTGAGGAAGAAGACAAGGAGGCCGAGGACGAGGGCGGGCACCAGGAGCAGGGCGCGCACCACGAGGGGCCAGACCAGGGCGGTGAGCAGTCCGAACACTCCGGCGGCGGCAGCAGCCGTGACGCCGATCCGGGTGGCGCTGTCGCCGCTCGCGGACTGCAGCCGGAAGTCGGGCAGGATCCCGGCGAGCACCAGCATCGTCACGGTGCTGATCGCCCAGACGGCCGCGATCCGCCAGACGGCGCGTCCGGTCTGCCGCCACTTGCTCTCGGCCACGTCCACCTCGCGTTCCGGGCCCAGCGGTCGGGCCCGGATCCCAGACTGCCACGGGGAGCAGGGGCTCAGCCCGCCAGGAGACGTCCGTGGGCGGCGCGCTCAGCAGCCGTCGTACCCGGCCGTCGGCATCGAGAGGCGGCGGTGCACATGGGCCTTCATGCCCGCGTCGTACGCCGGTTCGGCCAGGCCCGCCATCTCCAGGCGCACCCCGCGCCGGGCGCACTCCGCGGTGAAGTCGTCCACCGAGACGAGGGCCCGCTCCAGGACGCGGCGGCTCGGGGCGACGAACAGGTCGACCAGGCCGGCGTCGACGTCCGCCCACAGGCTGACGTGGTCGGTGCGCAGCCGGTGCACGAGCAGTTCACGGGTGATCACGTACCCGCGGTCGGCGGCCCAGCGGGCGCACATGGCGTACTGGCTGCGGCTGTCCACGAGGAAGGGGTCCTGGTCCAGCTCCTCCAGCGGCGTCAGGCTGGCGATGGACGCCACGCGCACCTCACTCATGCCGTCGCCTCCTCCCCCGGTCTCGCCTCGGCTCCGTTCGCCGACCCTACTACTCGCCGTACGCTCGTAGCAGTCCATGGACGGGTGGAAGGAGGCGGCAGGTGCCGGTGGAGATCACCTGGTGGGGCCATGCCACCTGCACCGTGGCGGACTCGGGTGTCCGGGTGCTCACGGACCCGCTGTTCGCGCGGCGGCTCGGGCATCTGCGGCGGCGCCGCGGCGATGCACCGGCGCCCCGTGCGCGCACCGCCGACCTCGCGCTCGTCTCGCATCTGCACGCCGACCACCTGCATCTGCCGTCCCTCGCCCAACTGGAGCCCGGCACCCGCCTGTTGGTGCCGCTCGGCGCGGCGGACGCGGTGCCGGGGCTGCGCCGCCTCGCCGGCCTCTCGGTCACGGAGCTCGCGCCGGGCGACGAGGTGACGGTCCGCGGCCTGACGGTACGGGCGGTGCGCGCGCGGCACGACGGGCGGCGGCTGCCGTACGGACCGCACCGCTGCCCCGCGCTCGGCTTCGTGCTGAGCGGCGAGGCCCGTACGTACTTCGCCGGGGACACCGGTCTGTTCGACTCGATGGCGGACGAGGTCGGCGAGGTCGACGTGGCGCTGCTGCCGGTCGGCGGCTGGGGCCCGTATCTGGGGCACGGCCATCTCGACGCGGAGCGCGCGGCGGTGGCGCTCGCCCGGCTCGGCCCGCGCAGCGCGGTGCCGGTGCACTACGGCACGTACTGGCCGATCGGCATGGACGCGGTCCGGCCGCACGAGTTCCACGCGCCGGGTGACGAGTTCGTACGGCACGCGGCGCGGCTCGCGCCCGAGGTGGCGGTGCACCGGCTCGGGCACGGCGAGAGCGTCCGCCCGGAGGTGGCCGGGTGAGTCCGGGCGTACGGCTGTGGGAGCTCGCGGCCGCGGTGCCGCCGGAGTCGACCCAGCAGGCGGTCGGCTATCCCTCGCTGTTCGTGCTCGTGGTGGTCGGCGCGCTTGTACCGGTGGTGCCGACGGGTGCGGTGGTGAGTTCGGCGGCGGTGGTGGCGTTCCATTCGACGGCGCCGCTGTCGCTGCTCTTTGTCTTCCTGGTGGCGTCGTTCGCGGCGTTCCTCGGGGATGTCTGCCTGTACTGCCTTGGACAGCGCGGGATGCGGTCGAGGAACGGTTCGCGCTGGCTGACGGCGCTGCGCGACCGGGCTCCGGAGGAGCGGCTCGCGCAGGCGCAGGCCAAGCTGGACGACCACGGCGTGACGGTGCTCGTGCTTTCGCGGCTGGTGCCCGCGGGCCGGATCCCGGTGATGCTGGCCTGCCTGCTCGCGAAGATGCCACTGCGCCGCTTCATCCGCGGCAACGCCCCCGCGTGCCTGGCCTGGGCGGCGACGTACCAGGTCATCGGCATCCTGGGCGGCTCACTCTTCCCCGAGCCCTGGCAGGGCGTGGTGGCCGCGGTCGCACTGACCTTGCTGATCGGGGCGGTGCCTTCGGTGTGGCGGCGGGTGCGGGGGCGGCGGACTTCGGGGTCGCAGTCCGCGTGACGCGCGGCCGGGGCGCCTTAGTAAGGTAAGCCTAAGTAGACGCTTCGGCGGACGAGCTGAGCGAACTCCTCGGCGTTCCGCACCCATCGTGATCGACAAGGTGCACCGCGAACTTGCCGCCAGGCGATGACGGTGAAGGGGCAGCGGCCCCAACTCGCCCTCGTCGTACAGATCGACGAGATCTTCCGGCACTGCCCGCAGTCCCTGAACCGCGCGCGCCTCTGGGACCCGGAGAGCCGGCAGAGCGCCTGAGGGGTACGCGGGTTGCGGGTTGCGGGGCGCGGACTCCGGGTTATGGGTTCTGGGTCATGGGTTGTGGACTACGGCCTGCGCGCCGGTACTTCGGTACTTCGGTACTTCGGTACTTCGGTACTTCGGTCAGGGTCCGGGACGCTCCCACCGGCAGGTCCCACAGGTCCTCGCGCCGGTGGCCCGCCTCGGCCCAGGCCCGGCGCACCCGGAGCAGCGGTTCGAGCACCGGCTCCGCGGAGAGCAGGAACGTGGCCCAGTGCATCGGCGCCATCCGGGCCGCGCCCAGCTCGGACACCGCCCGCACCGCGTCCTCCGGATCGCAGTGCACATCGCGGAGCCACCAGCGCGGTTCGTACGCGCCGATCGGCAGCATCGCCAGGTCGATGCCGGGGTGGCGGCGGCCGATCTCGGTGAACCAGTGGCCGTAGCCGGTGTCCCCGGCGAAGTACACCTTGCGGCCGGGGCTGTTGCCGTCGGTGCCGGTCGTGAGGACCCAACCGCCCCACAGTGAGCGGCAGGTGTCGGTGAGGGTGCGCTTGGACCAGTGGTGGGCGGGCACGAACTCGAAGCGCACAGTGCCCAGTTGGGCCGACTCCCACCAGTCGAGCTCGGTCACACAGGTGAAGCGGCGGCGCCGGAACCAGCGGCCGAGCCCGGCCGGGACGAACATCGGCGTCTCGGGCGGCAGCCGCTTCAGGGTGGGGGCGTCCAGGTGGTCGTAGTGGTTGTGGCTGATCACCACCGCGTCGATCCGCGGCAGCGCCGACCAGGCGACACCGACCGGGGTGATCCGGGCCGGGATGCCGAGGATCCGCCGCGACCACACCGGGTCGGTGAGCACCGTCAGACCGCCGATGCCGACGACCCAACTCGCGTGCCCCACCCAGGTGACGGCGGTCTCCGTCGCGGTGGGCCTCGGCAGCGGGCCCGGCGCGAAGGGCAGCAGCGCAATGTCCTCGAGGCCCGCCGCGTCGGGCCGGGTGGCGCCCTCGCGGGCGAAGCGGGCGAACGCCTTCACACCGGGCAGCGGCGCCGTCAGCCGGTCCACGAAGCTCCGCGGCCACTCCCGCGGCTCACCGAGCGGGCGGGGCGCGACGGGGCGACCAGCCGGTCCGGTCAGCGGTGCAGGCCCGGTCGGCGGTGCGGCCGGCGGTGCGGAACGGGAAGTCGTCGACTCCGACTGCTGCGTCATCGGGGCGGCTCCATTCGCCGAGCGGTGTCCCGGAGTTCGTCCAGGGCCGATCCGAACATGCTCAACGCACGCCGCACATGCGGCAATTCGAGGGGCTCGGAAGCGGCGAGGGACGCCAGCTGCTCCGTCGCCGTGGCCCCGAGCAGCGGGGCGAGCGTGAGCCGTGCGCGCAGCGCCCCCAGGTCGTCGCCGAAGCGATGGCCACCCGGCACGGGCAGGCCCAGCCGCCGGGTGAGGTGGTCCTCCAGCTCCATGGCGTCGCCCACTCCGTACCGGGCGAGTCCGCTGCGCAGCGGCTCCAGGTCGACGTACAGATGCCGGCCGGCCTGCGGCGGGCGGGCGAACGCTCCGGCCGACCGCACCAGGCGGTACGCGGCGTCGGCCACGCGCGCGTACAGCGCGACGGTCGCGGCGCGGCGCGCGGTGACCCCGTCGGGTTCCGCGAGGGCGTGCACGGCGGCCGCGGCCACCGGGGCGGCGACGACCGCGCCCAGTCCGGTGAGCGCGTCCAGGGTGCGGGCGCGCAGCTCGGTGCCCTCGGCGGTGGCAGCGAAGCGGCCGACGGCGGCGGGCCAGTCGCCGGGCAGGAACCCGCCCGCCAGGTCCGCGATCACGGTGACCCGGCCGGGCGCCATCTCGGCGGGGCTGATGAGCACCGTGTCGTGCGGGTCGTGCACGGTGTCGCGCCAGGTCTCGTCGGAGACGATGTGCAGCCCCTCGCCGAGCGCCGCCTCGACGGTCTCGTGCAGCACCTCCGGCGGCGGCACGGTGGCGGTCGGGTCGTCCGCGACGCTGAGCAGCACGACCCGAGGCCGCCCGCCCTCGTCGCGCACCCGGCGCACGGTCTCCAGGAGCGCGTACGGGTCGGGCACGCCGCCGCACTCCGCGGGGGTCGGCACCGAGTAGGTGCGGCGCCCGACGAGCCGCGCGGCCGGCGCCCACCAGGCGGGGCACGGCCGGGGCAGCAGCACATCACCGGCGAGCGCGGCCGTCAGGGCGAGCAGCAGCGGGGCGGCGCCGGGCGCCGCGACGGTGTGCGCCGCGTCGGCGGTGAGGCCACGCCGCTCCCAGTAGCCGCTCGCCGCCTCCCGCAACGCGGCCGATCCGCCGGGCACTTCGGTCGGCCCGCGCCCCGCGGCGGCGGCGAGCGCCGAGGCCAGTTCGGGCAGCACAGGCAGTCCCGGTTCGGGTGCGGGCGGCGCGAACCGGACGGGTCCGTGGCCCTCCGGGTCAGTCCGCCGCATACGTGCCTCCGCTGCTCGGGTGCCTCGCCGTGGATGCACGGGCGATACGTCCATACGTCACGTCCAGGCGATACGTCCATACGTACCGCCGACGGCCCGCGCGCGCACCGCGTGGCGCCGGGCGGGGGCGGGGCCGGACGCCGTTCGCGGTGCGGTGGGCCGGTCAGTCCTGCGCGGACCCGGTGCCGCGGCGCGTGCGGTAGTAGGCGTAGCCGAGGGCACCGACGATCAGCACGCCGCCGGTGATCATCGTGGTCTGGGAGTCGGTGAAGCTGCCGCCGATCCCGCCGCGTACGGGCCCGTTGTGGCCGCCGCCGCGGGACACCGTGAAGCTCGCGCTCCACTGGCCGTCGCCGGGGCAGGTGCCGTCGACGCTCCACTCGGAGGTGGAGCCCACGCCGTTCGGCCCGTTCTGGTTGAAGCCGCTGGTCTCGGCGATGTGGGCGGTGCCGTTGTACGCGGGGCCGACGCCGGGCATGGACCCGTTCTCCACCTTGTGCAGCCGCACGCTGCCGCTCGTGAAGGCCTGCGAGTTCGCGGTGATCGTCGACGGTGCGGAGGGGTTCCCCCTACCCGGACAGGACACGGAGATGGTGACGGTGCCGCCGGGGGCGACGGTGCGCGGGCTGACCTCGGCCGCGGTCTCCCCCGCGAACGCGAGAGGGGCTGCCCCCACGACGGCTGCGCAGGCGACAGCGGACGCGGCGAGCGCTCGGGCGGTACGCATGGACGGTGCTCCTTCGGCAGGGTGCCGCGGTCGCGAGGCGCGGGGTGTCACTGCCGCTGTCGCGAGGGCGCGGGGACCCGCGCCGTGCAGCCATCGAAACCTGACCGTCCCTCAGCCGCCCGTGAGCGGACACCATTCGTGCGGCGGGGACCGCCGCACGGGTGAGCCCGCGCACGTGCCGTGGTGCCGCACGGGTGAGCCCGCCGACGGGCGGTTGCCCGACGTGCCGTGGTGCTGCACGGCTGTGGTGTCAGGGCCTCCGGCCCATCAGGCACAGCAGTTTCGTCTGCACGTCCGCGTCCGGCGGCGGCTGCACCGGCTCGGCGAACAGCCCGCTCTTGGCCAGGTCGGCCGCGTACGGCGAGACCTCGCGCACCGCGAAGTCCACCAACGGGTCCGGCAGCCGCTCGTCGGCGCCGATGCCGCGGGCCAGGTCCCAGGCGTGCACCACCAGGTCGGTGATCATCTGCCCGAGGTAGTGGGTGGCCGGGGACGGGCCGTACGACAACTGGACCGTGCGGTCGAGGGCGCCGGGTGCGGCGAACGCGGCGCGGGCCGCCTCGGCGGCGCCGTCCCAGACGGCGGCCGGGTGCGGGCCGAGCACATCGCCGTCGAAGGCCGTGCCGACGGCGGCGACGCTCGTGCCGTCCCGTACCAGGGCGGGCACCCAGAGCTGTTCCGCGGTGAGGTGGTTGACCAGGTCCCGGACCGTCCACTCGGTGCAGGGTGTCGCCGCCTCCCACTGGTCGGCGGCGACCCGGTGCACCCGGTCGGTGAACACGTCGAGGGCTTCGGCGTGCCGGGCGAGCAGAGTTTCGTGACGTCCACGGTGAGCCATACCGGTCATTCTTCCCCCACGCACGGACGCTCGCGCGCGCAGCTCGTACGTACCGTCCGGTCCTGCCCTTCGAGGCTCCCGGTCCGCTCGCCCGTGCGAGGATCCCCCGCATGGCTGAGCTGAGGGAACTGCTCCCCGTGGAGGCGGTACGGCTCGACGTCCGCGCGGCCGACTGGCGGGCCGCGGTGCGTGCGGCGGGCGACCTGATGGTGGCGACCAGTGCGAGCACCGACGCGTACACCGCCGAGATGATCGACAACGTCGTGGCGAACGGGCCGTACATCGTCGTCGCGCCCGGCTTCGCCTTCGCCCACGCCCGGCCCTCGCCCGCGGTGCTGCGCACCGGCATGGCGTGGGTGCGGCTTGCCGAGCCGGTGGAGTTCGGGCACGAGACGAACGATCCGGTCGACCTGGTGGTGGCGCTCGCCGCGGCGGACCCGAGCGCGCACACCACCGCGATGGCGGCGCTCGCCCGGCTGCTCGGGGACCCGGAGACGGCCGCGGCGCTGCGCGCGGCCCCGACACCCGAGGCGCTGCACGCGCTGCTCGGCGGCGGGGCCCGGCC
>NZ_JAAAHS010000748.1 GCF_009908195.1 Streptomyces boluensis | reverse complement strand
GCCGCAGACCGCACCCCCGCAGCGCCCCGCGCCCGCCCGCATCGACCAGGTCAGGGCCGAACTGGACGAGCTCAGCAGCCTGCTGCGCGACCAGGACGGGCCGCGGAATCCTGACGGACCCGGAGGGCGCGCCGAGGGCGAGACACGGTGACCGGACGCCTCATCTCGGGTCGGTACGAACTGGCGCAGCAGATCGGCCAAGGCGGCATGGGCCAGGTCTGGACCGCCTACGACCAGCGTCTCGACCGCCGCGTCGCCGTGAAACTCCTCCGCCCCGACCGGGTCGCCGGGCAGGAGGCCGAGGAGCTGCGCCGCCGCTTCGTCCGCGAGTGCCGGGTCACCGCGCAGGTCGACCACCCCGGCCTGGTCACCGTGCACGACGCGGGCAGCGAGTCCGACGACCTGTTCCTCGTCATGCAGCACGTCGACGGCATCGACCTCGCCGAACACATCGAGCGGAACCGCCCCTACCCGTGGCAGTGGGCCGTCTCCGTGGCCGCCCAACTGTGCGCCGTGCTCTGTGCGGTGCACGCCGTGCCGATCGTGCACCGCGACCTCAAGCCGCGGAACGTCATGGTCAAACCCGACGGCACCCTCACCGTCCTCGACCTCGGCGTCGCCTCCGTCATGGACACCGACTCCACCCGCCTCACCCACACCGGCTTCCCCATCGGCAGCCCCGCCTACATGGCGCCGGAACAGGCGATGGGCGGCGCGGTCGGCCCGTACACCGACCTGTACGCCCTCGGCATCCTGCTCTACGAACTCCTCAGCGGGAACGTCCCGTTCGACGGCGCCACCGTCCTCGGCGTCCTGCACAGCCACCTGTACGAGAACCCGATCCCGGTCCGCAGCAAGCGCCCTGAGATCCCCGAGCCGCTGGAAGCCCTGGTGAACCGGCTGCTCGCCAAGGACCCCCAGCACCGCCCCGACTCGGCACAGGACGTGTACGAGGCGCTGGTCCCGCTGCTGCC
>NZ_JAAAHS010000747.1 GCF_009908195.1 Streptomyces boluensis | reverse complement strand
CCACGCGCCCGCGCCCCACGTTCAGTGCGGCAGCGTGCCGAGCCAGTCGACGAGCAGCCGGTTCACGGTGTCGGGGCGTTCCTGCTGCACCCAGTGGCCGCACCCCTCGATCAGGTGCGTGGCGTGCAGCCCCGGCAGGGTGCGCGGGAAGGCCTCGACCGCGTCGGCGAGCCACTTCGTGGAGGCGTCCGCCGCCCCGGCGACGTACAGCGAGGGCTGAGTGACGGGGGCGCCGTCCCAGGGTGCGAGGTCCTCCCAGTCGCGGTCCATGTTGCGGTACCGGTTCAGGGCGCCGGTCAGGCCCGTACGCGTGAACTCCGCTGCCACAGCGTCGAGTTCGGCCTCGGAGAGCCAGGACGGCAGCACTCCCGAGGGGAACCGGTCCGCCATCCGCGCGCCCGGCTTCACGAGGAACAGCGCGTCGCCGCCGGGCGGCATCGTGTCCGCCGACAGGCCCGCGTAGAACCCGGCGAGCCAGGACCGGACATCGGGCTCGATCTCGGCTTCGGCCCGGCCGGGCTCCTGGAAGTACCGGACGTAGAACTCCTCGTCCCCGCCGATCCGCGCGAACGCCTCGCTGGGCCGCAGCGCGCCGCGCGGGCTGTACGGGACGCCGAGGAGCCCGACCGCGCGGCACAGCTCCGGCCGGACGAGCGCGGTGTTCGCGGCGATGCCCGCACCCCAGTCGTGCCCCACGAGCACCGCGGACTCCTCGCCGAGAGCGTGTACGACGGCGGCGTTGTCCTCGACGAGATCGAGCATCCGGTACGCCGACGGGTCGCCGGGCACCACCGAGCGGCCGTATCCGCGTACGTCGAGGGCGACCGCGCGGTACCCGGCGGCGGCCAGTGCGGGCAGTTGGTGGCGCCAGGAGTGCCAGGTCTCCGGGAAGCCGTGGAGCAGCAGCACGAGCGGGCCTGCGCCCTGCTCGACGAGGTGGAGCGGGCCCGCGGGGCCGTCGACGAGGCGGTGCTC
>NZ_JAAAHS010000746.1 GCF_009908195.1 Streptomyces boluensis | reverse complement strand
TGTGTATAAGAGACAGGCCCGGCACCGCTCCCGGCACCGCTCCCGCGCGGGCCACCGCCGAGCGGACCGGCGCCCGCACCGCCGAGGCCGCCGAGTTGATCGGCGGCGCCCGGGAGCGGATCGACGCGCTCGACGACCGGATCATCGGCCTCGTACAGGAACGCATGGCCGTCTCGGCCGTGATCCAGGAGTCCCGGATCGCGTCGGGCGGCCGCCGGGTGAACCTCTCCCGCGAGATGGAGGTCCTCGGCCACTACCGGGACGCACTCGGCAAGCCCGGCACCGCGCTCGCGCTGACGCTCCTGGAGCTGTGCCGGGGTCAGGTCTGAGCGGGGTCCGGGGCTCGCGAGGGCCGGGTCCGGGCGGGGGCGCGGGCCGCAACCCCGTTCGGGCGGACCTGAGTTCGGGTGCGCTCTCACTCGTACGGCGCGTGACCGCCGCGCGACGGGCTTCGTTGGTCCCGGTGTCCGTGCCAGCCAGGGGCGGAACCGAAAGAACCACGCGTGGCTCCGCTGGAGCGATGAGACGTAACGGATGGTGCCGTGCGTCGTGGGACCTCGCTCCAGAGTGTGACCGGTCCGCAGGGGACAGCAGCCCGGTCACCAGGGAAAGATCAGTCGGCTCCGGGGACGCCCGGAGCCGACTGAACGGTCCGGGCACCGATGGCGAGAAGTGGCCGAAACGGTTGCGCGTTCCGCGGCTCATCCAGCACGATGCGTACGAGGCACCTTCCCGGTGCCGAGCTCTACAACTTCATTGCCATTGGTCAAGACCACTTGCGCGCCGCTTGTGCGCCGGGTCTCCGACCGGCACCCCCCAGTCCAGCGGCGCACCCCCCGGCGCCGCCCCGCGGCACCGACGCAGCCCTGACGTCGGTGCTGTCAGCGAAGGGCCCCGCGGCTCGCACTCCGCGGGGCCCTTCGCTGTGCACGGCACCTTTCGCTGCGCGACGCCTTTCGCTGTGCGCGGTGCCTTTCGC
>NZ_JAAAHS010000745.1 GCF_009908195.1 Streptomyces boluensis | reverse complement strand
CCCCTCCCCCTCTCCCTCCCCCTGGAGACCGCCGTATGTCCGCACCCGTGAATCTCAGCAAGGGCCAGCAGATCAGCCTCAGCAAGTCCGACGGCAGCACGCTGACGGCCGTACGGATGGGGCTCGGCTGGCAATCCGCCCCGCGCAAGGGGCTGTTCGCGAAGCTCGCGGGGCGTGGCGAGATCGACCTGGACGCCTCGGCGGTGCTGTTCGCCGGCTCCGAACCGGTCGACGTGGTCTTCTTCCAGCACCTGGTCAGCGACGACGGCTCGGTGCGGCACACCGGCGACAACCTGGTCGGCGGTGCGGGTCAGGGCGGCGACGACGAGACGATCCTGGTGGACCTCGCCCGCGTCCCGGTGCACGTCGACCGGATCGTCTTCACGGTCAACTCCTTCACCGGCCAGACCTTCGCCGAGGTACAGAACGCGTTCTGCCGCCTGGTCGACGAGCAGACCGGCCAGGAGCTCGCCCGCTACACCCTGACCGGAGGCGGCGACCACACCGCGCAGATCATGGCCAAGGTGCAGCGCGGGGACGGCGGTTGGCAGCTCAAGGCCATCGGCGAGCCCGCGTCCGGGCGCACGTTCCAGGACCTGATGCCGAGCATCGCCGCACACCTGTAGGCACGTACTCATTCGACCCCACCGACCTCCACGAAGGGACCTCACCCGGTGTTCGGACTGAGCGAGCTCGCCATCCTTCTCATCGCCGTCATCCTCATCTTCGGCGCGAGGAAACTCCCCGAACTCGCCCGCTCCGCAGGCAAGTCGGCCCGCATCCTCAAGGCCGAGGCCCGCGCCATGAAGTACGAGAACGCGACGCGGGACACCCCGGAGCACGCCCCTGAGCACGCACCGGAGCAGCAGGCACCACCCCGCGTCATCCGCGGCGAGACCGTCCCAACGGACCCGGTCCCCCGACCGCATCACCAACCGCACCACCGCCCCGAGCCGGACGCACACCCCTGACGGACCCCCGAAGGAACCTGCCGAACCC
>NZ_JAAAHS010000744.1 GCF_009908195.1 Streptomyces boluensis | reverse complement strand
CCCCCTGCCCCCGACCTGCATCTACGCGCCGTGACGACCGCCTGCGGTTCATTGCCCGGCGTCACCCCGCGTGATACACAGAGTGACCATATGCGCCTCGGTTGACCGCTCCGGACCCCTGTTCGGAGCGGTCAACCGCGCCGCACGCAGACTCCGTACGAACTTCGCACAAAGTCCGCCGACGAATGACTCCAAGTCGACATGCGACAGCGGCATTCTCAGCGAGAATGGGTGCGACCTCTGCACTCGGGCAGGGGGTGCGGAACTACCCGATAGGGGCGGTGAGTTACATGCTTCTGGCAGCCGAAAAGGGCGACATCACGACGATCATCGGCGGGATCGCCCCCGACTGGGGCCCCTTCGGGACCCTGGGCAACGAAGCGCGCGTGATGATCGAGGTCGTGATGGCCATCGCCATCCTCCTCTGCCTCGGCATCGCGATCTGGGGCGCGGCCAAGCAGCGCATCGGCGCCACGGCGCTGCGCGACACCTTCAGCGCCGAGCAGGGCAAGGGCCTGATCGTCGCCGGACTGACCGGCGTCTTCATCATCGGCTCCCTCGGCACACTCTTCACCATTGTGTACGGGATGGCCGTCTGACCCACTCGCGCGGTCTCCCGCCCCGGGCGCTCCCACCGCCCCGGCGCCCGTCCCACCGTCCCCCCGGCTGAGGTTGCCTTCCCTGATGTCCAGTCACCACCACACGGTGCCCACGCGGCAACCCGCACGGCTACCGTCGTACTACGTGGTTCCGCTATCGGCTGAGGGGACGTACGCGGCATGAGCATCGACGACGACCACGGCCGCCAGGACGACGACGGCTACGGGGGCTCGGGGCACACACGTACCCGCCTCCCGGAGGGCGACGGCCCACGCCGCCCGGCCGCCCGCTCACCGCGCAGCATCGTCACGGTCATGGCGGTCGTCGTCCTGCTGTTCGCGGCGATCGCGTTCGCGAACAGGGGAGACGGGGACGGCGGTTCGGACTCCACCACGGACGACGCCCGCCCACGCAC
>NZ_JAAAHS010000743.1 GCF_009908195.1 Streptomyces boluensis | reverse complement strand
GTGGCCGGGGTTGCGGGCGTCGCTGTCGCTCGTTCTGGGGCTCGGGTTGTGCGGGGTGCCGTATTCGGGTCCTGATGTGGGTGGTTTCGGCGGGAGTCCGTCTCCGGAGCTGTATCTGCGCCGGCTCCAACTGGGCGCCCTTCTACCGCTGTTCCGTACACAGGCCGCGTTGCGGGCGGGGCGCGGGGAGCCGTGGGAGTTCGGCCCCGATGTGTTGGGGCACGCGCGCGTGGTGCTTGATGAGCGGCAGCGGTTGCGGCCGTACTGGGTGACGCTCGCGCAGCTCGCGCACCGTACCGGGGCTCCCTATGTGCGGCCGTTGTGGTGGTCGGCGCCGGAGGAGCGGGCGTTGCGGGACTGTGAGGACGCGTTTCTGCTCGGGGACTCGCTGTTGGTGGCGCCGGTGCTGGAGCCCGGTGTGACCCGGCGTGCGGTGCGGCTGCCTCGGGGGCGCTGGTACGACACGGCGACGGGCCGGGCGTACGAGGGCCCAGGACAGGTCCTTGTGGACGCGCCGCTGTCCCGGGTGCCGGTGCTTGCCCGTGCGGGCGCCGTGCTGCCTGTCAGGGGCGCCGACGGGGGCCTGGAGCTCGAGGTGTGGGCGCCGCCGCGCGGGCGTACGGGAGGCGGGCTCGTGGTGCGGGACGCGGGCGACGGCTGGGAGGTGCCGGAGGTCGAGCGGTACGTGTCGCGCCGGCAGGTGCGCGGCCGGGTGGTGGTCCAACGGGACTACGGGGACGGTGAGTTGCGGGACGTGAAGGATCCGGTGCGGGTGCGGGGTCTTGACGCGGAGGGGTGAGGTTTTGGCGCTCCTCCTGTGGTGCCCCTCTTCCTGGCGGTGGCTGCCTCAACAGATGCCCGACCGCACCCCCCTCTAGTCGAGCTCCACGCGCGCGTACCGCCCCTCGAACCAGTTGCGGGCCACCGTCGTGTGCAGCGGGAAGCCGAGGGTCCGGGGCGTGCGCAGGATCTCCCAGCCGGCCGTCTCGTCCGTGGCCGTCGGGGTGGGCAGTTC
>NZ_JAAAHS010000742.1 GCF_009908195.1 Streptomyces boluensis | reverse complement strand
ACCCCACAGCCCGCCCCCGCGCGGCCAGCGTCGTCGCGTACTGGGGGAGTAGTGACGCGTCCTCCGGGGACGACGCTTCCGAGGCGGCGAAGGCCTCGTAGGAGGGGACCGTGGCTGTGACGATGCCCAGGTTGGGGGTGCCGGAGGCGGCGAGTTCGCGGAGGGCGGACTCTATGGTCGCCAGGTGCTCCTCGTGGGAGGGGTACTCCGAGGCCAACGACGGGTACGCCGCGAGGAGTTCGGTGAGTTCCGCGCGCGGCCAGTGCAGGACCGCCACCGGGAAGGGGCGGGAGAGGGCCGCGCGGTACGTGCCCAACTCGGCGCGCAGGCGGGCGATCTCGGCGCGGAGTTCCGTCGGGTCCTCCGAGCCGAGGGACCAGACGCGCTTCGGGTCGTGCAGCTCGTCCAGCGGGACCGGGGACGTGTTGGCCTCGTCGGCGAGGATGTCCCAGGTGTCGTGGTCGAGGGCGAGCAGGCGGCGGACCCGGTGGCGGCCGAGGAGCAGTGGGTTGGCGTCCGCCGGGTTCGGGCCCGACGGGTTCAGGAGCCGGGTCACCGCCTGGGTGAACAGCTCGTGCGCCTGCTGGAGTTCGTCGTGGGACTCCAGGGCCTCCGCCGCGATCACCCAGGGCGCCGGGTCGCTCGGGGCCGCCGTGCCGATGCCGTCGATGATGGCGTGGGCCTCCGCCTCGTGCCCGTACTCCCAGAGGTTCGCCGCCTTCAGGGCACGGACCAGGGACGGCTGCTGCGGGGTGCGGGCGAGCAGGTCGTCGTAGAGCGTCGTGGCCCGCTCGCGCTCGCCCGACAGCTCCAGGTGCGCGGCCGCGTGCAGGAGGAGTTGTTCGGCGTCCTCGGGGTACTGCGCCGCAGTACGCAGCAGGCGTTCGGCTTCGGCGGTGTGATCCGTTTCGGGGCGCATGCGGACACCGTACTGCCGTGGTCGGGGGGTATGGCAGGGATGTTTCGGTTCTGTCGCGGTGGCGGGTACCGGCCTCCCCTGGGACCTCTCCCCTCTC
>NZ_JAAAHS010000741.1 GCF_009908195.1 Streptomyces boluensis | reverse complement strand
GTGCGGGGCCGGGGCTGGGCCACGCGGAGGCCGGTGTGGGGCCGGGTCACGCGGTGGTGGCCGGTGTGGGCGCCGTGGCGATGAGTGCGGCCAGCTCGGCCCGCTCCCGCGCGGTGAGGTCGGTGAGCGGCGGACGTACCGGTCCCGCCGGATGCCCGGCCGCGCTCATCCCGGCCTTCACGATGCTGACCGCGTACCCGGACTGCCGGTTGCGGAGGTCGGTGTAGGGCAGCACGAACTCGCTCAGGTGCTTCAGTACGGTGCCGTGGTCGCGGCGCCGGACGGCCGCGTAGAAGTCGAGGGCGAACTCGGGCAGGAAGTTGAAGATCGCCGACGAGTAGGTGGTGACGCCCAGTTCGAGGTACGGCAGCGCGTAGGTCTCGGCGGTCGGCAGGCCGCCGACGTAGGTGAGCCGGTCGCCGAGGCGCGCGTAGATCCGGGTCATGGCGTCGATGTCGCCTACGCCGTCCTTGTAGCCGACCAGGTTGGGGCAGTTGTCGGCGATCCTGGCCAGGGTGTCGGCGCGGTACACCGCGTTGGCGCGGCCGTACACGATGACGCCGAGCGAGGTCGCCCGGCAGACCGCCTCCACGTGCGCGGCCAGGCCCTCCTGCCCGGCTTCCGTGAGGTACGGCGGGAACAGCAGGATGCCGTCGGCGCCGGCCCGTTCGGCGGCCTGGGCGTACGCGACAGCCGTGCGGGTGCCGTACCCGGCCGGGGCGAGGATCGGGGTGCCCGCGGGCGCGGCGTCGACGGCGGCGGCCACGACACGCTCGGTCTCCGCGGCCGTGAGCGAGAAGAACTCGCCGGTGCCGCCCGCCGCGAAGAGGCCGCCGACCTCGTACTGGGAGAGCCGCTCGATGTGCTCGCGGTAGCCGCCCTCGTCGAATTCGAGGTCGGCGTCGAAGTGGGTGACGGGGAACGAAAGCAGTCCGGAACCGATACGCCGGGCCAGTTCCGCCGGAGTGGAGGACATCATGAGGTGCTGCTCCTGCGAGGTGGAATGAGAGAGGGGGAGGGGGAGATCGGG
>NZ_JAAAHS010000740.1 GCF_009908195.1 Streptomyces boluensis | reverse complement strand
CGACTAGAACGGGCGGTCGCCCGCGATGGCGACGCGTTCGGCTACGCGGCGGGCGTCGCCGTAGTCGTTGACGGCGTAGTGCTGGGTGGCGCGGTTGTCCCAGAACGCGATGTCACCGGCCTGCCAGCGATACCGCACCTGGAACTCCGGCACGTGCGCCTGCTGGTAGAGCAGCCGCAGCAGTTCGTCGCTCTCCGCCCGCTCCAGGCCGTGGATCCGGGTCGTGAACGAGGTGTTGACGAACAGCATGCGCCGCCCCGACTCGGGGTGGGTGCGCACCACCGGGTGCGTCACCGGCGGGAACATGTCCTGCCAGGGGGCGAGCCGCTCGGGGCCGTAGAAGCGCCGGAAGCCCGGCAGGAAGTCGTGCTCGGCGGTGGCGTCGTCGATGCGGGCGCGCACGTCGGCGGGCAGGTTGTCGTACGCGGCGGCCATGTCGGCCCACATGGTGTCGCCGCCGCGCGCCGGAACCTCGCGGAGCTGGAGCACGGCGCCCATGGCGGGGCGGGGCCGGAACGTCACGTCGGTGTGCCACACGTTCTCGTAGCTGGGCGTGGCCGCCGCGCCCTTGTCGAAGCGGACCACGTCCGCGCTGTCCCCGGTGTCGAGGAGCGGGTTGGTCTCCAACTCGCCCCAGTTGCGGGCGAATTCACGCTGCTGGAGCGAGCTGAGGTGCTGCCGCCGGAAGAACAGCACCTTCCATTCGAGCAGTGCCCGGTTCAACTCCTCACGCAGCGCGGCCGTCAGGGGCCGCGACAGGTCGACGCCGCTGATCTCCGCGCCGATGGTGGCGGCCTGCGGTTCGACGTGGAAGAGGTCGTACGGCCGTTCCCGGACGCCTTCGGGCAGTCGGCGCAGCAGCCGCTGACCCTCGTGCAGGCCGTGCGGCGGGATGTGCGCGGGGCGCAGGGCGGGCGTGGTCGCGCTCTCGGTCGCGCTCTCGGTCTGGGTCCGGGTCTGGGTCTGGGTCTCGGTGGTCGTCGAGGTCATCGGCGGGCTCCCGGTGGGTGCGGGCGGGGCGGCGGCGCGGAC
>NZ_JAAAHS010000074.1 GCF_009908195.1 Streptomyces boluensis | reverse complement strand
CGGCCCCACGCCTGGGAGGCCGCCCGCCGTCGTTGTCAGTGGCGGCCGATAAAGTCCCTGGCATGGCACGGATTGCGGTGATCGGCGCCGGGATGGGCGCGATGGCGGCCGCTGCCCGGCTGGCCGTTGCAGGCCACCGGGTGGCGGTCTTCGAGCGGACGGGGACGTACGGCGGCGGGGTGCGCCGCTTCGAGCGCGACGGCTTCGCCTTCGACACGGGCCCCGGCCTGCTGTCGCTCCCCGCGGTCTACCGCGACCTGTTCATCAAGACCGGGAAGCAGCCCCTGGAGGAGTGCGTCGACCTCGTCCAGGTCGACCCGGCGGTGCGCCATGTCTTCGCGGACGGCACGGAGTTGACGCTGCCGAACGCCTCACGCGCGGGCGTCGTCGAGGCTCTGGACGCCACCCTCGGCGCCCCCGCGGGCGAGCGTTGGGGCGCGTTCCTCAACCGAGCGCGGGACGCCTGGGACCGCTCCCGCCGACCGCTCCTCGAAGAACCGCTGTGGCCGGACTGGAAGGTGCTCGCCGAGCGCGATCCGTACCCGGCCGTGCGCAAGAGCGGTCTGCTGCGCCGCAAGCCGCCCACCCTCGCCGATGTCACCCGCCGCGAGCTGGCCGAGCCGCGCCTCGTCGCCCTGGTCGAGAGCGCCCTCCTCGAGCACGGCCTCGACCCCCGCACCACCCCCGCGAGCGCCGCCGTCCTGCCCTACATGGAGCAGGCCTTCGGCACTTGGTACGTACGCGGGGGGATACGCGAGCTGGCACGCGCGGTGCACGAGCGGTGCCTGGCGCGCAGGGTGGAGTTCAGCTTCGGCGCGGAGGTCGTCTCGGTCGTCGAGAAGGACGGCCGCGCGACTGGTGTGGAGCTGGCCGACGGCACCCGGGTCGAGGCGGACCACGTGGTGGCGGGCATCGATCCGGTCCGGCTCCAGCGGCTCACCGCGCACCGGCTGTACGGCACGGACGACGTGCGGCCGGCCGAGGACACCGCCCGCGACGGCGCCCGGTTCACCGTGCTGCTCGCCCTGCGCGGGGCGCGGGAGGCCGGTGCGGTGCACCGCACCGTGGTGCATCCGGCCGACCGCAAGGCCGAGTTGGACGCCCTGGCCGTCGGCCCTGGCGCCGGACTGCGCCCGACCGTCACAGTGCTGCGCCCCGGCGACCCGGCCCTTGTGCCGGACGACGGACACGAGTCGGTGGTGCTCTCCGCGGTGGCCCCCTCGAAGGAGGTACGCGACGACGCGACGTTGACAGCGGCGTACGCGGACGGCCTTGTCACCGCCGCCGAGTCGGCCGTGCCACGGCTCCGGGAGCGGATCATGTGGCGCGAGCTGCCCGCGGGCCCGCCCGCGCGGTGCCCGCACCCGGCGCTTGCGGGCGCCGACGGCCGCTTCCTGTACCCGTCCAACACGACCCGGCTGCCCGGCCTCCATGTGGTCGGCGGCTCGGCGCACCCCGGCGGCGGACTGCCGCACTCCGGGATGTCCGGGGCCCTGGTCGCGGGCCTCATCGTCGAAGGGCCGGAGTTCCGCGGCTCGCAGTGAGCTGATCGCGGAACCCCGGCCCTCCGGCTGGGTCGTACGGAACGGTCAGTAGCGGTACGGCTGCTGCTCGTTGTAGCCGGTGTCGTAGCCCTGGTTCTGGTACGGGTAGGGCTGCTCGGGCGGGAGTTCGCCGCCCGGCTGCTCGTCGCCGTTGCGCTGCTGCGGCACCCACACCCCGCCGGGCGGCGTCTCACCGGGGTAGCCGTTGGCGGCGTACGGGTCCTGGTAGCCCGTGTCGTAGCCCTGCTGCTGTCCCTGTCCCGCGTACGTGTCGTACTCGCCGTAGGCCGCCTGGCTGCCGATGTATGGGTCCGAGTAGGCCGCGTACTGCTGCTGGCCGTTGTCGTAGCCGTACGACTGCTGGTCGTACCCGCCCGTGGAGTACCCGTCGTAGCCGAAGTCGGCGCCCGCGGGGGCTGCCGCGGGCGGCGGCGGGTAGGACGGGTCCTGGTAGATGCCGTACTGCCCGGTCTCGTCGGGCAGCGGCTCCGGGGCGTAGACCGGCGACTGCGGCGGCTCCGCCACCGGGAAGTCCTGCGTCTGCTGGTGCTGCTGCATCTGCTGAGGCTGCTCGGGTGCGTACTCCGCGTCGTACTCCAGGTCCGAGACCTGCAGCGTCGGGTCCTGGTCGCCGAGCCCCACGGTCTTGCGGCGGCGGCTCGCGCCCGGGCTGCCGCCGATGGCCCAGCCCGTGGAGAAGCCGCGGCGGAACGAGAGCGTCACATAGGTCTGCCCGACGGCGAAGGTCGCGGCGCCCGCGCCGATGACCCAGATCGACGGCATCAGCACGCCGAGGACCACGCCGAGGAAGCCGACGAAGGCGAGGAGACGCCAGCGCAGCCGTGCCTTGTACTGAAGCAGCACTTCACCGAGCAACCACAGCGCGACGATTCCGAACGCGATGTAGAGGACCGTCCAGCCCATGTACGCCCCTCTCCTGCGGCCGCCCGCCCCGCCCTGTTCGGGCAGGCGGCTGCGGCCTTGGGTCTCAGGCCTGCTGTGGGTCGTGCAGGCCCAGGTTCTCGTAGATCTCCAGCGTCGCCGCGGAGTTGTTCATCGTGATGAAGTGCAGACCGGGCACACCTTCGGAGAGCAGCCGAGCGCTGAACTCCGTCGCGAACTCGATGCCAATGGAGCGTACAGCCGCCGGATCGTCCTGTGCGGCGAGGATGCGCTCTTTCACATCCTCGGGGAAGACGGCGTTGCTGAGCTCCGCGAAGCGGGTCAGCTGCTTCACGTTGGTGAGCGGCACGATCTCCGGGATGATCGGGGTCTCGCAGCCGGCGGCCACGACCCGGTCGCGCAGCCGCAGATAGGCGTCCGCGTCGAAGAACATCTGGGTGATCGCGTAGTCGGCGCCCGCGCGGCACTTGTCGACGAAGTGACGCACGTCGGAGTCCCAGTCCGCGGAGCGCGGGTGCATCTCGGGGAACGCCGCGACGCCCACGCAGAAGTCGCCCGATTCCTTGATCAGGCGCACCAGTTCGGCCGCGTACGTCAGGCCCTGGGGGTGCGGGACCCACTCGCCCATGGGGTCGCCGGGCGGGTCGCCGCGCACCGCGAGGATGTTTCTGATCCCGGCGTCCGCGTACTGCCCGATGATGTTGCGCAGCTCGGCGATGGAGTGGTTGACCGCCGTGAGGTGGGCGACCGGGGTGAGCGTGGTGTCGGCGACGATCTGCTGCGCGCCCTTCACCGTGCCGGCCCGGGTGGAACCGCCCGCTCCGTAGGTCACGGAGATGAAGTCGGGGGCCACGGCCTCGACCCGGCGCAGGGAGTTCCACAGGTTCCGCTCGCCCTTGGGGGTTTTCGGCGCGAAGAACTCGAAGGAGTACGTCGTCTTGCCGGTCGCGAGCATGTCGCGCACGGTGCGTGCGCGGTCCATTCGGGTGGAAGCAGTGCCTAGGGCCATACCTGGCAGGTTACTCAGGGGTTCTCCACACCCCAACCACGCCGGGGGGATATGCCCGTTATGACCGTTTCCTGTCCACCCTTCGGACACCTGTGCGCGCGACTCGGCCACATCGGCTGAACACCGGCCACCCCGCGGGGGTACCTCAGAGCGCGGCGTCGCGCAGCCGGTGGGCGAAGTGTGCCGCCGCGGCGGCCGGGTCGTCCGCCTCGGTGATCGCGCGGACGACGACCACGCGGCGCGCGCCCGCGTCGAGGACCTCGTCCAGGTTCCCGGCGTCGATGCCGCCGATGGCGAACCAGGGGCGGTCGGTGCCGAGCCCCGCCGTGTACCGCACCAGGTCGAGCCCCGGGGCGTACCGGCCGGGCTTGGTGGGCGTGGGCCAGCAGGGGCCGGTGCAGAAGTAGTCCACGCCGGGCTGGACCGCGGCCGCGGCGACCTCGTCCTCGCCGTGGGTGGAGCGGCCGATCAGGACCTCGTCGCCGAGCAGGGCGCGGGCGGCCGGCACGGGCAGGTCGCCCTGGCCCAGGTGCAGCACGTCGGAGCCGATGGCGTGCGCGACGTCCGCCCGGTCGTTCACCGCGAGCAGCTTGCCGTGCCGCTTGCAGGCGTCGGCGAAGACCTGGAGGTGCTCCAGCTCCTCGCCGGCCTCCATGCCCTTGTCGCGCAACTGCACGATGTCGACGCCGGCGGCGAGCACCGCGTCCAGGAACTCGGGCAGGTCGCCCTGTTCCTTGCGGGCGCCGGTGCAGAGGTAAAGCCGGGCGTCGTTGAGCGCCTCGCGAGGTGCGCGGGACATGGAAGGGCTCCCCCGTTGTCGGTGGCGTACGGACCACGGTGTGCGTGATCCGTACGCCGTCGGTTGTCGTGCCGGGCGGCGGACGGCCGACCGGTGCCGGGCCGTGGGCGCCGGTCCGGTCGGTCAGGCGCCGGGCGCCCGGGTGGTTCGGATCAGACGGCCAGCGCCTGGGCGCGGCGCTTCACTTCCGTGCCGCGATTCTCGCTCAGGGCCTGCGCCGGGGTTCCCGGCAGGCTGGGGTCGGGAGTGAACAGCCACTCCAGCATCTCTTCGTCGTTGTAGCCGTCGTCCCGCAGGAGCGTCAGGGTGCCGGTGAGGCCCTTGACGATCTTGTCCTCGTCGATGAAGGCGGCCGGCACGTGCAGCGCCCGGTTCTCACCGCGGCGCACAGCGATCAGCTGGCCCTCCTTGACGAGCTGCCGGACGCGCGTCACCTCGATGCCGAACCTTTCGGCGATCTCGGGGAGGTTGAGCCAGGCAGGGACGAGAGCATCGATCTTTGCGTCAATCTCGGTCACAGGGACAAGCCTGCCATCCCGGACTGACACTCGGTACCCGAGTCCCCCGTAACGACCCCGTCGCACCCGTACGACCTGGGGCGACGTCCGGTGTCAGGCTTGCGCCGACTTGAGCGGAACGGCAGGGTCCGCGACCTTCTCGGGGTCGAGCGGCGCCCCGGACTCGATGAGTTTGCGCCCTTGTGCGAGATCGCGCGGCCGCCCCACCGCGAGCAGGCCGACCAGCGCGCCGTCCCGCAGCCAGCACACCGACCAGGCGGGCCCGTCCGCGTCACCGCGCCGGACCATCGTGTCGGCGACGGCGTGGTCGCCCGCGTACTGCACGAAGCGGCCGAACTGCTCGGACCAGAAGTACGGCACCGGGTCGTACGCGGCGGGCTCGGTGCCGACGATGTTCGCCGCGACCGTACGCGGCCCCTGGAGGGCGTTGTCCCAGTGGTGCACCAGGAGGCGGCGGCCGTAGCGCGTGGAGGGGAAGGAGGCGCAGTCGCCGACCGCGTACACGTCCGGTGCGGAGGTGCGCAGCGAGGCGTCCGCGACGACGGCGCCGTCGGGCCCCGTCTCGATGCCGGAACCGGCCAGCCAGCGGGTGGCCGGACGTGCGCCGATGCCGACGACCACGGCGTCGGCGGGCAGCCGGCTGCCGTCGTCCAGGACGACCGCGCCGGTCTCGACACTCCGCACGCGCGCGTGGGTGCGGAATTCGGCTCCGGCGTCCGCGTACCAGCGCGTCATGGGGGCGGCGACCTCGGCGGGCAGGGCTCCGGCGAGCGGGCCGTCGGCGGCCTCGACGACGGTGACCGCGCAGCCCGCCTCGCGCGCGGCGGTGACGAACTCGGCGCCGATCCAGCCCGCCCCGACGACCACCACGGAGTGCTGTTCGACGAGCACGGGACGCAGCCGTTCGGCGTCGTCAAGGGTGCGCAGCAGGTGCACGCCGGGGACGCCCTCGGTGCCGGGCAGCCGCAGGGGCTCGGCGCCGGTGGCGACGACCAGGACGTCGTACCCGATCGGGCCGCCCGCCGCGTCCAGTTCGTGGTCCTGGGGGCGCAGCCCGGTGATCTCCTCGCCGAGCCGCAGCTCCACGCCGAGCTGCTCGAAGTCGACGTCGAAGGCGGAGCCCTCGGCCTTGCCGAGCAGTACGGCCTTGGACAGCGGTGGCCTGTCGTAGGGCTGGTGCGGTTCGGCGCCGATCAGGGTGACCGCTCCGGTGAAGCCCTGTTCGCGCAGGGCCACGGCGGTCTGTACGCCCGCCATGCCGGCGCCGACGATGACGACGTGCCGCTCCCGCCGCCCCGGCTGCTCGTCCGGCCGCTGCCCCTCGCTGTGCCTCTGCTGCTCGCTCACCCGGTCACCATAATCAACTGACGATCAGTCAGGTACCGGTCCGGCGAAGCTCGTACCGTGACCTGCTGCACACGCGCGTGCTCCCCGCGGCCCCGGTCCGGGCGTCCCGGCGCCGTCGGCGCCCTTCAGCGGGCGTGGGCGGGGAGCTAGGCTGGCCGCCGTAAACCACTCGCGGGAGCCCGGAGCACCGGGCTGAGAGGGAGGCTCAGCGCCTCCGACCGTCCGAACCTGATCCGGGTCATGCCGGCGAAGGGAGGGGCTGGAAACCCATGCATCCACGCACACCCACATCCGATGTGCTCGTCCTGGGCGGCGGCATCATCGGCCTGGTCACGGCCTGGCGGGCGGCGCAGCGCGGACTCGCCACCGCGGTCGTCGACCCCGAGCCGGGCGGCGGCGCCGCGCAGGTCGCCGCGGGCATGCTCGCCGCCGTCACCGAACTGCACTACGGCGAGCAGACCCTGCTCGCGCTCAACCTCGCCTCCGCGCGGCGCTACCCCGACTTCGCCGCCGAGCTCCAGGAGGCCACCGGGCAGGACCTGGGCTACCGGGCCTGCGGCACCCTGGCCGTCGCGCTCGACGCCGACGACCGGGCGCACCTGCGCGAACTGCACGCCCTGCAGCGCCAGTCGGGGCTCGACTCCGAGTGGCTCTCCGGGCGCGAGTGCCGTCGGCTCGAACCGATGCTCGCGCCCGGCGTGCGCGGCGGCCTGCGGGTCGACGGGGACCACCAGATCGACCCGCGACGCCTGGCGGCCGCCCTGGTCACAGCCTGCGAGCGGGCCGGGGTGCGGTTCCACCGGCAGTGGGCGCAGCGGCTCACCGTGACCGGCGGGCACGCGCGTGGTGCGGTGCTCGCGGACGGCACCGCACTCGCCGCCGAGCAGGTCGTCCTCGCGGCGGGCAGCCTCAGTGGGCGGCTCGACGGGGTGCCCGACGACATCGCGCCGCCGGTGCGCCCGGTCAAGGGCCAGGTGCTGCGGCTCACCGTGCCGAAGGCGTACGCCCCGTTCCTGAGCCGGACGGTGCGCGCCGTGGTCCGCGGCGGCCACCTCTACCTGGTGCCGCGGGTCAACGGCGAGCTGGTCGTCGGCGCCACCACCGAGGACCTCGGCTGGGACACGACGGTCACCGCGGGCGGGGTGTACGAACTGCTGCGTGACGCGCACGAGCTGGTGCCCGGCATCACGGAGCTGCCGCTCACCGAGACCCGCGCGGGGCTGCGCCCCGGATCCCCGGACAACGCCCCGATGCTCGGCCCGACCACCCTGCCCGGCCTGCACCTGGCGACCGGCCACCACCGCAACGGCGTGCTGCTCACCCCGGTCACCGGCGACGCGCTGGCGCACGCCCTGACGACCGGCGAACTGCCCGAGGCCGCGCGCCCGTTCACCCCGAAACGCTTCGGTACGCGCGAGGAGCTGACCGTATGAGCATCGCGACCCGTGTCTCCGTGAACGGCGAGGCCCGTTCCGTGACGCCCGACACCACCCTGGACGCCCTCGTGGCGACCGTCAGCGCGGCGCCCTCAGGGGTGGCCGCCGCCGTCAACGAAATCGTCGTCCCGCGCGGTGAGTGGCCGCGCACCGCACTGCGCGAAGGGGATCGCGTCGAGATCCTCACCGCCGTCCAAGGAGGCTGACCCCATGGCAGACGATCCCCTGGTCATCGGCGGTACGAGTTACACGTCGCGGCTCATCATGGGAACCGGCGGCGCTCCCAGCCTCGACGTGCTCGAACGGTCCCTAGTCGCGTCCGGCACCGAGCTGACCACCGTCGCGATGCGCCGCGTCGACCCGAACGTGAAGGGCTCGGTGCTGTCCGTGCTCGACCGGCTCGGCATCCAGGTGCTGCCCAACACGGCGGGCTGTTTCACCGCCGGAGAGGCCGTACTGACCGCCCGGCTCGCCCGTGAGGCGCTCGGCACCGACCTGATCAAGCTGGAGGTCATCGCGGACGAGCGCACCCTGCTGCCCGATCCGATCGAGACCCTGGAGGCGGCCGAGACGCTGGTCGACGACGGCTTCACGGTGCTGCCGTACACCAATGACGACCCGGTGCTCGCGCGCAAGCTCCAGGACGTGGGGTGCGCGGCGATCATGCCGCTCGGCTCCCCCATCGGCTCCGGTCTCGGCATCCGCAACCCGCACAACTTCCAGCTGATCGCGGAGCACGCGCGCGTGCCGGTGATCCTGGACGCGGGCGCGGGCACGGCCTCCGACGCGGCGCTCGCCATGGAGCTGGGCTGCGCGGCGGTGATGCTCGCCTCGGCCGTCACGCGCGCGCAGGAACCCGTACTGATGGCGGAGGGCATGCGGCACGCGGTGGAGGCGGGGCGGCTCGCGCACCGGGCGGGCCGGATCCCGCGCCGGCACTTCGCGGAGGCGTCCTCGCCGACCGAGGGAATCGCCCGGCTCGACCCGGAACGTCCGGCCTTCTGACGGCTCGGGATCGGGCGGCCCCGCGGCCGCCCGATTCCGCGGGTCACAGCTCTGCTTCAGTCGTGCCCCGGATCTCCCCCGGGCGGTCGGGGCTGTCGGTGGTCGCTCGTAGACTCTCCGGGTGGACACGACCCTTCAGGACCCTCTCGTCGGGCAGGTGCTCGACGGGCGCTACCGCATCGACGCGCGCGTGGCGGTCGGCGGGATGGCCACGGTCTACCGGGCCGTGGACACCCGCCTCGACCGTGTGCTCGCGCTCAAGGTGATGCACCCGACGCTCGCCGCCGACGCGTCGTTCGTGGAGCGCTTCATCCGCGAGGCCAAGTCGGTGGCGCGCCTCTCCCACCCCAATGTGGTCGGAGTCTTCGACCAGGGCGCGGACGGGGCGTACGTCTATCTGGCGATGGAGTACGTCGCGGGCTGCACCCTGCGTGACGTGCTGCGCGAGCGCGGCGCCCTGCAGCCGCGGGCCGCGCTCGACATCCTGGAGCCGGTCCTGGCCGCGCTCGGCGCCGCCCACCGCGCGGGCTTCGTGCACCGCGACATGAAGCCGGAGAACGTCCTGATCGGGGACGACGGCCGGGTCAAGGTCGCCGACTTCGGTCTCGTACGCGCGGTAGACACGGTCACCAGCACCACGGGCGCCGTCCTCGGCACCGTGTCGTACCTGGCACCGGAGCAGATAGAGAACGGAACGGCGGACCCGCGGGTCGACGTCTACGCCTGCGGCGTCGTGCTCTACGAGATGCTGACCGGCGCCAAGCCGCACACCGGCGACTCCCCAGCGCAGGTCCTCTACCGCCACCTGAACGAGGACGTGCCCCCGCCGTCGGCCTCCGTCCCCGGCCTCCCCTTCGACCTCGACGAGCTGACCGCGGCGGCCACCGCCCGTAACCCCGAGGTCCGCCCGCCCGACGCCGTGGCACTGCTCTCGCAGACCCGACAGGCGCGCGCGGCGCTGACCGACGAGCAGCTGGACGCGGTGCCGCCGGGCGCGCGCGCCGAGACGCACGACACCGCCCACGACCGCACCAGCGTGATCCCGCGCGCGACCGGCGCCGTCCCGCGCCCGCTCCCCGTCGAGCAGCCCGCGGACGACGTGAGCGCAGAGGACCGCCTCAACCGCACCAGCCGCCTGGAAATGCCGCCGCAGGAGCCGCCGACCCGCGCCTCCGTCGGCGGCCCCGGCAACCGGCGCCGGCCGAGCCGGGCCGTCCTCGCCCTGATCATCGCCCTGCTCACCCTCGGGGCCGGCGCGGGCGTCTGGTACATCACCTCCGGCCAGTTCACCCAGGTCCCGCCGCTGCTCACCAAGACCGAGGCGCAGGCCCGCAAGGCGCTCGACGACGCGGGTCTCGACGTACGCGAGGTGAAGCGGAAGTACAGCGCCGACGACAAGCGCGGCACGGTCATGTCCACCGACCCGAAGGCGGGCAGCCGGATCCGCGACAACGGGCGGGTCACCCTGACCGTCTCGCTCGGCCCGCGCATCGTCACGGTGCCCGACCTGAAGAACACCCCGCTGGAGAAGGCGAAGAACGACCTGCGCGAGCGGGGTCTCGAACCCGGCATGGTCACCCGCCAGTTCAGCGACGAGGTGGAGCGGAACGCCGTGATCAGCACGGACCCGGCGGTCGGCAGCGAGCGCAAGTCCGGCTCCACGGTCGCGCTCACCGTCTCCAAGGGCAGCCGCGTATCCGTACCCGACGTGATCGGGGAGACGGTCGAGGACGCCCGCGCCGCGCTCCGGGAAGCGGGCCTCGGCGTGGAGATCGAGTCGAAGCGGATCTTCTCGGAGGAGGACGAGGGCACGGTCGCGATCCAGCGCCCCGGCGAGGAAGCGCACCTCGCGCAGGGCGACAAGGTCACGCTCACGATCTCCAAGGGCCAGGACATGGTCGAGGTCCCCGATGTGAGCGGCCTGGACAAGGACGAGGCCAAGCAGCAACTCGAGACCGCGGGCTTCAAGGTGAACGTCCAGCGGTGGTTCCTCGGCGACAGCGTCTGGGACCAGTCGCCGGCCGGCGGCGAGGAGGCCCCGCGGGGCAGCGAGGTCACCATCCGGGTGCGCTGACCGGGCCCGGCGGGCACCGTGCCACCCTGGTCGGTGTGAGCAGCAGCATCGGTGTCACCAGCAAGAGAACCCGCAACCCCGTCGGCGGCCATGTCCCCGTGGCCGGCGGCCTCGCCTCGGTCGGCCTGTCGTACGCCCGCGAGATGGGCGCCGAGACCGTCCAGGTCTTCGTCGCCAACCCGCGCGGCTGGGCCACACCGCCCGGCAACCCCCGGCAGGACGAGGAGTTCCGCGCGGCCTGCGCCGAGGAGGACATTCCGGCGTACGTGCACGCCCCGTACCTGATCAACTTCGGCTCGCACACCGAGGCGACCGCCGAGAAGTCCGTGGAGTCGATGCGGCACTCGCTGCGCCGCGGCCGGGAGATCGGCGCGCTGGGCGTGGTGGTGCACACCGGTTCCGCGACCGGGGGCCGGGACCGCTCGGTCGCGCTCAAGCAGGTACGCGAGCTCGTCCTGCCGCTCCTCGATGAACTCACGCACGACGACGACCCGTTCCTCCTCCTGGAGTCCACCGCCGGGCAGGGCTACTCGCTGTGCTCCCGCACCTGGGACTTCGGCCCGTACTTCGAGGCGCTCGACTCCCACCCCAAGCTCGGCGTCTGCCTGGACACCTGCCACATCTTCGCGGCGGGCCACGACCTGACGGGGCCGAGCGGGATGCGGCAGACCCTCGACCTGCTCGTGGACACGGTCGGCGAGGGGCGCCTGAAACTCATCCACGCCAATGACTCCAAGGATGTGGTCGGCGCACACAAGGACCGGCACGCCAACATCGGCTCCGGCCACATCGGCGAGGACCCGTTCCGCGCCCTCCTCACCCACCCCGCGACCGCGGGCGTACCGCTGGTCATCGAGACGCCGGGCGGCAAGGAAGGCCATGCCGCGGACGTGGCGCGCCTGAAGGAGCTGAGGGACCGGTAGGCCCCCTCACCCCGGCCCTCGCCCCGCCCCTCGCCTCCGCTTGAGGAATACCCCTAGGGGGTATACGGTTCCTGTCAGTGGCAGGAACCGCTACCTGACTTTGGGGGCTTACTCATGGAGCACGACACCCACTCCGAGCACACGGGTCACGCGGGCCACGACCACGGCCACCAGCACGGTCACGACCACGCGCACCACGGTGGCGGCAAGGTCAGCTGGGCCATGGCCGCCAAGGCGACGCTCCACTGCCTCACCGGGTGCGCCATCGGCGAGGTGCTCGGCATGATCATCGGCACCACGCTCGGCTGGGGCACCACCCCGACCATGGCCCTCGCGATCGTCCTGGCCTTCTTCTTCGGCTACTCGCTCACCCTGTGGGCGGTCGTCCGCGCCGGGGTCGGCCTGCGGACGGCGATCGGGGTGGCGCTCGCCGCGGACACCCTCTCCATCGCGATCATGGAGCTCGTCGACAACGGCGTACTGCTGCTCGTCCCCGGCGCGATGGAGGCGCACCTGTCCGACGCGCTGTTCTGGGGCGCGCTGGCCTTCGCGTTCGCGATCGCGTTCCTGGTGACGACGCCGGTCAACAAGTGGATGATCGGCCGCGGCAAGGGCCACGCGGTGGTGCACCAGTACCACTGAGCACGGTCACGTACCGCCGCTGAGCGACGATCACGACCTACGGCCCGGGGCTGCTACAGCTCCGGGCCTTCGCCCGGTTCCTCCTGGTACGAGTAGCGCTGCTCCCGCCAGGGGTCGCCGATGTTGTGGTAGCCGCGCTCCTCCCAGAAGCCGCGGCGGTCGGCCGTCATGTACTCGATGCCGCGGACCCACTTGGGGCCTTTCCAGGCATAGAGGTGCGGGACGACGAGCCGGAGCGGGAAACCGTGTTCGGCGGTGAGCAGTTCCCCGTCCCGATGGGTGGCGAAGATGGTCTTTTCGTCCGTGAAGTCATCGAGGCGAAGGTTCGAACTGAATCCGTATTCGGCCCACACCATGACGTGAGTGACATCGTTGGCGGGCGGCGCGATATCGACCAGAGTGCGCGCCGGAATACCGCCCCATTCCGCGCCGAGCATCGAGAACTTGGTGACGCAATGCAGGTCCGCGACGACCGTCGCATACGGCAGGGCCGCGAATTCCTCGTGCGTCCAGCAGTGTTTGTCACCGTCGGCAGTGGCGCCGAAAACCCTGAACTCCCAGCGTTCCGGGCGGAACTTGGGCACCGGGCCGTAGTGGGTGACGGGCCAGCCCCGCTGCAGCCGCTGCCCCGGAGGAAGCTCCGACTGCTCCATTTCGCGGCTTTCCGGATGACCCATGCCTCCATGATGACAGCCCCGGAAGGGTGGCCATGACCAGGCCCGCATCGATTCGGGCAACTCCTACTAAGCATGCACTTACTGGACGGTCAAACCGTGCCGGTGCAAGGATGCGGCGCACCTGCCCCCGATACGTACTTGGAAGGAGCCTCTGCGATGCAGGGCGACCCCGAGGTCATCGAGTTCCTCAACGAGCAGCTGACCGCCGAGCTGACAGCCATCAACCAGTACTTCCTGCACGCGAAGATGCAGGAGAACTTCGGCTGGCCGAAGCTCGCGAAGTACACCCGGTCCGAGTCGTTCGACGAGATGAAGCACGCGGAGGTGCTGACCGACCGGATCCTGTTCCTCGACGGGCTGCCCAACTACCAGCGGCTGTTCCATGTCCGCGTGGGCCAGACCGTCACCGAGATGTTCAACGCCGACCGGCAGATCGAGGTCGAGGCGATCGACCGCCTCAAGCGCGGCATCGAGGTCATGCGGGCCAAGGGCGACGTCACCTCGGCGAACATCTTCGAGTCGATCCTCGAGGACGAGGAGCACCACATCGACTATCTCGACACCCAGCTGGAGCTGATCGAGAAGCTCGGTGAGCCGCTGTACATCTCCCAGCTGATCGAGCAGCCGGAGAGCTGAGCCCGTCGGCGGGAGGTCAGGCCGCTTCGTTCAGAGCGGTGTCCACCAGCTCCGACGTCGGCGCGAACGCGGACTCGCCCTGGTCGACCAGATCGCGGCGGGGGCACGCGCCCCGGCCGAGCAGCGCCTGGATCCGACGCACGCACGAACCGCAGTCGGTGCCGGCCTTGCAGGCGGAAGCTATCTGGCGGGGAGTGCAAGCACCGTCCGCCGCATGCTTCTTGACCTGGTCCTCGGTGACTCCGAAGCAGTTGCAGACGTACATGCGGTTCACCTCCCCGGTGGGATCGCTCGGGATCTGTAGCTGGTGCCGTCCCGATTGATCGGTGAGGCTAACCTAACCTTACCCGCCGTGGGGAATACGCAAAAGCAGTGTGGGGCGCGGATCGTGTGATCCGCGCCCCACAGCTGTCTGCAGAGGAATGACTACTGGTCGCGGTACATCTCCGCCACCAGGAACGCCAGGTCGAGGGACTGGCTGCGGTTCAGGCGCGGGTCGCAGGCCGTCTCGTAGCGCTGGTGCAGGTCGTCGACGAAGATCTCGTCGCCGCCGCCCACGCACTCGGTGACATCGTCACCGGTGAGCTCGACATGGATGCCGCCCGGGTGCGTGCCGAGCGCCTTGTGCACCTCGAAGAAGCCCTTGACCTCGTCGAGCACGTCGTCGAAGCGGCGGGTCTTGTGGCCGGATGCGGCCTCGAAGGTGTTGCCGTGCATCGGGTCGGTGATCCAGGCGACCTGCGCGCCGGAGGCGGTGACCTTCTCGACCAGGGTGGGCAGCTTCTCGCGGATCTTGTCCGCGCCCATCCGGACGATGAAGGTCAGCCGGCCCGGCTCACGGTCCGGGTCGAGACGCTCGATGTACTGCAGCGCCTCCTCCGGGGTGGTCGTCGGGCCGAGCTTGATGCCGATCGGGTTGCGGATCTGCGAGGCGAACTCGACGTGCGCGTGGTCCAGCTGGCGCGTGCGCTCACCGATCCAGACCATGTGGCCGGAGGTGTCGTAGAGGCGGCCGGTGCGCGAGTCGGTGCGGGTCAGCGCCCCTTCGTAGTCGAGGAGCAGCGCCTCGTGGGAGGCGTAGAACTCGACGGTCTTGAACTCCTCCGGGTCGGTGCCGCAGGCCCGCATGAAGTTCAGCGCGTTGTCGATCTCGCGCGCGACCTTCTCGTACCGCTGGCCGGACGGGGACGACTTCACGAAGTCCTGGTTCCAGGCGTGCACCTGGCGCAGGTCGGCGTAACCGCCGGTGGTGAAGGCGCGCACCAGGTTGAGCGTGGAGGCGGACGCGTTGTACATCCGCTTCAGGCGCTCGGGGTCCGGGATGCGGGCCTTCTCGTTGAAGTCGAAGCCGTTCACCGAGTCGCCGCGGTACGTCGGCAGGGTCACGCCGTCGCGGGTCTCGGTGCCCTTGGAGCGCGGCTTGGAGTACTGGCCGGCGATACGGCCGACCTTCACGACCGGCACCGAGGCGGCGTACGTCAGCACGGCGCCCATCTGGAGCAGGGTCTTGAGCTTGTTACGGATGTGGTCGGCCGACACCGCGTCGAAAGCCTCGGCGCAGTCGCCGCCCTGGAGCAGGAACGCCTCTCCCTTGGCGACGGACGCAAGGCGGGCGCGCAGCTGGTCGCACTCGCCCGCGAAGACGAGCGGCGGATACGATTCGAGGTCCGCGATCACATCGCGCAGAGCCTCGGCATCGGGGTACTCAGGCTGCTGCGCCGCGGGAAGGTCTCGCCAGGTGTTGCCACCGGTTGCGGTGGTCTTAGCGTTCACGGTCACCTCGACAACATTACGGGGTCATGGCCGCTGTCCAGTCCGCAGCCCACTAAGTGAGATGGACCTTGAACGGCCCTGGGCTGCCCGGCCGGATGGGTTAGGGTGCGGAACATGTTCGCGCAAGAGACTCGTAACTGGTGGTGGACCGCTCATCCGGCGGCCCACTGACTGCGCGTACATCTGATCGCGAAGGCCGCCCGAGGGGCGGCCTTCTGTGTTTCCGGGCCGGCCGTTCCTCCTCTCGTCAGGAAGGAACCCCATGCCGATCAGTCGACTCGTCGACCTCATCGACTCCGCCACCCCCTTCGCCCTGCTCCGCCGCCGCACCCCTGGCCTCGACCAGGACACCGTCGAGGTGCTGATCGGTCCTGTGCACGAGGCCGAGCGGCTCGCCGATATCCCGGAGCAGGAGCTTCCGGTGCTTGCCCTGGTGCCGTTCCGGCAAATCAGGGAGCGCGGTTTCGACGTACGCGACGACGGCACCCCGCTCACCGTCCTGACCGCCGAGGAGCGGTTCGAGGTGCCGCTGGCCCGCGCCCTCGACGAGCTGCCCGCGCACGACGTGCGCGTGGAGGGCGGGGCCTTCGACGTGGACGACGACTCGTACGCGGACGTGGTCGAGCGGGTCATCCGGGACGAGATCGGGCGCGGGGAGGGCGCGAACTTCGTGATCCGGCGGAACTTCGAGGGCCGGATCGACGGGTTCTCGCGGGCCGACGCGCTCGCGCTGTTCCGGCGGCTGCTGGACGGGGAGCGGGGGGCGTACTGGACGTTCGTCGTGCACACCGGGGAGCAGACGCTGGTCGGGGCGAGCCCCGAGGTGCATGTGCGGATGTCCGGCGGGACCGTGGTGATGAACCCGATCAGCGGGACGTACCGGTACCCGGCCGAGGGGCCCACGCCCGGTCATCTGCTCGACTTCCTCGCGGACGGCAAGGAGATCGCCGAGCTGTCGATGGTGGTCGACGAGGAGCTCAAGATGATGTGCACGGTCGGCGACATGGGCGGTGTCGTGGTCGGGCCGCGGCTGAAGGAGATGGCCCATCTCGCGCACACCGAGTACGAGTTGCGCGGGAAGTCGTCGCTCGATGTGCGTGAGGTGCTGAAGGAGACGATGTTCGCGGCGACCGTCACGGGTTCGCCGGTGCAGAACGCCTGCCGGGTCATCGAGCGGTACGAGCCCGAGGGCCGCGGCTACTACGCGGGTGCCCTCGCGCTCATCGGCAGGGACGAGGGCGGCGCGCAGACCCTGGACTCGCCGATCCTGATCCGTACCGCCGACATCGACCGGCACGGCGGGCTGCGCGTCGCGGTCGGGGCGACCCTGGTGCGGGACTCCGACCCTATGAGTGAGGTCGCCGAGACGCACGCCAAGGCGGCCGGGGTGCTCGCCGCGCTCGGCGTCCGCCCTGCCGGGCCGCGCGCGGAGGGCGGACGGCCACGCCTCGCGGACGACGCGCGGGTCCGGGAGGCGCTCGACTCGCGGCGTGCCTCGCTCGCGCCGTTCTGGCTGCGGATGCAGGAGCGGTCCGACGAGCTCTCCGGGCACGCCCTGGTGATCGACGCCGAGGACACCTTCACGGCGATGCTGGCGCATCTGCTGCGCTCCTCGGGCCTGGAGGTGAGCGTGCGGCGGTACGACGAGCCGGGGTTGCGGGAGGCGGCGCTCGCGCATGTCGGGCCGGTGGTGCTCGGGCCGGGTCCCGGCGATCCGGGGGACGCGGCCGACCCCAAGATGCGTACGTTGCGGGCGCTGACGGCGGACCTGGTGCGCGAGCACACACACGGGCCCACCCGTCTCCCGGCCACCACCCCTCACCGGGGCCCTGCGGGCCGCACCACCCTGTTGGGGGTGTGCCTCGGCCATGAACTGCTCGCCGCCGAGCTCGGGTTGGAGATCACCCGTAAGCAGATTCCGTACCAGGGGGCTCAGACCCGGATCGAGCTGTTCGGGCGGCCGGAGGTGGTCGGGTTCTACAACAGCTTCGTGGCGCGCTGCGGCGACGAGGAGGCGGCCGAGCTCGCCGCGCACCGGGTGGAGGTCAGCCGGGACCGGGAGACCGGTGAGGTGCACGCGCTGCGCGGGCCGGGCTTCGCCTCGGTGCAGTTCCACCCCGAGTCGGTGCTGACGCTGCGCGGCACCCGGATCGTGGCGGAGCTCCTCGGTCAGCCGGCCTTGGGTGCGGCGGGGACCAGCACGTTCTCGCTGCGGCGGCCCTCGGTGTAGTCGAGGACGTTCCGCAGCGTCGTCTCGACGATCTGGCCGACCGCCTCCACGGTGTAGTACGCCTGGTGCGAGCTGACCAGGACGTTCGGGAACGTGATCAGGCGGGCCAGGGTGTCGTCCTCGACGCCCTGGATCGACTTGTCGAGGAAGAAGAGTCCGGCCTCGGCCTCGTACACATCAAGGCCGACGCCGGCGAACCGGCCCTGGCGGAGCTCGCCGACCAGGGCCTCGGCGTCGACCAGGGCGCCACGGCTGGAGTTCACCAGGATCGCGTCGTCCTTCATGGCCCGCAGCGCCGCGGCGTCGATCACGTGCCGGGTCTCGGGGAACAGCGGCACATGCAGGCTGATCAGGTCGGACTCGGCGAGGAGCTGCTCCTTCTCCACGTACTTCATGCCGAGCTCGACGCAGGCCGGGTTCTGGGCGACGTCCCAGCCGAGCAGGTTCATGCCGAAGCCGTGGGCGATCCGGGTGAACGCCTCGCCGATCTTGCCGGTGCCGAGGACGCCGACGGTGCGGCCGTGCAGGTCCCGGCCCATCAGCCCGTCCAGGCGGAAGTCGAAGTCCCGGGTCCGGTTGGAGGCGCGGACCACCCGGCGGTTGACCGCCATCGCGAGGGTCCAGGCGAACTCGGCGACCGAGTACGGCGAGTAGTACGAGACCCGCGCGACGGTGAGGCCGAGGCGCTCGGCGACCTGGAGGTCGATGTTGTTGAAGCCCGTGGAGCGCTGCGCGATCATCTGCGTCCCGCCCGCGGCGAGGGTCTGCAGGACGTGGTTGTCGAGGCTGGCGTTGACGCTGGTGGAGATGACCTCGTACCCCGCCGCGATGGGCGCGGTGTCCTCGCTGAGAAACACATCGAGGCAGCGGACGTCGTGGTGTCCCTCGAAGGCCTTCTCGATCAGCGGCTTCTCGTCGGCCTGCACGCCGAATGCCAGAATCTCCACGACTGCTCCCGCTCTTGGGCCGACGGTGCTCCGGGGCGTATGCCTGTTACCTGCGCATATCGCATGACTCCTCGCGAATATACGACCCGGAGCCCGGGTGCGCCGGGCGGTGCCGGCGGCTCTGGCAGTGTCAGCCGAAGAAGACGCCGACCTCCGCGTACAGCGCCGGATCGACCGTCTTCAGCCGCGAAGTGGCCTCGGCGATCGGGACCCGCACGATGTCCGTGCCGCGCAGCGCGACCATCTTCCCGAAGTCGCCGTCGCGCACCGCGTCGATCGCGTGCAGCCCGAAGCGGGTGGCGAGCCAGCGGTCGAAGGCGCTGGGGGTGCCGCCGCGCTGGACGTGGCCGAGGACCGTGGTGCGGGCCTCCTTCCCGGTGCGCCGCTCGATCTCCTTGGCCAGCCACTCGCCGACGCCGGAGAGCCGCACATGTCCGAAGGAGTCGAGCGAGCCGTCCTTGAGGACCAGCTCGCCGTCCTTGGGCATCGCCCCTTCGGCGACGACCACGATCGGGGCGTACGACGCCTTGAAGCGCGAGGTCACCCAGGAGCACACGTCGTCGACGGAGAACCGCTGCTCCGGGATCAGGATGGCGTTCGCCCCGCCGGCGAGGCCCGAGTGCAGGGCGATCCAGCCCGCGTGCCGGCCCATCACCTCCACGACAAGGACCCGCATGTGCGACTCGGCCGTGGTGTGCAGCCGGTCGATGGCTTCGGTGGCGATGCCCACGGCGGTGTCGAAGCCGAACGTGTAGTCGGTGGCCGAGAGGTCGTTGTCGATGGTCTTGGGGACGCCGACGCAGGGGATGCCGAACTCGTCCGAGAGACGCGCGGCGACGCCGAGGGTGTCCTCGCCGCCGATGGTGATGAGCGCGTCGACCTCCTCCTTCGCGAGGTTCTCCTTGATCCGGCGGACGCCGTGCTCCTCCTTGAACGGGTTGGTGCGCGAGGAGCCGAGGATGGTGCCGCCGCGCGGCAGGATGCCGCGCACGGCCGGGATGCCGAGCGGAACGACATCGCCCTCCAACGGACCGCGCCAGCCGTCGCGGAAGCCGACGAACTCGTACGCGTACTCCTGCACGCCCTTGCGGACGATGCCCCGGATGACGGCGTTGAGCCCGGGGCAGTCGCCGCCCCCGGTCAGCACTCCGATTTTCCTGGCCTCCATGGAACGTGTCCCTTCGCCGCAGTGCGCCTGACGCGGGTCACGCTAATGGTGATCCAGGTCACTTCGGCATGGCGCGAAGGGTCAATTCCGGTGGAACGAGGGGGCGTTGATCGTCCGCCGTTCACCCCAAGGAGACGAGTGGCGCCGCGTGCTGACGCCTCGGGCTGGCCCGGCCGGGCTACTCCTCGTCGAGGCCGCGCTCTATCGCGTACCGCACCAGCTCCACGCGGTTGTGCAGCTGGAGCTTGCCCAAGGTGTTCTGCACGTGGTTCTGCACGGTGCGGTGCGAGATGACCAGGCGCTCGGCGATCTGCTTGTAGCTGAGGCCCTTGGCGACGAGGCGCAGCACCTCCGTCTCCCGGTCGGTGAGCTGCGGGGCCTTCGGCTCGTCCGGCTCGGTGGGGGCGGGCTCGGAGGCCAGCCGGCGGTACTCCCCGAGGACAAGGCCGGCCAGGCCGGGGGTGAACACCGGGTCGCCCACGGCCGTACGCCGCACCGCGTCGAGCAGCTCCGCCGTGGACGCCGACTTGAGCAGATAGCCGGTGGCGCCCGACTTGACCGCCTCCAGTACGTCCGCGTGCTCGCCGCTCGCCGAGAGCACCAGGACGCGCAGCTTCGGGTCGGCGCCGACCAGCTCCTTGCAGACCTGGACGCCGGGCTTCGCGGGCAGGTTCAGGTCGAGCACCAGGACGTCCGGGGCCACCGCCTTGGCGCGGCGCACCGCCTGCTCGCCGTCGCCCGCGGTGGCGACCACGTCGAGCCCCGCCTCGGCGAGGTCGCGGGCGACCGCGTCCCGCCACATCGGGTGGTCGTCGACGACCATCACCCGGATCGGCGCCGCGGCACTCCCGGCCTGCTGTTCGTCACTCATGTCAACTCGCCTTCCCCCGTGGGACCTTCAGCTCTACTTCCGTGCCCTGGCCCGGTACCGAGATCAGCTCGGCCGTGCCCCCGATGTCCCGGAGGCGGCCGCGGATCGACTGGGCGACCCCGAGCCGCCCCTCGCCCTCGGCCTGGACGAGCCTGCCCTCCGGGATACCCGGGCCGTCGTCCCGGACCGTGACGATCACCTCGTCCGGCCAGTCCTCGACCAGGATCCAGGCCTGGGCATCCGCACCGGCATGGCGATTCACATTGTCCAGGGCGGCACTGACAGCGGCGGCCAGCTCCCGGGCCGCGGCGGCCGGAAGGAGCACCGGAGCCCCCGGTTCCGAGAACGTGACGCGGGAACCCGCGTGCCGCGCGAGCAGGGTGCGCAGATCGCACGGCCCGCCGCTCTCAGTGTCGTCCGGCTCGTCCACCTCACGGACGACAGCGCCGAGCGACACGTCCTCGGAGGCGCGGGACGCGGTGGTGATCCCGCCCGCGACCAGGGTGCGCAGGGCGACCTCCTGTTCCCCCGCGAGCCGGCCGAGCTCGGCGGACTCGCCGCCGAGGGCCGTGCCGCGCCGCTGCACCATGGCGAGGACCTGGAGCACGCTGTCGTGGATGTCGCGGGCAAGCCGCTCCCGCTCCCGCGTCGCTGCCTCGATCTCCAGGGCACGCGCGAGGGTGCGTTCGGAGGCGCGGGCGACCTCCACCACGTAGCCGATCGCTATGGAGGCGACCCACACGAGCAGGACGTTGTGCAAGGTGTCCCGGCTGGGTGTCTGGCGCTGCACGATGTTCGCGACCGCCACCAGAGAGGAGGCGAATCCGGCCCAGCGCCAGCCGCCCTTCAGGGCGAAGGCGAGTACCGCGCCCGCGGTCCAGATGCTCGGCAGCGTCGGCCCGTCGCCGTGGTCGGGGTCGGCCACCCGCGTAAGGAGGATGCCTACGAGGGCGAGGGTCAGGTCGACGCCGAGGAACCGCTTCGTGCAGCTCTGCGCGTTGGCCACGCGGGGCAGCGTCGCCAGGGTCCACACCGCGAGCACCGCGAGATAGCCGACCGCCACCAGGGGGCGCTGATAGTCCTCCCGCGCGTGCACGAAGATCGCCACCGCGTAGAGCATGGTGAGGACCCGGTACGCGGTCAGGGCGCGCCACAGGGGCAGTTCCACCGACATCCGCATGACGCGTTCGCGCTTGGCCATGAAATCCCCCACCGTCCGGACGGGCCCCCGACCCGGTCCGCGCTCCCGGGTGGCCGGGCCGGCACGGCCGGAGCCGCCCCCGGAATCTACGCCTTGGCGGCCTTGTCCTGCTCCGCCCTGTCCAGCTCGGCCTGCTTGCGGGCCGCCTTCTCCTGCTCGGCCTCCTGCTTCGCGGCGTCCGCGAGCTGCCGCTTGGCGGCGGTCGCGTACATGTCCACGTACTCCTGGCCGGAGAGCTTCATGATCTCGTACATGACCTCGTCGGTCACCGAGCGGAGGATGAAGCGGTCGCCCTCCATGCCCTGGTAGCGGCTGAAGTCGAGCGGCTTGCCGATGCGGATGCCGGGGCGCATCAGCTTGGGGACCACCTTGCCGGGCGGCTGGATCTTCTCCGTGTCGATCATCGCGACCGGGAGCACCGGGGCGCCGGTGGCGAGCGCCACGCGCGCGAGGCCACCGGGTTTGCCGCGGTAGAGGCGGCCGTCGGGCGAGCGGGTGCCCTCGGGGTAGATGCCGAAGAGTTCGCCGCGCTCGAGGACCTCGATACCGCTCTTGATCGCCGCCTCACCCGCGCCACGCGCGCCGGAGCGGTCCACGGGGAGCTGGCCGACGCCCTTGAAGAAGGCGGCCGTCATCCTGCCCTTCACACCGGGTGACGTGAAGTACTCGGCCTTCGCGATGAAGGTGACCTTCCGGTCGAGCACCGCGGGCAGGAAGAAGGAGTCCGAGAAGGACAGATGGTTGCTCGCGAGGATCGCGGGTCCCTCGGCGGGGACGTTCTCCAAGCCCTCGACCCAGGGCCGGAACACAGTCTTCAGCCCGCCACCGATGGTGAGCTTCATAACGCCGTAGATCAACGCGTACGCCTTTCTCATCTGTCGCACAGACCTTAACCCGTGCCCGGCCTGGCCTCCTTCCGGGACGGCCCTGGTCGGTGTCGGTCCGGTCGCGTACGGTGAACGCATCCTCCCGTTCGATCCCCCATGACCCCCGTCTCACCTCATGAAGGAGACCGAAGGTGCCGGTCCTGCCTGGAGCCGAGCCGTACCGCCACGAGGGCGGCGAGGTCGGTGTGCTGCTCTGCCACGGTTTCACCGGTTCGCCGCAGTCGATGCGCCCCTGGGCGGAGTATCTGGCCGCGCACGGTCTGACGGTCGCGCTGCCGCTGCTCCCCGGGCACGGCACCCGCTGGCAGGACCTGTCGGTCACCGGCTGGCAGGACTGGTACGCGGAGGTGGACCGCGAGCTGCACGCGCTGCGCGAGCGCTGCTCCCAGGTGTTCGTCTTCGGCCTGTCCATGGGCGGCGCGCTGGCGCTGCGTCTGGCCGCCCGGCACGGTGACGCGATCAGCGGCCTGGTCCTGGTCAACCCGGGGAACAAGGTGCACGGCCTCGCCGCGCACGCGCTGCCCGTGGCCCGGCACTTCGTGCCGACGATCCCGGGTATCGCGAGCGACATCGCCAAGGAGGGCAGCGTCGAGATCGGGTACGACCGGGTGCCGCTGCACGCCGCGCACTCGCTGCGGAAGTTCTTCCGCCTCGTCGACGGCGAGCTGCCTCAGGTGACGCAGCCGCTCGTGGTGCTGCACAGCCCGCAGGACCATGTGGTGCCGCCCGCCGACTCGGCCCGGGTGCTCGGCCGGGTCTCGTCCACGGACGTCACCGAGATCCTGCTGGAACAGAGCTACCACGTCGCGACGTTGGACCACGACGCGGACCGGATCTTCGAGGAGAGCCTCGCTTTCCTCGACCGGCTCGCGACCGATGTCGGCGCAGGCAGTAATGAGGGGAAGGCCACCGGTGGCTGAGCACGGCGCGGAGCGCGACGGGAGTCGCGAGGACGACGACGGCCGACCGCTCGACGAGGACGCGGTCTGGGCGGCGATCGTCGCCGGGTACGGAGACGAGCCGCCGGACCCGCCCGGCGCCAAGCCGTTCAAGTCCGTGGAGGACCTGACGGGGCTCGCCGCCGAGGCGGAGGGCCGGACCACGGAGGACGACGGTCCGCGGTCCGCCGACGGGACCACGGACCGGCCGAAGGGCGCCGACGAGAACCCGGACCAGCCGAAGGGCGGCAGCCCCGGCGAGGACAGCGCCTCCGGGGGCACCGGCAAGCCGCTCGGCGGATCGATCACGTTCGCGCCCGGTGTCGGCCCCGGCCCACGGGACTACTCCCCCGCCGAGGCCTCGGACACCGCTGACGCCTCCGACTCCTCGGACGACGAGGGCCACTTCGTACCGCCCGAGCCGCCGCCGCTGCCGGAGGCCGACGCGACCGCCAAGTTCGCCTGGCTCGCGGTCATCGGCGGCCCGATCCTGCTGCTGCTCGCGGTGCTGCTCGGCTGGGACATGACGTGGTGGCTCACGACCCTCGGCATCGGCGGCTTCGTCGGCGGCTTCGCGACGCTGGTCCTGCGGATGCGGGGCGACGACGAGGACGACGACGACCCCGGTCGCGGCGCGGTCGTCTGAGACCCTCCGCAGGCCGCCGCGGGACGGGTCGGCCAACAGCTCGGCCACGTCCGGGCGTTCGTCGGGGTTCTTCGTCAGGCAGCGGGCGATCAGCGCACGCAGCGAGGCGTCCGTGACCAGGTCGAGCTCGGGCTCGGCCTCCACGATCCGGTACATCAGGGCGTGCTGGTTGGCCGCGCCGTGCCCGAACGCGAGCCGCCCGGTCGCCGCGTATGTGAGGACGCAGCCGAGCGCGAACACATCCGCCCGCGGCCCCGCCTCCTCCGCCAGCACCTGCTCGGGCGCCATGAACCCGGGCGAGCCGATCGCCATGCCCGTACTGGTGAGCAGCGACTCGACGGAGGTCTGCACGGCACGCGCGATACCGAAGTCGATGACGCGCGGCCCGTCGACCGTGAGCATCACGTTGGACGGCTTGAGGTCGCGGTGCACGATGTCGGCGTCGTGGATGTCCCGCAGGGCGTGCAGGAGCCCGTCGGCAAGCGCCTGCACGGACTTGGCCGGCAGCGGCCCGTACTCCCTGACGACCTCCTCGAGGGAGAGCCCGGGTACGTATCCGGTCGCGGCCCAGGGCCGTACCGCGTCCGGGTCGGCCTCGAGTACGGGGGCGGTGAACTCCTCGCCGACGCGGCGTGCGGCCCTGATCTCGCGCCGGAAGCGGGCCCTGAAC
>NZ_JAAAHS010000739.1 GCF_009908195.1 Streptomyces boluensis | reverse complement strand
GTCGTGAAGCGGTCCACGGACGGGGGTTGTACGTGGGGGCCGTTGAGCGTGGTCGCCGCGGGAGGTGGGGACACGCGGGGCAACCCCGCACCCGTTGTCGACCCGCGCACCGGCCGGGTCGTGCTCGTCACCTCGTACAACAGCGGGCAGGTCACCGAGGCGCAGATCATGCGCGGGGAGGCCACGGCCGAGCAGAGCCGGCGGGTGTTCACGCAGTCCAGCGGGGACGACGGGCGGACCTTCTCGCGGCCTCGTGACATCACCGCCGACGTGAAGCCCGCGCACTGGCGCTGGTACGCGACCGGGCCGGGGCACGCGGTCGCCCTGACGCGCGGGCCGCACGCGGGGCGGCTCGTCGTACCGGCCAACCATTCGACGGCGCCGCCCGCCGGGTCGTCCGACACCGGCCAGGAGGCCAAGTATTACGGTGCGCACGCGCTGTACTCCGACAATGGGGGCCGCAGCTGGGAGTTGGGGTTCGTGGAGGCGGCGTACGAGGGTGTCGACAACGCGAACGAGTCGATCGCGGCCGAACTGCCCGATGGGCGGCTGTACTTCAGTGCGCGGGATCAGAACGGGGTGAGTGTGGGGAATCGGCTCGATTCTTATTCCAGCGACGGTGCGGAGAGTCTGGATCGGCCATATCAGGTGCAGGCCACGCTGTCCGAGGTGCCGGTGGTGCAGGCCAGTGTGCTCCAACTCGCGGGCCCGCGCGGTGGGTTGCTGTTCTCCGGCCCGTCCGTGCCGACTGCTCGGCAGGCTATGGCGGTGTGGCGGAGCGACGATTCGGGCCGGACTTTCCGGAAGGTCCTTGCGGTGTCGGAGCTTCGGGCTGCGTACTCGGATCTTGTGCAGGTCGACCGGGGCGCGGTCGGGTTGCTGTACGAGACGGGCGTCTCGGGGCCGTACGAGCGGATTGAGTTCCGGCGGCTCGCTGTGGAGGAGTTGGGTGGGTAGCGCCTGCGGCGGGCTTTATCCCCTCCCCGCCCCTTCCCGAAAGTCCTCGCCGGACGGGCCTCCTCAATCGCCGGAGG
>NZ_JAAAHS010000738.1 GCF_009908195.1 Streptomyces boluensis | reverse complement strand
CACCTCCCCCGCCCCCGGTGGCCCGCGACCGCCGAACGGCCGTGCAGGTGCGGACAGGTATAGTCCACTCTCCGCCGGGTGAGCAAGATCGAATGCAGCTTTGGTCGGCAGTCTTTCCCGAGTTGAGACCTCACACTTTCCCGCGCCGCGACCACACACAAGCCCCTGCCGCACCTTCCCTCAGGGAACGGCCCGTGGCCAGTGGACTTTCGTACATGATCACCTGGACTTTTGCGCGGGGGTACGGGGTGGCGGTCGGGGGAGATGGTCGACTGCACCCGCGGAGTCGGCTCACGGCCGGTGCCGGGTAACTCACCTGTCCCAGGCGACCGCCGTCGACCAGCGCATGCCGGCAGTCATGTGCTCCAGGTAGCCCGGATCGCTCACTGTCACCACGATGTCCGCGTACGGCCACTTGGTGAAGGGACGCGTGGTCAGCAGTGCCCACGTTCGCCAGTCGGACAGATCGGCGGCGCCCTCCAACTCGGCGAGTTCCGCCAGGTCTTCCTCGTCCCACGGGTCGGCCGCGCTGTCGAGCGCGGCGACCTCGCTCCACAGCGGCACGTTGCGGAGAGGACCGGTGCTGTGGTCGGTGATGACCTTGGGCGCCCTTCGGGAGAAGTCCTTGCGGGCATGAAGCCGCTGGAACTCGTCGCTGAGCCGCATGCCTGCCACGATCGTCTTGCCCCTCTCCTCGCGGAAGGGGTACAGGTCCCGGCGGGGTGGCATCCCGCCGCCGCTGTACAGATGTCCGCCGGCCAGCAGGAACCAGGCGTCCGTCAGCAGGGCCAGCGGGAAGGACGCCTCCTGCGGGACGAACGGGAGGTCAGGATTGATGACGTGCACTCTCCCGTGGAGAGTCGAGCTGTCAACGCCATCGACGGTCACGGTGAAGACATCGGTCATGCGGGGCACCCACTCCTCGTCGGAGGTGTGATCCGGCGGACCGACACCTGCCGGGATGCTAGGTGCGCCCACCGACAGCCACCGTTCACTGATCACCGTTCACTGATCACCGTTCCGAAGAGCGTCAGGC
>NZ_JAAAHS010000737.1 GCF_009908195.1 Streptomyces boluensis | reverse complement strand
GGGTGGGGCAGCTGAGCTGGGAGTGGTTCGGGCCGCTGGATCCTGAACGGTTCGTGGCCGCCTGGCAGTCGGTGCACGAGCGGGAGAGTGTGCTGCGGGCCTCGTTCGACGAGGGTGCCGAGCCGGGGATCGCCGTGCGCCAGTGGGTGACGCCCGAGCTTGTCCGGCTGCCGTCCGGTGCGGGCAACTGGCCCGAGCTCGTCGCGCGGGATCGGGAACGCGCCCTGGACCCGCGCCGCCCCGGCCCGGCGCGCGTCACCCTGCTGGAAGAGGGGAAGGCCGCGCCCGCCGCCGCGCCCACCCCCGGTTCTGTCCCCGTGCCCGCTCAGACTCCGGGGCGCGCGAGGCCGCACCGGATGCTGCTCACGTACCACCACGCCCTGCTCGACGATGTGAGCGCGCGCCTGCTGCTGCGGGAGTTCTTCCGTGCCTACCTCGACGGCGGGCGGGCTCCCGGTGGGGAGCGGCGCCCCGACATCGGTGACTACGGCGACTGGCTCGCCGCCCAGGACCTCGGCCCCGCGCGGGAGTTCTGGTCCAAGGCCGCCCCGCCCGTCGACGCGGCCGACTTCCCGGTGCCGTCCACGCGGGGTGCCCGCGCCGAGCACCGTACGGAGACACGTCGCACGGAGACCCGGCGCACCCGGCATCGGCTCACGCCGGGGGAGTCCGGGGCGCTGCGTGCGTGGGCGGGCGGACTCGGCGCGACCGAGTTCGGCGCGTTGCAGGCCGCCTGGGCGCTGTTGCTGCACCGGGCCTCGGGGGCCGACGCCGCCGCGCCCGTCGCGTTCAGCGTGTCCGTGTCCGGGCGTGGCATCCCCCTCGACAGCGTGGACCGGCTGCCGGGCGCGCTGTGGAACCCGCTGCCGGTGTCCGTCCTGGTCGACCCGGAGCTGCCCGTGCCCCGGCTCCTCGCCGCGCTTGGCGACCGGGCCCTGGACGCGGCGGCGTACGAATGGGTCTCGGCGGGCCAGATCGGCGCCTGGGCCGCGCCGGGTACCCCTCAACCGGCTTATGGGGAAGCGGAGTTTGGCGGTACGGGGG
>NZ_JAAAHS010000736.1 GCF_009908195.1 Streptomyces boluensis | reverse complement strand
CCCGCCCCCTGCTCGACGGAGTCCCATGGTTGCCGTGCAGCCCGTCGTCACCCTGCCCGCCAAGGCGGCGGTCTTCCTCGTCGCCACCGTGAACCCCGGCGGCGAGGCCGCCGTACGCGCGACGCTCCAGGACCTCGCGGGCCTGACCCGCTCGGTCGCGTTCCGCGCCCCGGAGGACCGCCTCAGCTGCGTCGCCGGGATCGGCTCCGCGGCCTGGGACCGGCTCGTCGGCGGCCCGCGCCCCCGCGAGCTGCACCCCTTCGAGCAGCTCGACGGCCCCCGCCACCGGGCCCCGGCCACCCCAGGCGACCTCCTCTTCCACCTGCGCGCCCGGCGCATGGACCTCTGCTTCGAGCTGGCCCGGCTGATCCTGGACGTGCTCGGCGGCGCGGTGACCGTCGTCGACGAGACGCACGGCTTCACGTACTTCGACGAGCGCGATCTGCTCGGCTTCGTCGACGGCAGCGAGAACCCCACCGGCGGCGCGGCCACGGACGCCGTGCACATCGGTGACGAGGATCCGCCGTTCCTGGGCGGCAGTTACGTGATCGTGCAGAAGTACGTGCACGATCTGGCGGCCTGGACCGCGATCGGCGTCGAGGAACAGGAACGCGTCATCGGCCGCACCAAGACCGCCAACGTCGAACTCTCCGACGCCGTCAAACCCGCGAACTCGCACGTCGCCCTCAACACCGTCGAGGACGAGAACGGCGACGAACAGAAGATCGTGCGCGAGAACATGCCCTTCGGCCGCCTCAGCGAGGGCGAGTTCGGCACCTACTTCATCGGCTACGCCCGCACACCCGCCGTGACCGAGCGGATGCTGCGCAACATGTTCCTCGGCGATCCGCCCGGCAACACCGACCGCATCCTCGACTTCTCCACGGCCGTCACCGGCGGCCTCTTCTTCGTGCCGAGCGCCGACCTCCTCGACGCACTGCCCGCCGAACCCGCAGCCGTACCCGCAGAGCCCGCCGTGGAGCCCGCCCAGGAGCTCGTCGACGTACTCGCCCCGCAGGGCGACTCGCTGGGCATCGGCAGCCTGAAAGG
>NZ_JAAAHS010000735.1 GCF_009908195.1 Streptomyces boluensis | reverse complement strand
GCCCAGGACCGGGACACCTTCGTGTACCTGTGGCTCGGGCACGGGGTCGGCGCCGCCGTGATCCTCGACGGACGGCTGCGCCGGGGCGCCTCCGGGGGCGCGGGCGAGATCGGCTTCCTGCCCGTACCGGGCACCCGGGCGCTGCCGTCCGCCACCGACTGCGCGGGCGGCTTCCACGCCCTCGCCTGCTCCGCCGCCGTCGGCGCCCTCGCGGCGGAGCACGGCCTGCCCACCCCCGAACCCACCGGCCCCGAACCGGCCGCGGCCGCGGTGATCGCGGCGGCGGTACGGGACGTGGCGGATCCGGACCCTGAGTCGGACCCGGAGTCGGGCGCGGGCGTCGGCGGCGACGTCGACGGGGCGCGGGGGAGTGCCGCGTTCCTGGACGCACTCGCCGACCGGCTCGCCCTCGGCGCCGCAGCCGTCACCGCGGTGCTCGACCCCGGCTGCGTGGTGCTCGGCGGAGCGCTCGGGCACGCGGGCGGCGCCACACTCGCCGCCCGCGTGGAACGCCGACTCGCCGCCCTGTCACCGCTCGCCACCGAGGTCAGGGCCGGACTGCTCGGCGGCGCCGCGGTGTTGAGCGGCGCGCTGCTCACGGCGCGGGACGCGGCCCAGGACGACGTGTTCGCGGGCCGCGGCGGACCTCACTGACCGACGCCGCCACCGCGAGCAGCGCGGCGGGCAGCAGCACCCCCAGGCCGAGGGAGACCATCAGGCCGATGCCGCTCGCCGTCGACAGCGGCTCCAAGTGGGCGGCGTGGAAGGCGAGATGGGGCACCGAGAAGGCCAGATACGCCACGAGCGCCACCACCGTGAGCCGCCGCTCCCGCCACCAGAACGCGGCGCAGAGCACCACCGCGAGCGACAGGTTCTGCGCGCCGTAGTCGACGAGGAGATGCTCGTTGTACGGCGGCACCACCGACACCCACGGCACGCTCCAGAACGACGCCGGGGCCAGCAGGATCCAGGCCCCGAGCGCCAGTTGGGTCAGCGCGAGGAAGCCGATACCGACGCGCAGCCACACCCCGCTCACCGGCCCTGCCCCTGCCCCTGGCC
>NZ_JAAAHS010000734.1 GCF_009908195.1 Streptomyces boluensis | reverse complement strand
GGCTGGGACGGCGCGGGTCCCGAGCCGTCGTACGCGGTGGTCGGTGCGGGTCCTGAGGCGGATCCTCGGGCCGTCCTGGAGCCGGACAAGGACGGCGGCTGGCGGGTCGTGTCGGAGCGCGTGACGGTCGTGGTGTCGCGGCACGGCGCCGTGGAGGTGCGCACTCCGGGCGGGGTGGTGCTGCGCCGGGATCTGCCGCCGCGCTGGTGGGAGCCGGTTTCGGGCGGGGCGGCGCGGTGGTTGCAGCGGTCCGAAGTGGCCGCGGACGCACGGTTCTTCGGGCTCGGCGGCAGGGCCGGTGGGCCGCGGCTGCGGGACGGGTCGTACCGGTTGTGGAACACCGGCCCGCGCGGTGTGTCCGGGCCGGGGGGCGATCCGTTGTCGCTGACGATGCCGGTGCAGTTGGTGGTGGCCGATGTGGGCACGCACCTGGTGTTCCACGACAACTCGTGGGACGGCTCGGTGTGGTTGCGCGAGGGCGAGGAGGGTGCGGGTTCGGGGCACGACCGGGCGGCGTCGAGCGAGCTGCGGATGGACGGCGGGCCGTTGCGGTGCTGGGTGGTGGTCGGTCCCCCCGCGCGCGTGCTGCAGGTTTTCGCTTCGCTGACGGGGGCGCCCGCGCTGCCGCCGTCGTGGGCGCTCGGACATCAGCACGCGCGGCGGGGGTTCGGCGGTGAGCAGGAGGTGCGGCGGGTCGTCGCGGGGTACCGAGAACGTGAACTTCCGCTCGACGCCGTTCATTTGGACGTCGACCACTCCGACGCGCACCAGGTGGCCGGCGCGGACCGGACGCGGTTTCCGGAGCTTCCCCGCCTTGCCAAGGATCTGGCCGAGGACGGGGTGCGGCTGGTGTCGGTCGTGGGTCCGGCGGTGAAGGCGGACTCCGCCGACGAGGTGTACGCGTCGGGGGCGGAGCTGGTGTCGTTCGGGGATGCGGCGCTGCCTCGTTCGGCGCGGCACGCCTTGGAGGGGCGGGGCGGCGACCGTCGCGAGGCGCACAACGTGTACGGCCTGGGGACGGCCGCCGCGGGGTACGAGGGGCTGCGGCTGCTGCGGCCGGACG
>NZ_JAAAHS010000733.1 GCF_009908195.1 Streptomyces boluensis | reverse complement strand
CGACCTGAAGGACGCCGCGCAGGCGCACCGCGACATGGAAGCGGGCCGGACCACGGGATCGTCCGTCCTCGTCCTCTGACCGCGACCGGGCCGCACGCCCGCGCCGCACGCACCCGACCTCCGCCCCCGGCGAGGTACGGATCCGGCACGTCGCCGTCGGCCTCAACTTCGCCGACACCTACTTCCGTACCGGCCTCTACCCGGCACCGCTGCCCGCCGGGCTCGGCGTCGAGGCGTCCGGTGTGATCGAGGCGGTGGGCGAGGGCGTCACGCATGTCGTCGAGGGCGACCGAGTGACGTACACCGGCAGCGCGTTGGGGGCGTACAGCACCGAGCGGGTGATGTCCGCCGCGCCGCTGATCCGGCTGCCCGACGAGATCAGTTGCGAGACCGCCGCCGCCATGACCATGCGCGGCCTGACCTCCGCCTATCTGCTCCGCCGCATCCACCCGCTGAAGGCCGGCGACACCGTACTGCTGCACGCGGCGGCGGGAGGTGTGGGCCTGATCTTCTCCCAGTGGGCGAAGCTGCTCGGCATCCGCGTCATCGGCACCGTCTCCACCGAGGAGAAGGCCGAACTCGCCAGCGCCAACGGCTGCGCGCACATCGTCCACTATCGCCGCGAGAACGTCGCGGAGCGGGTGCGTGAACTGACCGACGGCGCCGGGGTCCCCGTCGTCTTCGACAGTGTCGGCAAGGACACCGTCGCGGGCTCCATGGCCTCGCTGCAACGCCGTGGCCTGCTGGTCTGCTTCGGCACCTCCTCCGGGGTGCCGCCGCTCGACGCCATGCAACTCGTCCTGCACGGCTCGCTGTTCGTGACCCGGCCCGCGCTCGCCGACTACATCGCCGAGCCCGCCGAGCGGGACGCACTGGCCGGTGAGCTGTTCGGCCACGTCGCGTCCGGACGTATCAAGGTCCAGATCAATCAGCGCTACGACCTGAAGGACGCCGCGCAGGCGCACCGCGACATGGAAGCGGGCCGGACCACGGGATCGTCCGTCCTCGTCCTCTGACCGCGACCGGGCCGCACGCCCGCGCCGCACGCACCCGACCTCCGCCCC
>NZ_JAAAHS010000732.1 GCF_009908195.1 Streptomyces boluensis | reverse complement strand
GGGGACCGAGCCACGGACAACAGCACCCCTAACGGGGCGGCGCCCACGGCTCCCCCCGCATGAGGTTCCCCAACCCCGCCCAAGCAAAGTTCATCAACGTGGCCGCAGCCTCCTTCGCCGAGACCCCTTCCGTCGTGTTCGCCCACGCCGCCAACGCCTCCGCCGCGCCCACCAGCGCCTCGGCGAGGCCCGCCACCTCGCGCTCGGGCAGCGAGGGGTTGCGGTGCGCCTCCCGGGCCGCCTCCGCGATGAGCAGTGTCACGAACGCGACGATCTCCTCCCGCATCACGGCGACCTCACGCGCGAACGGATCCCCCTGCGTACGCGCCTGCGCGTGCAGTACCGCCCAGCCGTCCGGGTGCTCGGCGGTGTGCGTGAAGAACCCCCGCAGCCCGGACCAGAGTTGGCGGTCGGCGGACTCACCGGGCGTGACCGCGGCGCGCACCGCGTCGACGAGCGCGGCGGCCTCCCGGCGGATGCAGGCCGTGAAGAGGTCTTCCTTGGAGTTCAGGTAGAGGTAGACCAGTGGCTTGGACACACCGGCGAGCTCCGCGATCTCGTCCATGGACGCGGCCCGGTACCCGAGTTGAGCGAACGTTTGCACGGCGGCGTCCATCATCTGCCGCTCACGTACGGCCCGCGGCATCCGCTTGCCCTTCACAGCGCCCACGCCGGTCGCCCTCCCCGTCTCGCGATTACTCCCCGGTAAGACTACGACCCCTGACCGGCGCCCACGTCGACGATGGCCGAGGCGCGAAGGCCTCCCGAACCGTTCCGGTCACAGCGGGACCCATTCCGGCCACCACGGCGGCACGTTGTCCGGCGGGCAGGAGAACGCCGGGTAGCCGTCGGGGGCGTGCAGCCAGGCGAGGGCGCCCCACACCAGGAGCAGCGCGCCGAGCACCGCGCACGCGAGGCCCGGCAGCACCCCGTACCGACCGCCCACGAGACCCCACGCGACGCCCCACCAGAGCGTGCCCACGACGGTCAGCCCGATGAACACCAGGAGCAGGGGGAAGGAGTTCGCGGCCGCGTTCACGCCGATGTCGCAGCTCACCCAGGCTCGGGCGAGGAGCACGTACCCCGCCC
>NZ_JAAAHS010000731.1 GCF_009908195.1 Streptomyces boluensis | reverse complement strand
GGCGGGGTTGCCGACGGCGGTCGGGGTGGGGTTCGGCCTGGTGGTCGGCTCTGTTCTGGTGCTGCGGCGGCGGTGGCCGATCGCGGTGGTGCTTGTGTCGATCGGTGTGACGCCGGCGAACATGGGCTTCCTGCTGACGGTGGTCGGGCTCTACACGCTGGCCGCGTCGGAGGTGCCGCGGCGGATCACGGGTGCGCTGGCGGGGATGTCGCTGGCGGGCACGTTGATCGTGACGTTCGTCCGGTCCCGGCAGGACATGGCGGCGGGGGAGATCGAGCTGGGCGAGTGGTTCGTGCCGTTCGTCGCGGTGACGGCCTCGCTGGGAGTGACGGCGCCGCCGTTGCTGCTCGGCCTGTATGTGGGCGCCAGACGCCGGTTGATGGAGTCGTTGCGGGAGCGCGCGGACAGCCTGGAGCGGGAGTTGCAGCTCCTTGCGGAGCGGGCCGAGGAGCGGGCGGAGTGGGCGCGGAACGAGGAGCGCACGCGGATCGCCCGGGAGATGCATGACGTGGTGGCGCACCGGGTGAGCCTGATGGTGGTGCACGCGGCGGCGTTGCAGGCGGTGGCGCGGAAGGACCCGGAGAAGGCGGTGCGGAACGCGGCGCTGGTGGGGGACATGGGCCGGCAGGCGTTGACCGAACTGCGGGAGATGTTGGGGGTGTTGCGTACGGGGGAGCCGTTCCGGGCGCAGGCGCCGGTGCCGCCGTTGGCCGCGGTGGGGGTGGCTGCGGCTGCGGCGGCTTCGCGGGCGCGGGTCGAGGACGGTCCGTGTCTGGCGGATCTGGAGGAGTTGCTGGGGCAGTCCCGCTCGGCGGGTATGGCGGTGGATCTGTCGGTGGACGGGGTGCCGGTGGGTTATGCGGCGGAGGTCGAGCAGACCGCGTACCGGGTGATCCAGGAGGGGCTGACGAATGTGCACAAGCATGCGTCGGGTGCGAAGACGTATGTGCGGTTGGCGCACCGTGGGGGTGAGGTGGCGATGCAGGTGGAGAACGAGCCGCCGCCGGAGGATGTGCGGGACGACGCCCGGTTGCCGAGTGGGGGCAATGGTCTGCTCGGGATGGAGGAGCGGGTGCGGGCGTTGGGCGGGGTG
>NZ_JAAAHS010000730.1 GCF_009908195.1 Streptomyces boluensis | reverse complement strand
GGTCCGCTGAGCCACGCGGTCCCGGTCCTGGCACAGTGGCCCACCATGACGGACTTCGCGCCGGACACCGAGCCGCACTACACCCGCTCCGCGCCGGACAACGAGCCGGAACGGCCGGGCACCGAGCCGGACTTCGTACCCGAACTGCCGGACACCGAGCCGGACACCGAGCCGGACGTCGAACCGCTGACGGCCGCCGGTCTGCGCGACATGCAGGGCCTGGCGCAGCGGGTCACCGCGCTCCGCCCCGACTTGGTCAACGGCGACGCGACCTTCGGCGAGCTGGCCTGGAACTGGGGCAGGGGGCACGGGGACGAAGGACCGAACTGGCGGCACAGGCTGTGGTTCTCCGGCGGCGCCCCGGTCGCCTGGGCCTGGGCCCGGCTCCCCCGCGAGGCCGCCGACGGAGCCTACCTCTCGTACCAGGTCCACCCCGGCCACGCCGGTCTGGTCGACGCGGTCATCGACTGGTACGACGCCACGGCCGCCGGCCTCGAACGTACGGTGCTGCCGAGCGCCGCCGACGCGTTCGCCCTGGAGCGCTGGGCGGCGCACGGCTACACGGCCGACCTGGCCGCGCTCGGCGAGCACGGTTCCTGGACCCAGCTCAACGAACGCGACCTGACCGATGTGGCACCGCCCCGGCTGCCGGACGGGTACCGCTTCCGCACCGCCGACGAGGCGGGGCCCGAGGCCACGGCCGCCGCACATGCCGCCGCCTGGGGCTCGTCGACGTACACGGCCGATACGTACCGGGGCGTGCGGCGGGCCCCGGGGTACCGCGGCGATCTGCACCTCCTGGTGGAGGCGGCGGACGGCACGATGGCGGCCTCGACCGTGCTGTGGCTCGACGAGCCCAACAGGACCGCCGAGTTCGAGCCCCTCGGCACCCACCCGGAGCACCGCCGCCGCGGCCTTGCCAGGGCGATGCTGCTGCACGGGATGCGCCTGGCCCGCGCTGCCGGGGCCACCCAGGCGACCGTCGCCTGCCTGGGCGCACCGGGCCACCCACAGGCCCGCGAGCTGTACCACGGCACGGGCTTCCGCGAACTGACACGGGACGCGCCGCTCATCCGGCCGGGCAGCACGGGCCCTGCGGGCGGTACGGGTTGAGGGTGCGGGGGC
>NZ_JAAAHS010000073.1 GCF_009908195.1 Streptomyces boluensis | reverse complement strand
GCGCTCCCGCCCCGACCCCGGCTCCTGGGTACGGCTACCCGCAGCAGGGCGGGTACCAGACCCCGGCGCCCGCCAACTTCGCCCCGCAGCAGGGCGGCCCCGGCACCCCGCCGCCGTACAACCTGCACCCGCAGCAGGCCAACACGGCCGCGGGCCGTCCCGCCGGCGGCAAGAGCAACACCCCGGTGATCGTCGGCTCCATCGCGGCGGCCGTGCTCGCCATCGGCGGCCTCATCACAGCCATCTCCATGAACGGCGATGACCCGAAGCCGAAGGCCAAGGAGACCCCCGCCACCGAGGAGGTCGCGGGTCACAAGGGTCCGGACAAGACCAAGACGATCGAGCTCACGGACTGCACCGACCCGCGTGAGAGCTTCTCGGACCCGTCCAAGCGGACCCTGCCGAGCTTCGAGTACCGGTACATCGACTCGGTGAAGGAGTGCATCCAGAAGGGCGGCTGGAAGTACAAGATCATCACCACCGACGAGAACACGTACGGCGAGGGCACGGTGATGAAGCAGTACCCCGAGCCCGACTCGGACTTCGACCCGGACAGCCCGCCCACCATCCAGCTCGAGGTCTCCACGGGGGACCCGGCGCAGTAGGTCGTTGACGTCTCACGCGAAGGAGCCCGGTTCGCCGCTGTCGTGCGGTGAGCCGGGCTCCTTCGCGTTCGTTCGTCAGGGGAGACGTCCCTAGAGGTACGGACCGCCGGTACGGCCCGCGTGCGGGTGCTCGTCGTCGTCCTCGTGCCCGCCCACACCGGGCGGCAGCGCGCGGCGCATCTGCTCCAACTGTGCGCGTGCCGCCATCTGCTGGGCGAACAGCGTGGTCTGGATCCCGTGGAAGAGGCCCTCGAGCCAGCCCACCAACTGCGCCTGCGCGATCCGCAGTTCGGCGTCGCTCGGCGTCACCTCGTCGGTGAACGGCAGCGAGAGCCGCTCCAGCTCCTCGACCAGCTCGGGCGCGAGACCGTCCTCGAGCTCCTTCACGGAACTCGCGTGGATCTCCTTGAGCCGCACCCGGCTCGCCTCGTCCAGCGGTGCCACGCGTACTTCTTCGAGCAGCTGCTTGATCATGCTGCCGATGCGCATGACCTTGGCCGGCTGCTCGACCATGTCCGTCACCGGAATCTCACGGGACTCGTCGTCACCGCCTCCACCGCCGAGGGCCATTCCGTCCTGGCCCACGACCAGGACCTGCGGGCTTTCCTGCGACCTGTCGTTCCTCGGCATTTCCATGCGGCCATTCTCTCGCACACCTGCTTCCCACCAGGGTGGTGCCCCGCCCGGTCACTGATCCACCCTGATGGGGCCCAAGGATCTCCACGGGCTGCGTCAGTACGGGGGTGGGCGCGACCGCGGTGGGCTCGGCCGGGCGGGTTCAGCCACGGCGCAGGCGGAGCGCGAGGAAGGCCAGGCCCAGGCCGATGAGGAGCAGGCCCAGGCCGAGCGGCAGCACCCGCAGCAGCGGCCCCTCGTTCCCCGGTACGGTCTGCTCCGCCGCCTCCCGCGCGGCATCGGCGGCGGGCGGCGGTTCGGTACGCGCCGGGCTCGGGGAGGCCGGTGCGTTCGGCTCGTCCGGCTTGCTGGGCGGCTTCGGACGTACCGGGTGCGCGGGTGGGACGACGTGCTTGCCGCCCAGCCTCTTCACGGGTTCCGGCTGCGTCCGGCCCGGCCGCACCCGCCCCTCACCGGCACGGCTGCCGGCGCGGGACTCCTCCGGGGACGGGCTGGACGACGCGGGCGAGGCGGTCGCCGGAAGCGTGTGCGCGTACGCCCGCTCCACCACGTACCCGGATCCTCCCGGCACCGTCGCGACCGGCACAGCGAGGAGCGCCAGCAGTCCGGCCGTACGCAGTCGCGAGCGGAGCCGTGGAGTCACGCCGGGGCCCCTTCCCGGTGCCGAGTCGCCGAGGTCGATTTCCGTCAGCGTCACACGGGGCAACGCCTCGGGCATCTCGGACGACGCCCACCGGGTCACGGGGGCGGGGTCGGTACCGGGTCGAGGGCCGGGCGGGGGCGGACTGAGGGTGAGCGGGTCAGGGGGTCAGGGGGTCAGGGGGTCAGGGGGTCAGGGGGTCAGCAGGACCTTGCCGACGTTGCCGCTCTCCTCCAGGACCCGGTGTGCGGCCGGGGCCTCGCTCATCGGCAGGGTCCGGTCGACGACCGGCTTCACATGGCCCCCCGCGATCAACGGCCACACGTGCTCACGTACCGCCGCGACGATCGAGGCCTTCTCGGTGAGCGGGCGGCCGCGCAGCGATGTCGCGGTGACGGCCGCACGCTTGTTGAGGAGCGCGCCGAGGTTGAGTTCGCCCTTGACGCCGCCCTGCAGGCCGATGACCGCGAGGCGACCGTTCACGGCGAGCGCCTTGACGTTCCGGTCCAGGTACTTGGCGCCCATGATGTCGAGGATGACGTCCGCGCCCGCCCCGTCCGTGGCCTCGCGGAGCTCCGCCACGAAGTCCTGCTCGCGGTAGTCGATCAGGATGTCCGCGCCGAGCTCCGCGCAGTGCTGGAGCTTCTCCTTGCTCCCCGCCGTCACCGCGACCCTGGCGCCGACCGCCTTGGCCAACTGGATCGCCATGGTGCCGATGCCGCTCGCCCCGCCGTGCACCAGGAGCGTCTCGCCGGGGCGCAGGTGGGCGATCATGAACACGTTGGACCAGACCGTGCAGGTCACCTCGGGCAGCGCGGCCGCCGTGACCAGGTCGACGCCCTCCGGCACAGGCAGCAACTGCCCTACGGGAACGGCGACTTTCTCCGCGTACCCACCGCCCGAGAGCAGAGCGCACACCTCGTCACCGACCGAGAAACCGCTCACGCCGGGACCGAGCGCGACGACCCGGCCCGAACATTCGAGACCGGGGTACGGGGACGCGCCGGGCGGCGGGTTGTAGAAGCCCTGGCGCTGGAGCAGGTCGGCGCGGTTGACGGCACTCGCCGCCACCTCGACCAGGACCTCGCCCTCGCCGGGTACGGGATCGGGGACCTCGGCCCAGACAAGCGCCTCGGGACCGCCGGGTTCGGGGATCGTGATCGCATACATGGCCGCGAGGCTACTCGCCACCGCCCGAAACGCTCCCGCTCGGTCGCGCGCACTGCTCCTGCTCGTTCCTGCCCGGTGCTGCTCGTTCCCGCTCGGTCCTGCTGATCCTTCGGCCGGCCTTCGGCTGATCCTTGGGCCGGCCCCCGGCTAGTCCTTGGGCAGCGGCCGGAGGTCCGGTACGCCGGTGACATGGCCCGGCGTGGCCCGCACGATCGTGATCAGACGGTCCGTCAACTGCAGCTTCCCGACCGCCGGATCGTCGTATCCGAGCAACCTGTGCCCGCGTACGACGCTCACCACCAGGTCCTCGGTCTCTCGCGCGCCCATCCCCACCTCGGCCTTTATCACCGGCCGTTCGACCAGATCGAGGCCGCTGCCCTGCTGGATCAGGTCCTCCATCACCGTGCCCGCGCTCGGGCTGAGCACCGACAGGCCGAGCAGCCGTCCGGCCGCGCTGGCGCTGGTGATCACCGCGTCGGCGCCGGACTGGCGCAGCAGCGGGGCGTTCTCCTCCTCGCGCACTGCGGCCACGATCTTCGCGCCCCGGTTGAGCTGGCGCGCGGTCAGCGTGACCAGGACCGCCGTGTCGTCCCGCTGGGTCGCGATCACGATCTGCCGGGCCTTCTGCGCCTCGGCACGCAGCAGTACGTCGCTGCGCGTGGCGTCGCCGACGACCCCCACGAAGCCGTCGGCCGTGGCCGCCTCGATCACCTTCGCGCTGGGGTCGACGATGACGATCTGCTCCGTCTTCAGACCCTTGGCGATGAGGGTCTGCATGGCCGACCGGCCCTTGGTGCCGAAGCCGACGACGACGGTGTGTTCACGCAACTGGGACCTCCAGCGGTTCAGCCTGAATTCCTCGCGGGTGCGCTCGGTCAGGACCTCGAGGGTCGTGCCGACGAGGATGATCAGGAACAGCACGCGCAGCGGCGTAATGACGAGGATGTTGACGACCCGGGCGATATCGCTGGCGGGCACGATGTCGCCGTAGCCGGTGGTGGAGAGCGTGACGGTCGCGTAGTAGAACGCGTCGAGCAGGTCGACCTTGCCGTCGTTGTTGTCGTTGTAACCGTCACGGTCGGCGTAGACGATGAGGGCCGTGGAGATCAGCACGAACAGTGCCATCGCCAGACGTCTGGCGACCTGCCGCAGCGGGCGTTCAACCACGCGCTTCGGCAACTTCACCTGGGCGGTGACCAGATGCTCGTCCGCCTGACGGGCCATGGCGTCATGGCCGGGCAGTTTCACGTGAAACACCCTCCCGCGCTGTCCACGCTGTCCCCACTGTCCGTGTCCTTCGCCGTACGGCCCGCCGCGCGGTCCGTAGTGCGGTCCGTGGTGCGGTTCGCCGTCCCGCTCCGGCTGCCCGCGCTGTCCGGATCCAGGCCTTCCAGTGGCAGTGTCCACGGCAGGTCGAGGATCTCCAGCTCCTGGCCGGGCTTCGCCCCGCCGGGCGGCACCACGGCGAGGCCGTCGGAAGCGGCGATACCGCGCAGCATGGCCGGACCGTTGTAGTGCAACGGCACAGCGGCCAACTGCGGTTCCGCACGCAGTACGACGGGCACGAGCCGGGTGTCGTGCGGGTGGCCGTGGATCTCGTCCCTGGTGGGGGCGAGATACGGCTCCGGAGCGATCCGCCCGGAAAGCGTACGCAACACGGGTTCCGCCAGTGTGAGCAGCCCCGAGACCGCGGCCAGCGGATTGCCGGGCAGCCCGACCAGATGGCGTCGCTCGTCGAGCCGGGCGAGAAGCATCGGGTGTCCTGGACGCACCTGCACGCCGTCCACGAGGAGTTCGGCGCCGAGCACTTCCAGCGTGGGGTGCACATGGTCGACCGGCCCGGACGCGGTGCCTCCGGTGGTGATCACCAGCTCGGCCGGCGACTTCGCCACGGCCTTGCGTAGCGCCTTCGCGTCGTCCCCGAGCCTGCGCACGGCGATGACCTCGGCGCCGAGCCCGCGCAGCCACGACGGCAGCATCGGCCCGAGCGCGTCCCGGATCAGGCCCTCCCGCGGCAGCCCCTCGGTCAGCAACTCGTCGCCCAGGACCAGCACTTCGACCCTCGGCCTGGGGACGACGAGCAGCGTGTCGTACCCCGCGGCCGCCGCGAGGCCGAGCACGGCGGGGGTCACGGGGGTCCGCGCGGGCAGCAGGTGATCGCCGCTGCGGCACTCCTGACCGCGCGGCCTGATGTCCTGACCGTGCATGACCTCGCGCTGCGGGTGCAGCCGCCCCTGGCTGTCGGTACGGCCGTGCTCGCTGCGGATCACCGCGGTGACCTCGCGCGGGACCCGGGCGCCGGTCGCGATCCGGACCGCCTCGCCGTCGCCGAGCGCGGTCGTACCCGAGTGTCCCGCGAGCACACCCTCCGCCCGCACCTTCCAGGGCCCCGGACCCGCGACCGCCCAGCCGTCCATCGCCGAGGTGTCGAACGACGGCAGGTCGGTCAACGCGGTGAGCGGCGCGGCGAGCACCAGGCCGAGCGCCCGGTCCAACGGCACGGCCACGGGCGTACGGCCGGCCCCGCTACCTGAACTGCCCGTGCCGCGCGGGGTGTCCGGACGGGCGCCCGGTGCGGCCGCGGCCTTCGCCGCCCGTGCCACGACGGCCTCGGCCGCACGCCCCGCCACGGCGCGTGCCCTCGGCCACGGGGTGGCCCGGTGCCGGTGTGAATGCTTCTGCTGGTGCTGTTGCTGTTCGTGCTGCTGGTCTTGCTGTTGGTGCTGTTGGTGCTGTTGGTGCTGTTGTTGGCGGGGGGCTTCGTGGGGCGTTCCGCCGGTGTGGCTCACGGACGCCTCCCGGACCAGGGCCAGGGCCTCGTCGACGTCCTGCTCGTGGTCGACGCCCCGGCCACGCCCCGCGGACGCTCCGGTTCCATGCCTGTCGCCCCGGTCGCTCCGGTCGTCCCTGCCGGCCCTGTCGCTCATCTCGTTCAGCCCTCGGGGCCCGGTCATCCCGCGCCCGGCGCGTCATCGGGCCCGGAAGGCTCGGCTCCGGAAGGACCGGCTCCGGCGGGCGTGCCCTCGTCGGGCTTGTCCTCGTCCGCCCAGCGGTTGGCGAGCGCCGCGGCCTTGCGCGCCGCCTCGGCCACGGCTTCGGGGCCGCCCTGCGCCCGTGCCGCCGCGTACCCCACGAGGAACGTGGTCAGCGGCGCCGCGGGACGTGCGACCCCATGTGCGGCGTCGCGCGCGAGGTCCAACAGCAAGCCGGTGTCGACGTCCAGGTCGATGCCCAGTTCGTCCTTGACTGCGGTGATCCATTCATCCAGCACGTGCTCATGCTCCCTGATGCGTGCGCGGGCTTCGGCGATGTCCTCCCAGGTGTCGCAGTCGAACGCGGCACGGGAGTCGCCGGGTTCGGTGACCCGGGTGAGGGTGAGGGCGCCGGTGAGCCGCCGCAACGGCAGGCCACCGAGTCCACCGTGCTCGGTGGTGAGCCGGTCGACGCCACGGCGCAACGCCTCGGTCCGGTACGCGGCGACCAGCATCTGGTCGCGCCCGTCCCGGTCCACGAACACCGCACCGTCCGCCGCCCGCTCCGCGTCCAGCGCGTCGAGCAGCAGCCGCACGGTCTCCGCCCCCAGGAACGGCAGATCGGCGGAGAGTACGAGCACGGTGTTCGCCGTCGTCGCCCGCAACCCGGCCCCGAGCGCGGCCAGCGGACCACCGCCGGTCGGCTCCTCGCGCGTCCAGACCACCGGCCGTGCGGTGGGCCTGCGCTCGGCCACGACCACGGTCACGGCCGCGTCGGCACACGCGGCGAGCACCCGGTCGAGCAGCGACCTGCCGCCGACCCGCACACCGGGTTTGTCGACACCACCGAGCCGCTTGGCGGCGCCACCAGCGAGCACGACGGCGTCATACGAGGTCATCCACCGAGTATGGCCGTACGAGCGATCAATGCCACCCCCGCGTACGGCCCGTCCGTCACAGGACTTCCGTCACACCGCCCGTGTCACCCGTCCGCCCCCTGTCCCCGTTGAACCTGCATCCCCTCAAGTCCCCGTCGCCACACGCCTGGACATCGCCACACGCGTGGCCGTCGCCACACGCGTGGTCGTCACAGCGTGCGCAGCAGCACCGCCGGCTGTTCCACGCAGTCCGCGACGTACCGCAGGAAGCCGCCCGCCGTGCCGCCGTCACACACCCGGTGGTCGAAGGTGAGCGACAGCTGAACGACCTGACGTATCGCCAGCTCACCCTGGTGCACCCATGGTTTCGGGATGATGCGGCCCACACCGAGCATGGCCGCCTCCGGGTGGTTGATGATCGGCGTGGAGCCGTCGACGCCGAACACGCCGTAGTTGTTCAGCGTGAACGTGCCGCCGGTCAGCTCGGCCGGGGTCAGCATCCCGCTTCTGCCCGCCTCGGTGAGCCGTGCGAACTCCGCGCTCAGCGACTCCGCGTCCCGCGCGTGGGCGTCGCGGACCACCGGGACGACCAGGCCGCGCTGCGTCTGCGCCGCGAACCCGAGGTGCACCGCGTCGAACCGGACGATCTCGCGCGCTTCCGTGTCGACCGTCGCGTTCAGCTCCGGATACCGGGCCAGCGCCGCCGTGCAGATACGGGCGAGCAGCGCGATCAGGGAGATCTTTCCCGCGGCGGACGCGTGGCTGTTCATGGCCGCGCGGGCGTTCATCAGCTCCGTGGCGTCGGCGTCCACCCAGCAGGTCGCGTCCGGGATCTCGCTGCGGCTGCGGGAGAGCTTGTCCGCCACCGCTCCACGCACCCCGCGCAGCGGCGTCCGGGTCTGCCCGGCGGCCGGTGCCGTCACTTCCGGGTGGGCGATCTCCTGCGGAACGGCGCGCTCGGCGGCCCGCACCGCGTACTCGACGTCGGCGCGCAGGATCAGTCCGTCCACCCCGGACCCGGTCAACTCCCGCAGATCCAGGCCGTGTTCCTTCGCCAGCCTGCGGACGAGCGGCGAGATCACGGGCACCGGGCCGTCGTCCCGCGCGGGTGCCTGCGCCGCGCCCGGCGCGTACGCGGGCTTCGGCGGTGCGCCGGGGACCTTCGGGGCGCCCGCCTGCGGTGCCGGGGCAGCCGGGGCCGGTGCGCTTTCGGGCTCCGAAGCGCGCGTACTCCCAGGCGCCTGCGCCGAGTTGGCCGCACCTCCGGATCCCGGACCCCGCGTGTGCGTACCGCGGGCCACGGGTCCCGTGCCCGCGTTCGGCGGCCGTACCCTGCGGCGACGGGCCGGGGCCGCGCCCGTGCCGTAGCCGACGAGGACGTTCCCCGACGTTTCCGAATCCGCCGATGCCGCCGTTCCGCTCTCCTCGCGCGCACCGGCCGTACCGGACCCCGCGCCCCCTGAGTCGGGGGCATCCGTGGCGGGTCCGTCCGTGGCCGCCGCGCCGACCGCGACCGTCAACAGCGGGGAGCCGACCGGCAGTTCCGATCCCTCCTCGCCGAAGCGGGCCGTGACCACGCCCGCGTAGGGACACGGCACCTCGACCATCGCCTTGGCCGTCTCGACCTCGACCACCGGCTGGTCCACGGCGACCACGTCACCGACCGCGACCATCCAGCGGACGATCTCGGCTTCCGTGAGTCCTTCGCCCAGGTCGGGCAGCGCGAACTCGAAGACCTTCGCCATCAGCTGTCCCCCTCCCACTGCAGCCGTGCCACCGCGTCCAGGATGCGGTCGACGCCCGGCAGATGGTGCCGCTCGAGCATCGGTGGCGGATACGGGATGTCGAAGCCGGCCACCCTCAGCACCGGCGCCTGCAGGTGGTGGAAGCACCGCTCGGTGACCCGTGCGGCGATCTCCGAGCCGGGTCCGCCGAAGCCGCCCGACTCGTGCACGACCACCGCGCGTCCGGTGCGACGCACCGATTCGCACACCGTCGCGTCGTCGAAGGGCACCAGCGAACGCAGGTCCACCACCTCGAGATCCCACCCCTCCTCACGCGCGGCCTCCGCGGCCTCCATACAGACCGGAACGGAGGGGCCGTACGTGATGAGTGTCGCGCTCCGCCCGGTGCGGCGCACGACTGCCCTGCCTATCGGTTCAACGGTCGAAGGGGCGTCCGGGTTCCAGGAATCCTTCGACCAGTAGAGCCGCTTGGGCTCCAAGAACACCACGGGGTCGTCGGACGCGATCGACGCGCGCAGCAGCCCGTACGCGTCGGCGACCGTGGCCGGAGTGACGACATGCAGACCCGGCGTCGCCATGTAGTACGCCTCGGAGGAGTCGCTGTGGTGCTCGACCCCGCCGATCCCGCCGCCGTACGGCACCCGGATGGTGATGGGCAGGGGCATCGCGCCCTTCGTGCGGTTCCGCATCCGCGCCACGTGCGAGATCAGCTGCTCGAAGGCCGGGTAGGCGAAGGCGTCGAACTGCATCTCCACGACCGGCCGCAGCCCGTACATCGCCATGCCCACGGCCGCGCCCAGAATGCCCGCCTCCGCGAGCGGGGTGTCGGTGCAGCGGTCCTCGCCGAACTCCTTGGCAAGCCCGTCGGTGATGCGGAAGACCCCGCCGAGCGCGCCGACGTCCTCTCCCATCACATGCACGGCCGGGTCCGCGGCGAGCGCGTCCCGCAGCGCGCGCTGCAGCGCCTGCGCCATGGACGCGGGCTTCACCGCCGTCGTGCTCGGCTGGTCCGCCACGGTGGTCATCGCTCGGCCTCCGCTTCCAGTTCGGCGCGCAACTGTGCGGCCTGCTCGCGCAGTTGGGTGGTCTGCTCGGCGTACACATGGGTGAACAGGTCCATCGGGTCGAGGACCGGCTCCTCGTTCATCCGGTCGCGCAGCTCGGCCGCGAGCGCCTCGGCGGCGTCGTACGCGCTCTGCCTGCGGGCGTCGTCGAGGAGTCCGCGTTCGGTCAACTCCCGCTCCAGGAGGGTGATCGGGTCGTGCGCCCGCCAGGCCTCCACTTCGCCGGCACCGCGGTACCGCGTCGCGTCGTCGGCGTTGGTGTGCGCCTCGATGCGGTACGTGACCGCCTCCACAAGGGTCGGACCGCCCCCCGCACGCGCGTGCCGCACGGCGTCGCCGATGACCTCGTACACCGCCGCCGCGTCGTTCCCGTCGACCAGGCGGCCCGGCATTCCGTACCCGACGGCCTTGTGCGCCAGCGAAGGAGCGGCGGTCTGCTTGGCCAGCGGCACGGAGATAGCGAACCCGTTGTTCTGTACGAGGAAGACGACGGGCGCCTGCCACACCGCGGCGAAGTTCAGCGCCTCGTGGAAGTCGCCCTCGCTGGTGCCGCCGTCGCCCACCATGGCGAGCGCGACCACGTCATCGCCCTTGAGCCGGGCCGCGTGCGCGAGGCCCACGGCGTGCGGGAGTTGGGTGGCGAGCGGGGTGCACAGCGGCGCGATGCGGTGCTCGTGCGGGTCGTACCCGGTGTGCCAGTCGCCGCGCAGCAGCGTCAGGGCCTGGACGGGTTCGAGGCCGCGGGCGACAGCGGCGAGCGTGTCGCGGTAGCTGGGAAAGAGCCAGTCGCGCTCCTCGAGTGCGAGCGCCGCGGCGACCTCGCAGGCCTCCTGCCCGGTGCTCGACGGGTAGACGGCGAGGCGGCCCTGCCGGGTCAGCGCCGTCGCCTGCGCGTTGTACCGCCGGCCGCGCACCAGCTGGTCGTAGAGCTCCAGCAGCAGCGCGGGGTCCGCCTTCTCGGCCGCGTCGGTGCCCAGGACGCGGTACGGCCGGGGGTCCGGCAGCAGTGGGGCGGGATCCGTGCGGGGTGTCCAGGCGGGCGGCGGGCTGGGCGAAAGGGTCCCCCGCTGCTCCATGACCGGGCTGTGGTTCTTCACCGCGTGCACCTCCTCGATCAAGGGGGTCGGCGCAAAGCGCCTCGAATGTCTCGGCTGTCTTCGCTGTCCCGGCTGTCCCGGCCACTTCGGATGTGAAGTACGGACGGGAACGGGCAGAGACGTGAGAGGCACGGCTGGGTGGTGCGCCTCCCTACCGATTGTTCGGTCGTCGGCACATTTTGGCTACAGGCACCTCCAGGCTGTGGACAAACGGTTCTCCACAGCCTGGGATAGATGCATTACGTCCATGGTAGGGAGGCGGGGGGACATGGCACCTGAACGAATGGCCGAGCCGGAATACGAGGGTCCGGTCGACGAGCCCGCGCCGCCTCCGCCCCCGCCGCGCCCTCTGGACGCCATCGACCGGGACATCCTGCACATGCTGCAGACGGACGGTCGCGCCTCGATACGCTCCGTGGCCGACCATGTCCATGTCTCGCGGGCCAACGCGTACGCCAGGATCAACCGGCTCATCGAGGACGGCGTGATCCGCGGATTCGGGGCGCGCGTCAATCACGAACGCGCCGGGCAGGGCGCCTCCGCGTACATCACGCTCAAGATCGTGCAGAACTCCTGGCGCACCGTCCGCGAGCAGCTCAAGGCACTGCCTGGCGCCGCCCACATGGCACTGGTCAGCGGCGACTTCGACGTGCTGCTGCTTGTGCACACGCCGGACAACCGCACCCTGCGCGAACTGGTCCTGACCCGGCTGCAGTCGATCCCCGAGGTGCTGAGCACCCGGACGCTCCTGGTCTTCGAGGAGACGGATCTGGAACCCGAGGCCTAGGGGAAGGGGAAGGGCTAGGGCTCAGCCCTGCCGCCAGGCGCCCGCCAGTCCTCCGTCAGTCCTCCGTGCGCAGCCCGGCGAACGCCAACTGCACCACTGCGTCGGCGATCTGCTCGCCGTCCATGCCCTTGCCGCCCGGCCGGTACCACTCGACGATCGAGTTGATCATGCCGAACAGCAGCCGGGTGGCGAGCCGGATCTCGACATCCGCGCGCAGGTCGCCGTCCGCGACAGCCGCCTTGAACAGCGCGGCCACCTGGTGGTCGAACTCCCTGCGGCGCTCCATCGCCCACTGCTCGGTCGTGGTGTTCCCACGCACCCGCAACAGCAGGGTGACGTACGGAAGTTCAGCCGTGAGGACGCCGACCATGCGCCGGGTGACGTGCTCCAGGCGGTTCACGGCACGCCCCTCGCGCGCGTGCTGCTCGTCGAGGATGGCGAACAGCCCGTCCAGGGCGCGGCTCACCGCGCGGCGCAGCAACTCCTCCTTGCCGGCCACATGGTGGTAGATCGAGGACTTGGAGATTCCGGCCGCCTTGGAGAGGTGCTCCATGGAAGTGCCGTCATAGCCACGCTCGTTGAAGACCCGCACGGCCACGGCGAGCAGCGTCTCCGGCGTGTACGTGTCGCGTCTGGGGGCGGTACTCATGGGCGGACCGTTTCTTCCTGGGCGTGGACGCGGCGGCGCAGGCCGAGGCTGGGGGCGTAGCGGCCGGTCGGCTGCTGGTCGTGCATGCGGGACAGCAGGCCGTGCAGCCGCTCGAGGCCGACGCGCTCGCCCCACTCCAGGGGGCCGACGGGATAGTTCACACCGAGCCGCATGGCCGTGTCGATGTCGGCGGCGCCCGCGACGTCGCGGTCCAGGGCGTCGAGCGCGATGTCGAAGATCATGGCGACCGTGCGGGCCACGATCATGCCGGGCACGTCGGCGACCTGGACGACCCGCTTGCCGAGCGCCTGGAAAAGCCCGGTGGCCTCACTCAGCGCCGCCTCGGACACGGTCAGGGACGGCGCGAGGGCGATGAGCCCGGCCTTCTCGTAGTCGAGCGCGAGGTCGAACTGGACCGCGTCTCCGTGGCTGCTCGCCAGGGTGCCTTCGGTGGCGGGGACGAGCCGCGCCCCACAGGGAAGGCCGATGAACGGCCACTCCGACGCTTCCCTGCGCACCGATATCCCGCTCTTCTTGAAGAGGTCCACGAGCGGCTCGGCGGGCCCCAGGTCGCCGTGCACGGTCACCTCCGCGGGGGCGGGCGCCGCCTCACGCAGAGCCGGGGCCGGGCGCTCGGCGCCGTCCTCGTAGCCGTACCAGCCCCGTCCGGTCTTGCGGCCGAGACGGCCGGATTCGACGAGCCTGCGCTGCGCGAGGGACGGGGTGAACTTCGGGTCCTGGAAGAAGGACTCCCATACGGAGCGGGTCACCGCTTCGTTGACGTCCTGGCCGATCAGGTCTGTCAGTTCAAAGGGGCCCATTTTGAAACCGCCGCACTCCCGCAGGACGGCGTCGACGGTGGCCGGGTCGGCCACGCGCTCCTCGTACGCGCGCAGCGCCTCCGCGTAGAAGGGCCGGGCGACCCGGTTGACGATGAACCCCGGGGTGTCGGCGCAGCGGACCGGGGTCTTCCCCCAGGCCTTCGCCGTGTCGTACGCGCGCGTGGCGGCCGCCGCGTCGGTGGCGAAGCCGCTGACGACCTCGACGAGCGGGAGCAGCGGAGCGGGGTTGAAGAAGTGCAGGCCGACGAAGCGTCCCGGCCGGTCGAGTCCGCCCGCGATGGCGGTGACGGACAGCGACGAGGTGTTGGTGGCGAGCAGACAGTCAGCGGGAACGACGGCTTCCAGTTCGCGGAACAGGGCCTGTTTCACGTCGAGTTGCTCCAGCACCGCCTCGACGACGAGACCGCAGTCGGCGAGTTCCGCGAGGCTTCCGGCCGGCGTCAGGCGCGCCTGTGCCTCGTGGCGCGCGTCGGCGGACAGCCGGCCCTTCTCGACGAGCCGGTCGAGGCGCCCGGTGACCGCGGCGGCCGCCTCCGCGGCACGGCCGGGCACGGCGTCGTAGAGGCGCACAGGGTGTCCGGCGAGCAGGGCCACCTGAGCGATGCCCTGGCCCATGGTGCCGGTGCCCACGACGGCTACGGGGCGTGTGCGGTCGAGTGCTGTCATGCTCGCGATCCTCCCGCATGGGTTGTCCACAGGTCCGGCCGGGCCTCTTGTCCCGACCGATCGTTCGGTTACTCTAACTCTGTCCTCCTGTCCCAGCCCAGCTCGACGAGGAGTTGGTCCTCCATGGCCGCCGAAGTCTCCGCGCAACTGCTCATCGAAAAGCACCGGCCCACCCTCGACCAGGCACTGGAGACGATCCGTACGCGCGCGTACTGGTCTCCGCACCCCGAACACCCCAAGGCGTACGGCGAGAACGGCACCTTGGACGCGCCCGCGGGCAAGGCCGCCTTCGATGCGCTCCTGAACACCCGTATCGACCTGGACCAGCCGGGCACGGACGGCTGGACGGGCGGTGAAGTCTCGCCCTACGGAATCGAGTTGGGCGTCGAGTACCCGCACCCGGACCCGGACGTGCTGCTGCCCGCGATGCGCGCGGCGATGCCGGCCTGGCGCGACGCGGGCGCGGAGACGCGCGCGGTGGTCTGTCTGGAGATCCTGGCGCGGATCAGCGCCCGCACGCACGAGTTCGCGCACGCGGTCATGCACACCAGCGGCCAGGCCTTCATGATGGCGTTCCAGGCGGGCGGCCCGCACGCCCAGGACCGCGGCCTCGAGGCGGTGGCGTATGCGTACGCGGAACAGGTCCGCACCCCCGCCGCGGCGGACTGGAGCAAGCCGCAGGGCAAGCGCGACCCGCTGAACCTGCACAAGCAGTTCACGCCCGTACCGCGCGGTATCGCCCTCCTGGTGGGCTGCAACACCTTCCCGACGTGGAACGGCTACCCGGGCCTGTTCGCCTCCCTCGCCACCGGAAACCCGGTCCTGGTCAAGCCGCACCCACGCGCGGTGCTGCCGCTCGCCCTGACCGTGCGGGTCGCCCGCGAGGTGCTCACCGAGGCGGGCTTCGACCCGAACCTGGTGGCGCTCGCCGCCGAGCGCCCCGGCGAGGGCCTCGCCAAGTCCCTCGCCGTGCGCCCCGAGGTCCGGATCATCGACTACACCGGATCCACCGCCTTCGGCGACTGGCTGGAGTCCAACGCCCGCCAGGCGCAGGTCTACACGGAGAAGGCCGGGGTCAACACGGTCATCGTCGAGTCGACCGACGACTACAAGGGCATGTTGGCGAACCTCGCGTTCTCCCTCTCGCTGTACAGCGGCCAGATGTGCACCACCCCGCAGAACCTGCTGATCCCCGGCGACGGCATCACCACCGACCAGGGCCCGAAGTCGTACGACGAGGTGGTCACCGACCTCGCGGGCGCGGTCGACGCCCTCCTCGGTGACGACGCCCGCGCCAACGCCCTGCTCGGCGCACTGGTCAATCCCGATGTGAAGGCCCGCCTTGAAGCGGCCGCCGGTCTCGGCGAAGTCGCCCTGGCCAGCCGGGAGATCAGCAACCCCGAGTTCCCCGGCGCCGTGGTGCGCAGCCCGCTCATGGTGAAGCTCGACGGCACCAAGCCCGACGCCGACGCCCCGTACCTGGAGGAGTGCTTCGGCCCGGTCTCCTTCGCCGTCGCCGTCGACTCGGCGAGCGACGCGGTGGAGCTGTTGCGGCGCACGGTCCGCGACAAGGGCGCCATGACGGTCGGCGCGTACTCCACGTCGCCCGAATTCGAGCACCTGGTGGCTGAGGTCTGCCTGGAGGAGTGCGCCCAGCTCTCCCTCAACCTCACGGGCGGGGTGTACGTGAACCAGACCGCCGCGTTCTCCGACTTCCACGGCTCGGGCGGCAACCCGGCGGCCAACTCGGCGCTGTGCGACGGCGCGTTCGTCGCCAACCGCTTCCGGGTGGTGGAGGTCCGCCGGGGGGCGTGAGCACGCGCGCGTGGTGCCGGGCGCCGGTCGCCCGGCACGCGTGGCGCGCGTGGTGGCCCGCTACAGCCGTGCGGCTCGCGCGGGCGGCTGAGCGTCACATGGGCGCGGGTCGTCCCGAGGACGCCGACCAGTGGAAAAGCGCCATGCCCACGCTGGTCGCCAGGTTGTAGCTGGACACCTGCGGGCGCATCGGCAGGGCGATCAGCTCGTCGGCGCGGTCCCTCAACTCGGCGGAGAGGCCTGAGCGTTCGGAGCCGAAGGCGAGCAACGCGTCGTCGGGCAGGGTGACCGACCTGATGTCCTTGCCCTCGGGGTCGAGCGCGTAGACCGGCCCCGCGGGCAGCTCGTCGACCGCGAGCCGTTCCACGGCCGTGGCGTAGTGCAGCCCCGCGGCGCCTCGTACGACCGTGGGGTGCCACGGGTCGAGGGCACCCGTGGTGACCACCCCGGTGGCCCCGAAACCGGCCGCGAGGCGGATCACCGCGCCCGCGTTGCCGAGGTTGCGGGGGTTGTCGAGGACCACGACAGGCGCCGCGCGGTGCGCCTGCCCGAGGGCGTCGAGGTGGCCGGCCCGCTCGGGGCGCAGGGCGAGGGCGGCGATCCCGGTGGGGTGCGCCCTCGGCACGAGCCCCCGCAGGACCTCGGCCGGCACTTGCACGGCGAGTTCGGCCAGGCGCTCACGGACGTCCGGGGCGAGCTCGTCGGCGAGCACCAGGCCCGCCGCCTTGTCGCTGGTGAGCACGGCCGGTACGCGCGCGCCGAAGCGCAGCGCGTGCTTGAGCGCGTGAAATCCGTCGAGCAGGACGGCCGTGTCGCTCAGCGCGCGCCAGCGACGTACAGAACCGTCCACGTCATCCGCACTCATGCCGTGCAGCCTACGGGGCTGTCGGCGCCCCTCCGCGTACGGCCCGGCGCCCCGCAGCGGGCCTCAAGCGCGCGGCGTGAACCCTCGCTGCGGCGACCGCTCCTCGGCTCCCTCGTCGTCCGGCCCGTGCACCTCATCGCTGCCGTCAGGCCCGTACACCCCGTCGCTGCCACTGCCTCGGCCGCTGCCACTGCCGCTGCGCTGCCCCGGTACGTCCCGCGTCCGCGCCAACAGGCCACCACGCGCGCGTGCCGCCCATCCGCCGACCCTGCGCAGGAAGCCGGTCGGCAGGAACACCGCGTCGGCCACGATCATCGCGAGCGAGAAGAACGGCAGCCCGAGCAGCACGGCGATCATCGCGTGCTCGAAGATCATCGCGGCGAGCAGCACGTTCTTCACGCGACGGTTGAACAACGTGAACGGGAAGGCGACCTGCACGATGACCGTGCCGTACGTGATCAGCAGGACCGCCGTGCCGTTGGCGGACAGCAGTTGGGACAGGGCCGGCCAGGGCGAGAAGTAGTCGAGGTGCAGCGGGTAGTAGGCCGCGGTGCCGTCCTGCCAGCGGCTGCCCTGGATCTTGTACCAGCCTGCGGTCGCGTAGATCAGGCACGCCTCGACCATGATCACGAGCAGGGCCGAGTTGTGCAGCAGGTTGGCGACCACGTCGAAGAGCGTGCGTAGCTGCGAATCCGGCGCGTTGCGGCCGAGCAGCCACCACACACCGTGCGCCAGCCAGATCGTCCAGAAGATCAGCGCCCAACCCCAGGTGAGCACGCCAAGGAGGGTCGATACGGACAGGGCGAGCCCGAGCACCCACCACAGGACGGGCCCGATCCGGTCCCGCACGGCGGGCACCGGTGCAGCGGCCGGCGCCTCGCCCGGTACAGCGTCCGGTTCGGGAAAACGCTCACCACGCGCGCGTGCCGCACGGGCAGCCCGGCGGGCGTCCAGGGACCACACCTGACCGCAGCGCGTCAGGACCAGGTACATCGCCATCAGGTGGATGACGTTGTCGCCGCCGTCACCGACGAACACGCTGCGGTTGAGGACCGACAGGGCGCCCACCATGAACAGCACGGACATCGCGCGCGTGCGCCAGCCCAGCATCAACAGCGCGCTGCTGACGATCGCGAGACCGTAGACGCACTCGAACCAGAACCGCCCGTCGCTCCACATCAGCGCCGTGAAGGCCTCGTTGTCCGAGATCAGGCGGTGCGCCAGGTCCCAGCTCCAGGGACCGTCGGGCCCGTACAGCTCATGCCGGTTGGGGAGTTCGCGGAGCAGGAAGAACAGCCAGGTCGCGGAGAACCCGATCCGGATGAAGGCCGTCTGGTACGGGCCGAGCGCCGCGGAGGTGACCTTGCCGATGCCCCGCGAGAGCACTGCGGCCGGGCGGTCGAAGCGGTTCACCGGTCACGTACCTCCATGTCCTGGGACGTGACGGTCCACCAGGGCAGCTGGCGGATCACGGGCTTGCTGTCCAGCTTCTCGCCGCTCCAGGACGGTGGCTGCACATTGGTGGTCACGGACCTGACCTGCACGTGCAGCATGTCCTCGGCGGGCTCGTCGCGGCCGATCCGCAGGACCACGATGCGGCGCAGGTACTCCTCGGAGAGCTCGCCGCGCATGCCGTTCGGCCGGTTCCGGGTGTCGTGCGTGGAGGCGTAGTAGTCCCAGGCGCGGCGCAGCTGGTTCTGCTGTGTGTGGCTGGGCAGCAGGTTGCCGTCGATGGCCGCGCCGTCCTGTGCGGACAGCCCGTGCCAGCCGGTGTGCCGGACCTTGCCGTCCGCGGTACGCAGCTTGGCCCTGGCCTCGACCGCGATGTTCTGCTGCAGCGGATTGGGGGCGAACAGCTTCCAGTTCTGCTCGAACTCCGGGTAGACCCACTCGTCCACCGCCGCGCCATGCCGCTTGGACACCGTGTTCGCGGGCGCCACGTGCAGAAAGACCATCGCCAGATGTACGCAGGTCGCCACGGCCAGCAGCGCGAGCACCAGGGCCGCCGCGACCTGGTACGGAGGGGAGAGCGCGGCGATACCGGTGCGGCGTTCGGACGGCTGTCCGCCGGCACCGCAGCCCTGCTCGTACCCGTCCATCGCGCCCCGTTCCCCGTGCCCGCCCGCTGATTCGCCACCGGAACCGTACTCAGCCGTGCCGCCCGCGCACAGCGGCCGTGAGGTTATCCACAGGGTTGACACCGTACGGCCGCCGGTCCCACCATTGAAATCGACGAACCGAACGATCGGTCGGGAGATGGATCAAGGTAGTGGCGCCCGCCGCGACCTGGGACGGCAAAGGGGGCCTGGCATGACGACGGTGACCGCACAGGACCGGACCGCTGCATTCGACGCCGCGGTCGCCGCGGACGAGCGCATCGAACCGCGCGACTGGATGCCCGATGCCTACCGAGCGACACTCGTCCGGCAGATCGCCCAGCACGCCCACTCCGAGATCATCGGCATGCAGCCCGAGGCGAACTGGATCACTCGCGCCCCCTCGCTGCGCCGCAAGGCCATCCTCATCGCCAAGGTCCAGGACGAGGCCGGACACGGCCTGTATCTGTACAGCGCGGCGGAAACCCTCGGCACCAGCCGCGAAGAGCTCCTCGACAAGCTCCACTCCGGCCGCCAGAAGTACTCATCGATCTTCAACTACCCGACGCTGACCTGGGCCGACGTCGGCGCCATCGGCTGGCTCGTGGACGGCGCCGCCATCACCAACCAGGTCCCCCTCTGCCGCTGCTCCTACGGGCCGTACGCACGCGCCATGGTCCGTATCTGCAAGGAGGAGTCCTTCCACCAGCGCCAGGGGTACGAATCGCTGCTCGCCCTCAGCCGCGGCACCCCGGCCCAGCACGCGATGGCGCAGGACGCGGTGGACCGCTGGTGGTGGCCGTCCCTGATGATGTTCGGCCCGCCCGACGACGAGTCGGCGCACTCCGCCCAGTCCATGGAGTGGAAGATCAAGCGCCACTCCAACGACGAGCTGCGCCAGCGCTTCGTCGACATCTGCGTCCCGCAGGCCGAGGCACTCGGACTGACGCTGCCCGACCCGCAGTTGAAGTGGAACGACGAGCGCGGCCACCACGACTTCGGCCCCATCGACTGGACCGAGTTCCGAGAGGTCCTCAAGGGCAACGGCCCCTGCAACGACCAGCGCATCACCCAGCGCAAACAGGCCCACGACGAAGGCGCCTGGGTCCGCGAAGCAGCCGCGGCGTACGCGACGAAGCACGCCACACAGCGCCCGGCAGAACCCACCACAGCACGTACCGCACCCGGGGAGGCGACGGCATGACCGAATCGACCGACTGGCCGCTCTGGGAGGTCTTCGTGCGCTCCCGCCGCGGGGTCTCACACACGCACGCCGGCAGCCTGCACGCCCCGGACGCACAGATGGCCCTGCGGAACGCCCGCGATCTCTACACCCGCAGGAACGAAGGCGTCTCCCTCTGGGTCGTCCCCTCGACCGCGATCACCGCTTCGTCACCGGACGAGAAGGACTCCTTCTTCGAGCCCTCCGGCGACAAGCCCTACCGCCACCCGACCTTCTACGAGATCCCGGAAGGAGTGAAGCACCTGTGACCGCACCCACGAGCCCCACAAGCCCCACCACCACGGCCCCCGCGACCGCCGCCGCGGCCCTCGCCCTGGGCGACGACGCACTCGTGCTCTCGCACCACCTGGGGGAGTGGGCGGGCCACGCCCCGGTCCTCGAAGAAGAAGTCGCCCTGGCCAACATCGCGCTCGACCTCCTCGGCCAGGCCCGCATCCTGCTCTCCCTCGTGGGCGACGAGGACGAACTGGCGTATCTGCGCGAGGAACGAGCCTTCCGCAACCTCCAGCTCGTGGAGCAGCCCAACGGCGACTTCGCCCACACCATCGCCCGCCAGCTCTACTTCTCCACCTACCAGGCCTTCCTGTACGAGGAGTTGGCCCGCACCGACGGCCCGTTCACCGCGCTTGCCGCCAAGGCCGTCAAGGAAGTGGCCTACCACCGGGACCACGCCGAGCAGTGGACGCTGCGCCTCGGCGACGGCACCGAGGAGAGCCACCACCGCATGCAGCGCGCCGTGGACCAGCTCTGGCGGTTCACCGGCGAGATGTTCCAGCCCGTCGACGGCGCACACGACATCGACTGGCCCTCACTGCAGGAGAGTTGGCACTCCTCCGTCACCGAAGTGATCCGGGGCGCGACCCTGACCCTCCCCGAGGGACCCCGGGCAGACGCCTGGGCCGCGGGCGCGGGACGCCAGGGCCTGCACACCGAATCCTTCGGGCGCATGCTCGCCGAGATGCAGCACCTGCACCGCAGCCACCCGGGGGCGACATGGTGACCACCCCGCTCGAGTCCGCACTCGAAGACCGGCTGCGGGAGTTGGCCGGTTCGGTACCCGACCCCGAACTGCCGATGATCACGCTCGCCGAGCTCGGCGTGGTGCGCGGCGTCCGCATGCTCGCACCGCACAGCGTCGAGGTGGACCTCACCCCGACGTACACCGGCTGCCCCGCCGTGGAGGCCATGTCCGCGGACATCGAGAAGGTGCTGCACGACCACGGCATGGCCGACGTCACCGTCCGCCGCGTTCTCACTCCCCCCTGGTCCACGGACGACATCACCGCCGAAGGCCGCCGCAAACTCGCCGAGTCCGGCATCGCCCCACCCCGTGCCGGGGCCGCCTACGGACCCGTGCCGCTCACCCTGTCCGTGCGCTGCCCGCACTGCGGCTCCACCGACACCGAACTGCTCAGCCGCTTCTCCTCCACCGCCTGCAAAGCCCTGCGCCGCTGCGTGACCTGCCGTGAACCCTTCGACCACTTCAAGGAGTTGTGATGGCAGGCACCCCGGGCAGCACCGCCCGTTTCCACCCGCTCCGGGTCGCCGCGGTCGACCAACTCACCGACGACGCCGTGGCCCTGACCTTCGACGTACCGAGCGAGCTGCGGGACGCCTACCGCTACGCGCCGGGCCAGCACCTCGCCCTGCGTCGCCAGGTCGACGGCACCGAAGTCCGCCGCACCTACTCGGTGTGCTCCCCCGCGCTCACCCCCGAAGGACCGGAACAACTGCGGGTGGGAGTGCGCCTGGTCGAGGGCGGCGCCTTCTCCCCGTACGCCCACAAGGGCATCGCTGTCGGCGACGTCCTGGACGTGATGACACCCGCCGGTCGGTTCACGCTCCAGCCGCAGCCCGGTCACTACGCCGCGGTGGTCGGCGGCAGCGGAATCACCCCGGTGCTGTCCATCGTCTCGACACTCCTCGCCCGCGAACCGAAGGCACACTTCTGCCTGATCCGCAGCGACCGCACCGCCGCCTCGACGATGTTCCTCGAGGAGGTAGCCGACCTCAAGGACCGCTACCCGACCCGGTTCCAGCTCGTCACGGTCTTCTCCCGCGAGGAACAACAGGCCGGCGTGGTGACCGGCAGACTCGACGAGGAACGCCTCGTTCAGCTCCTGCCCGCCCTGCTTCCCGTGGACGACATCGCCGGATGGTTCCTGTGCGGCCCTCTCGGCCTGGTCCAGGGCACCGAGCGCGCACTGCGCTCCCTCGGCGTACGCAGAACCCGGATCCACGAGGAGATCTTCCACGTGGACGGCGGCGCCCCGGCCCCCGTACCGCCGGCGTCCGCGCCCACCCACAGCGCGGTGACCGCGACCCTCGACGGCCGCTCCGGCACCTGGCCGGTACGCGACGGCGAAGTCCTGCTCGACACAGTGCTGCGCAACCGCGCGGACGCTCCCTACGCCTGCAAGGGCGGCGTCTGCGGCACCTGCCGAGCGTTCCTGGTCGCGGGCGAGGTGCGCATGGACCGCAACTTCGCGCTCGAACCGGAAGAGACCGAAGCGGGCTATGTCCTCGCCTGCCAGTCCCACCCGACCACGGAACAGGTCGAGTTGGACTTCGACCGCTGACGCCACCGCACCCGACCGCACCAGGGGACGCCCCAACTGGAGGATCCGGAAGACCTGTTCCCTTCTCCTAGAACCTGTTCTATCTTGACGGTCCGTCAGACCCGGGTCCACCTACCGGAGGACCCACAGGACAGAGCCGGAGCTGGGAAGGACAGGCAGTGGACTTCACCTTCACCGAAGAACAACTAGCAGCCGTCGAAGCGGCACAAGCCGTCTTCGCCACGGCCGCACCGGACAGCGTGCCCAGCCCCGCCCTCACCCCCAGAGCCGTCGCCGACGACTTCGACCGCACCCTGTGGAACCACCTGACCCAGTCCGACCTGCTGAGCCTGCTCCTCGACACCGAACACGACGGAGCAGGCCTCGACGCCATCGCCCTCTGCCTCGTCCTGCGCGAATCCGCGAAGGTCCTCGCCCGCGTCCCACTCCTGGAAAGCAGCGCCGCCGCCTTCGCCGTACAGACCTACGGCAGCGAGCAGTTGAAGCAGCGCACCCTGACGGCCGGCGCCCGCGGCGAACTCGTCCTCACCGTCGCCGGCAACGGCCGCACCGGCCACGACCCGGCCGAACTCGCCGTCACCGCACAACAGAACCCGCACGACCACAGCTGGACCCTCGACGGCACCCAGACCGCAGTGCCCTGGGCACACAACGCCGACCTGATCCTGGTGCCCGCCCACACCGCCGAAGGCCGCACCGTACTCGCCGCCGTCCCACCCACCCACGACGGCGTGACCCTCGCCGAGCAGTACTCCACCAGCGGCGAACGCCTCGGCGAACTCCACCTGACCGCCGCCCGCATCCCCGCCGACGACATCATCGACAGCGACGGCGCCTGGGAGTGGCTACGGAACCTGCTCACCACCGGAACCTGCGCACTCGCCCTCGGCCTCGGCGAAGCCGTACTCGCCATGTCCAGCGAATACACCAGCAAGCGCGAGCAGTTCGGCTTCCCCGTCGCCACATTCCAGGCCGTGGCCGTACAGGCAGCCGACCGCTACATCGACCTCCGCGCCATGGAAGTCACCCTGTGGCAGGCGGCCTGGCGCATCGCCACCGCGAGCGACGGCGCCCTCCCGGCCGCCGGAGACATAGCGGTCGCCAAGATCTGGGCTTCAGACGGCGTACGACGCGTCGTACAGACCGCCCAACACCTGCACGGCGGCTTCGGCGCCGACACCGACTACCCGCTGCACCGCTACCACGCCTGGGCCAAACAACTGGAACTCTCCCTCGGCCCGGCAGCAGCCCACGAAGAAGCACTCGGCGAACTACTCGCCACCCACAGCCTCAGCTGACCGCGAGGGAAGCGAGCCGTCTCGTCAGCGCAGCGGCTCAGACCACAGCGCCGGGCTGCCCCTGGTCATCGACGACGGGGCGGCCCGAGACGGCCCACGCCTCCATGCCACCGGCCACATTCACGGCGTCGATGCCCTGCTGCACCAAATACATGGTCACCTGGGCCGAGCGGCCACCGGAACGACAGATCACATTGACCCGACCGTCCTGCGGCGCGGCCTCGGTCAACTCGCCGTAACGAGCCACGAATTCACTCATCGGAAGGTGCAACGCATCCGCAGCGTGACCCGCCTGCCACTCCTCGTCCTCACGGACGTCCAGCAGGAAGTCACCGTCCGCGAGCTCAGTGACAGCAACCGTGGGAACAGCAGATCCAAAAGCCATACCCCCGACGCTACCGGACCGCCCACACCCACCGAACCCGGGCACCGAACCACACGCGCCCCGCCAAGGGCGCAGGCCAGACCGACTAGCCGACGAGCCGCCCCAGCTCCGCCTCACGCTCGGCGACCTGAGCCAACAGCTGCTCCCCGATCTCCTCGAGCAGCCGGTCCGGATCGTCCGGCGCCATCCGCAGCATCGAGCCGATCGCGCCCTCCTCAAGATCCCGAGCGATGACCGCCAGCAGCTCCTTGCGCTGCGACAACCACTCGAGCCGCGCGTACAGCTCCTCGCTCTTGCTCGGCCGGTCCGCCTCCGACACCGGCCCGGCAGCCCACTCAACGGAGAGCTCCGTCAGCAGCACCTCGTCACCACGCCCATAAGCGGCATTGACACGAACCATGAACTCCTCGCGCCGCTCCCGCTCCCTGTCCTCCTGTGCGAGGTCGGGATGGGCCTTGCGGACCAGTTCGCGATAGAGCCTGCGCGCCTCATCGCTCGGGCGCACCCGCTCGGGCCCACGCACAGGCATCGCGGTCAGCATCGCCGACGCCTCCGGCGACAGCCCGTCGGAGTCGATCCACTCCTGGAACAGCTCGGACACATCGGGCATCGGCAGCACCCGGGCCCGCAGCTCCTGCGCCCGCCGTACGTCCTCGGCATCCCCGGTACGCGCGGCCTGCGCCTCAGCGATCTGCGCGTCCAACTCTTCGAGCCGCGCGTACATCGGACCGAGCTTCTGGTGATGCAGACGGGAAAAGTTCTCGACCTCGACCCGGAACGTCTCGACCGCGATCTCGAACTCGATCAATGCCTGTTCGGCGACCCGCACAGCCTGCTCAAGCCTGGCCTCGGGCCGCTCGTCATCCGGCCGGTTCACCGCGTCCTCCGGGTTCGTCACCCGCCCAGCCTACGGCCCACACCCACCCCCGACGCACGGTAGCCGGAGCGGGGGCGAACGAGCGGAGGGACGGGCTGCCGTGCGTCGGGGG
>NZ_JAAAHS010000729.1 GCF_009908195.1 Streptomyces boluensis | reverse complement strand
GCACTAGGAGTGTCTCCTGTGAGGGCTGCCGGTGGGAGGGGTGCCCAGCATGGTGCCATACGTCACAGTGGGGTGGAACGGCGGGGTCGGAGGATCGTGCTCCTGTATAGGCGCGTCAACGACCAGGCGCCGCCGTCGAGTTCCGCTTTCGGTGCGGGAACTCGGCGGCGGCGCCTGTTCGTTGGGGTTGCGCTGTGGTGCTGTGTGCGTCAGCGGCCGGTGTTGCCGGCGTCGGCGTTGGGGCCGGAGTAGTCCTCGCCGTAGGCGCCCTTGGCGGGGCGGCGGCGGCGCATGGGGGGCTCGACTCCGTCGGCGAGGCGGCGGGCGGTGAGAAGGAAGCCGGTGTGGCCGATCATCCGGTGGTCGGGGCGGACGGCGAGGCCCTCCACGTGCCAGTTGCGGATCATCGATTCCCACGGCTGCGGCTCGGCGAAGCAGCCGATCTCGCGGATGGACTCGACGGTGCGGGCGAGCTGCGTGGTGGTGGCTACGTAGCAGCAGAGGATGCCGCCGGGGACGAGCGCCTTCTTGACGACGTCCAGGCACTCCCAGGGGGCGAGCATGTCGAGGATGACGCGGTCGACGTCGGCGTCGGACAGGTTGTCCTGGAGGTCGCCGACGGTGAGCTGCCAGGCGGGGTGGGGGCCGCCGAAGTAGCGCTCCACGTTCTGCTGGGCGATCTCGGCGAAGTCTTCGCGGCGCTCGTAGCTGTGCAGCATGCCCTGGTCGCCGATGGCGCGCAGCAGGAAGCTGCTGAGGGAGCCGGAGCCGACGCCCGCTTCCACGACGCGGGCGCCGGGGAAGATGTCGGCGAAGGCGAGGATCTGCCCCGCGTCCTTGGGGTAGACCACGGCGGCGCCGCGGGGCATGGACAGGACGTAGTCGGGGAGCAGGGGGCGCAGCGCGAGGTAGGCGACGTTGCCGGTGGTGCGGACAACGCTGCCCTCGGGTGCGCCGATCAGCTCGTCGTGCGGGAAGGAACCCTTGTGGGTGTGGAAGTTCTTTCCCTCTTCGAGCGTGAACGTGTAGTGGCGGCCCTTGGGGTCGGTCAGCTGTACCTGGTCCCCGACCTTGAAGGGCCCGCGTCGGCGGGCGGCACCGGTCGGTTCGGACACTGTCTCTTATAAA
>NZ_JAAAHS010000728.1 GCF_009908195.1 Streptomyces boluensis | reverse complement strand
GGCGAGCAACGCCCCCGCGAGGAGAAGTGCGAGCGGCGACCGTTCGCGCACAAGATCCGCCCCCGCCCGCCGCAACCCCGCCACTGTCGCGAGCCCCACCACGAGAACCGTGCAGGCAAGGTTGGCCCAGACCCAGTACGCGTACGGCCGCACCCCCGCCGCGCCCTGGTAGTAGCGCTCGACCAACAACCGGTACGCCTCCCACCAGTTGAAGCCGTACGCCGTGAACAGCGCGGGCACGACGACGAGGCCGAGCAGGACGTACGGGAGCACCCGGAGCCGTCGGCCGGCGGGGCCGAGCAGCAGGGCCGCCGCGCCGATGACGGCGATCAGGGCCAGGCCGTACGACAGGTAGCAGGTCAGTCCGAACAGCAGGCCGGAGGCGCAAGCCGTGAGACGCCACCGGCGGTCGGTCGTGACCGACAGGGCGAGGAGCGCGACCGACCAGGCGGCGACCGCGGCGAAGTAGCCGTCGGCGGACGTGCCCGCCCAGACAGCCGCCGGTGCGAGCGCGAGGAACGGCGCGGCCCCGCGCGCCAGTTGCTCCCCGGCGAGCGCACGCACCGTGACGAGGACGGCGACGCAGGCCGTCGCGCCGACGGTGAGACACCAGACCCCGGCCCAGGCGCCGCCGCCCAGGCCGATCCGGTCGAGCAGCACGAACGTCAGCGGGGCGGCCGGCGGATGCCCGGCGACATGGGCGGGCCAGGGTTCCGGAGCGTCGACGCGGACGTGCCGCGTGAAGGTCCGCAGCGTCTCGGGAATGTCCTGGAACCGGTCGATGACCCGCAGGTACTCGTACTTGGTGGTGAGCCGCCGGGCGATGCCCCAGTGCCAGCCGTCGATGAGCGCGAGCGACCAGGTCCACGCCATGGCCGTGGCGCAGGCGGCGGCGAGCAGTGGGCGCCACGGCAGGCGCGCGGCGAGCGACGGGCCGTACGCGACGACCGCGGCCGCCACGGCGAGCGCGGCCGGGGTGCCGGGCCCCATGTGCGGCAGCCAGTTGGCGTACAGCGGCGGCCAGCTGACCCGGAGGTTGCCGTCGACGCGTTCGAGGTGATGGCCGATCAGCACGGCCGCGGCGACGAGCAGGACCGCGGCGGCCGCGGCGTACAGGTCATAGCGGACGGGGT
>NZ_JAAAHS010000727.1 GCF_009908195.1 Streptomyces boluensis | reverse complement strand
GTACGCGGCCAGTTCGGGGGCCGGGCGGGCCTCGACCATCTCCTGGGCGGCGAGCCGGCCGAGGATCGGGGCGAGGGTCACACCGCTGTGCGTGACCAGGGTGTACAGGCCAGGCGTCGCCGCCGCGCACCCCACGAGGGGCAGGCCGTCCGCCGGTACCGGGCGCACCCCGAGCCGTACTCCCGCCATCTCGGCGGCCCGCAGCGGCGCGAACACCGCGCGGCCCAGGCGGTGCAGTTCCTGCTCCAGAGCCGGGTCGGGCTGCGGCTGCTCCGGCTGCTCCGGCGCGTTGAGCGCAGCGTCCTGCGGCCCGTCCGCCGGAAGCTGCGCGTCCACCGGCCAGGAGATGGAGACGACGCGGCCGTCGGGTGCCGGGCGCAGGTCGACGCCCGGGGTGGCGAGGATCGCGCCTAGTTGCTCGCCCCGCGGCAGTCGGGTGCTCTCCCCCACGAGGCCGGGCACCCGGTTCAGCGGCAGCGCTCCGCCCGCCAACGCGGCGATACGGCCCGCGTCCGGGCCCGCGCAGTTCACCACCCAGTCCGCCTCGAACCGGCGGCCCGCCGCGAGCACCCCGACGACCCGCTCCCCCGAGCGCAGCACATCCGTGACCCGCAGCCCGTACCGGATGTCCGCCCCGTCGAGCGCCGCCCGGTCGAGCAGGCGCCGGGTGAACAGCGGCGCGTCGTACCAGGACGCGTGCTCGTGGAGGACCAGTTCGTCGGCGCGGCAGGCCTCCGGGTCGACGCCCGGCGCCAGTTCGGCCAGGTCGGAGGGGTGGGCGGTGCCGCAGGGGTGGCCCCAGCCGCGCAGCCGTTCCGCGCGCTCACGGATGACGCGCTGCTCCGCCTCCGTGTGGCCCCACTGCACCAGCGGCACGGGGTGGCGCCAGTCCGCACCGCCGAGCTCCGCACCCAGTTCCAGGTGGAGTTCGGCACTGTGCCGGTTCAACTCGTAGTACGCGTACGGGGTTTTGAGGTGCGTGACGTCGATGGAGAACGTGGCGCTGGACGTGCCGGCGGCCGGGCCACCGGCCTCGATCACGGTGACATCGGCACCGGCGGCGGCCAGTTGCTGCGCGACGGACGCACCGAGCACACCGGCGCCGAGGACGAGGACACGAGACATGGTGGTGTTGTTCCTTTGCGGTACGAGAAGGAGAGGTGGCGGGGTGCGGAGACAGCGGGGCGG
>NZ_JAAAHS010000726.1 GCF_009908195.1 Streptomyces boluensis | reverse complement strand
GGTGGCGGGGGCGGGTGTCCGCGCGGGCGAGCACGGTGAGGCCGGACTCCTCGATCAGATCGGTGAGTTCGGTGGCGCCGCGCAGCTCCAGGCGTTCCGCCAGGTCCGAGATGATCAGCCAGGCCTCGCCGCCGGGCAGCAGATGGTCCCGCGCCCCGGCGAGGAATCCGCGCAGCATCGCGCTCCCCGGGTCGTACACGGCCCGGTCGAGCGCGGTGCGCGGCTTCGCCGGCAGCCACGGCGGGTTGCACACGACCAGGTCCGCGCGCCCTTCGGGGAACAGATCGGCCCGCCGCACCTCGACCCGGTCGCCGAGGCCGAGCCGCTCGGCGTTCTCGGTGGCGCAGGCGACGGCACGTTCCTCCAGGTCGGTGGCGACGACCCGGTCGAGGCCGCGGTGGGCGAGGAGCACGGCCAGGACTCCGGTACCGGTGCCGATGTCGAAGGCGGTCGTCGCGCCGCGCGGCAGCGGCGCCTCGGCCACCAGGTCGACGTACTCACCGCGCACCGGCGAGAACACCCCGTGGTGCGGATGGATCCGGGCACCGGCACCGAGCGCGGGGATCTCGACACCCTTGCGGTGCCATTCGTACGCGCCGACGAGCCCGAGCAGTTCGCGCAGCGAGCCCACACCGGGCCCCTCGGCCGGTGGCCCGTACGCGTGCGCACAGGCCGCACCGACCTCGGGTGCGCCCCGCAGCGCGATCCGCAGGGCGGTCCCGTCCGGGTTCTCGTACGGGATGAGCAGCAGTCCGAGGATCCGCGCCCGGCGGGACTGTTCCCGGCGCTGCGCGAGGAAGGCCTCGCCCGGGGAGGCGGCCTTGCCGGCGGGCCGGCCCCGGCCCTCGGCACGGCGGCCGAGGGAGGAGAGCAGCTGGCGCGCGGAGCGGTAGTCGCCCTGCCAGAGCAGCGCGGTGCCCTCGCAGACGTGCCGGTACGCGGCGGCGACGCCCATCCGGCTGTCGGCGGGCACGACACGACGCGGCGGCGCCGCCCCGTTCTGCGCGTACCACGTCGCGGAACGCTCCCCGGAGTCGTCCGTCCAGTGCATGACCTGCGTATTGGCTGCTGACACAGAGCCATTGTGCGGCACGGGGCTCCGCCCCGAACCCCGCTCCTCAATCGCCGGAGGGGCTCAATTTTGAGCCCCTCCGGCGTTTGAGGAGGCCCGTCCGGCGAGGACTTTCGGGAAGGGGC
>NZ_JAAAHS010000725.1 GCF_009908195.1 Streptomyces boluensis | reverse complement strand
CGGAAACTTCAACGACATCAAGATCGACGACGTCATCGCGACGTACGAGATGCGCGAGAAGCCGCGAGGCTGATCAAGCACCGCGTTCCGGGGCCGGTCGACGGGGATATTCCGTCGCACCCAGCTGGTTCCTCGTCGCCGCCCTCATCACCTGGGTCTTCGGCTCCCAACTCGACCGGGTCCTCCCCGAGCTGGGCGTGCTCCGCTACCTCGTCGCCCTCTTCTTCGCGGTCGCCTTCTACGCCTCCGTACTCGTCCACGAACTCGCCCACACCGTCGTCGCGCTGCGCTACAAGCTCCCGGTGCGCCGGATCCAGCTGCAGTTCTTCGGCGGAGTGTCCGAGATCGAGAAGGAGTCGGAGACCCCCGGCCGCGAATTCACGCTCGCCTTCGTCGGCCCCCTGCTCTCCCTGGTCCTCGCGGCCGTCTTCTACGGAGGCATGTACGTCGTCGAACCCGGCACCGTCCCCGGCGTCCTGATGGCCGGCCTGATGATCTCCAACCTCATCGTGGCCGCCTTCAACCTGCTGCCCGGACTGCCCCTCGACGGCGGCCGGATGCTCCGCGCCGTCGTCTGGAAGATCACCGGCAAGCCCATGGCCGGCACCGTCGCCGCCGCCTGGGTCGGCCGCGCCCTCGCCGTCTCCGTACTCATCGGACTGCCCCTGCTCACCCAGTCCGGCGTCCTCGGCGGCACCGCCCCCCGCAGCGTCGGCATGGAAACCGTCACCGATGCCCTCCTCGCCGCGATCCTCGCCGCGATCATCTGGACCGGCGCCGGCAACAGCCTCCGCATGGCCCGCCTCCGCGAACGCCTCCCGCAACTGCGCGCCCGCACCCTCACCCGGCGCGCCGTACCCGTCACCTCCGACACCCCGCTGTCCGAAGCGCTCCGCCGCGCCAACGACGCCGGCGCCCGCGCCCTCGTCGTCGTCGACGCACACGGCGACGCCACCGGAGTCGTCCGCGAAGCGGCCATCGTCGGCATCCCCGAACACCGCCGCCCCTGGATCGCCGTCAGCGGACTCGCCCAGGACCTCACCGCCGGCATGCGGGTCTCCGTCGAACTCGCCGGCGAAGAACTCATCGACACCCTCCGCGCCACCCCCGCCACCGAATACCTCGTCGTCGAAGAGACCGGCGAGATCTACGGCGTACTCTCCACCGCCGACGTCGAGCGCGCCTTCGTCAAGGCCATGGCC
>NZ_JAAAHS010000724.1 GCF_009908195.1 Streptomyces boluensis | reverse complement strand
CACCTCACCACCCCCGACGGCCGCCGCCTCTCCTACCTGGACCACGGCCCCCGCGCCGGCCGCCCCCTGCTCGCCCTGCACGGACACCTCGGCGAGGGCGCCGACTTCACACCGGCTGCCGGTGCCCTGGCGGCCGACGGATGGCGGGTCGTCGCGCCCGACCAGCGCGGCCACGGGGACTCCGACCGGGCGGAACGGTACGACCGGGACGGCTACCTCGACGACCTGCGGCTGCTCCTCGCCCACCTGGGCCTGGACGCGCGGCCCCTGCCCGTGCTCGGGCACTCGCTCGGCGCCGTCAACGGCTACCACCTCGCGGCGGACCGGCCCGGCACCGTCAGCGCGCTGATCAACATCGACGGACCCGCGTACCTGCCCGTCGTCGACCCCGCACCCCTTTCCTTCCTGCTCGACCTGCCGTACACCGCGCCCACCCGCGAGCAACTCCACGCCGCCTGCGGGCCGTTGGCGCCGCTGCTCGACGGTGGCATGCGGCCGCACCGGGACGGCTGGCGGCTCGGCTGCCACCCCCGCGACATGGTCGACTCGGACACCCGCGTGCTCGGCGACCACTGGCGCACCTGGCTCGCCTCCACCTGCCCCGCTCTGCTCCTGCACGGCACCGCCGGCACCGTGCTGCCCACCGCGCAGGCCCGCGAGATGGCCGCACGGCGCCCCCGCACCACCCTCGTCGAGCTGAACGCCGATCACTGGGTCCACCTGCGGCGACCGGACGAGTCGGTGGCCGCGATCCGCCGGTTCCTGGCCGCCGTCGGGTGAGGCGACGGCGGCCCGTCTCTGTGCGGTCGCCGGGGTGGGGGAGAGGGGCGCAGGATGGAAGGCACGGCGACAGGCGGACCCGACCGCTCCGGTGCCGGGCCGCGTACGTCGGAAGGAGGCGTTGATCCATGACCCGCTTCATGGACGTCCACCACGGGATGGAGGGCCTCACGGCCGATGGGCTGAAGCAGGCGCATCAGGCCGACCTGGCCATCGAGAAGGACGAAGGTGTGCACTTCGAGAAGGCCTGGGCGGACCCGGCCTCCGGCACGGTCTACTGCCTTTCCGAGGGCCCGTCGGCCGACGCGGTCCAGCGCGTCCACGAACGCGCGGGCCATCCCGCCGACGAGATCCACCCGGTTCCGCTGACGGTCTGACCCGCCACGCGACCACTGGGCACTCCATCGACGGCCACCCGGGCACGTTC
>NZ_JAAAHS010000723.1 GCF_009908195.1 Streptomyces boluensis | reverse complement strand
ACGTCCCCGCAGGCGCCCGAATCTCCGCCGGGAAATTCGGCAACGTCGACAAGTCATTACCGAACGACGCCGTCTCCGACGTGAACCGGTCACCCGTCAACTGCATACCGTCACCCGAATCACCCGCGAAACGAATGATCACCCGGTCCAGACGACGCACTTCTTTGTCGCCCGACGGCTTCCGCTGTCCACCCACGACGGCCGAGTCGGTCTGCTCGGCCTGGCTACTGACCTGGCTGGTCACTGAACTGGACCTCCCTCGAGGTGCGGCACGGGACGGCACCGGACGACCGGTCCTCCCAGGGCCACCCTACGTCTGTAAGGGTCGCCTTCCTGGGCTCGGTCGCATAGTGGACGTGACTTTGAGACGTACTTCCGAACGGCTTCACCACTTTGCACGCGCCCCCTCCGCCGCTCTACGCCGGGCCTCCGGCGGTCCCGTCATGGCCATCCGCCTTCGCGAACTGTCGCGACCTGCCGCGCTCGACGCGCCGCGCGCGAGTCGCTCCGTATCTGACAGAGTGTCAGATTCCTAGGAGTTGAGGTAGGTGAGGACCGCGAGAACACGGCGGTGATCCCCGTCACTCGGGGACAGCCCCAGCTTCAGGAAGATGTTGCTGACGTGCTTCTCCACCGCGCCGTCGCTCACCACGAGCTGCCGGGCGACCGCGGAGTTCGTCCGCCCCTCGGCCATCAGTCCCAGGACCTCCCGCTCGCGCGGTGTGAGCCCCGCGAGCACGTCCTGTTTACGGCTGCGCCCGAGGAGTTGGGCCACCACCTCCGGGTCAAGCGCGGTCCCGCCCCCGGCGACCCGGACCACCGCGTCGACGAACTCGCGCACCTCGGCCACCCGGTCCTTGAGCAGATAGCCCACCCCGCGGCTGGAGCCGGCGAGCAGCTCCGTGGCGTACTGCTCCTCCACGTACTGCGAGAGGACCAGCACTCCGAGGCCGGGGTGCTCGCGTCGCAGCCGCACCGCTGCCCGCACCCCTTCGTCCGTGTGGGTCGGCGGCATCCGTACGTCCGCGACCACCACGTCCGGCAGGGCGCCCTGGTCGGCGAGCTCCCCGATGGTCTTGATCAGCGTGTCCGCGTCCCCGACACCGGCCACGACTTCGTGCCCGCGGTCGGTCAACAGCCGGGTCAGGCCCTCTCTGAGCAGCACCGAATCCTCGGCGATGACCACACGCACCCTGTCCTCCACGATCCGTCCGTCCCCCATGCCC
>NZ_JAAAHS010000722.1 GCF_009908195.1 Streptomyces boluensis | reverse complement strand
GGTCATCGGTGACCGGCGGCGCCCATCCTGCGAGCGCTTGCGCAAGGTTGTCAATGCTTGCCACAGGGATTCGGTACGGGGATCTCCGTACGCCGACGCGGGGGCGCAAGGGTCTTCACCAGCCGGAACGCTTCTGCGATGGTGACCACCCGTAGCCCTGAAGTCCGTTGCCCTGAAGTCCCGTTGCCCTGACGCGTTGTAGCCCCGTTGCCCCGTACCCCGTGATCCCGCAGAGGAGCCGCCGCGATGAAGCGTGCCGCCGCCCTGTCCACCCTGGTCTGCCTCCTTGCCCTGACGGCCGCCGCACCCGCCGCGCCCTCAGCGCCCGAGGCTCCCGCCGTACCCGAGGCGGCGCGGGAGAAGGGCCGCTCCCCCGGCAGCCTCCTGGACTCCGTGCCGCGTTCCGGTGTGCTGAAGGTGTGCACGACGGGCGACTACCGTCCGTTCACGCACCTCGACCCCGCCGACGGCACGTACAGCGGTGTCGACATCAAGATGGCCGACGACCTGGCCGCGAGCCTGGACGCCGAACCCGAGTTCGTGGCCACGACCTGGGCGAACCTCAGCAAGGACGTCGCGGCGGGCCGCTGCGACATCGGCGTCGGCGGCGTCTCGATCACCCTGCCGCGCGCCCGCCAGGTCGCCTTCAGCGAGCCGACCAGGGAGGACGGCAAGACCCCGATCGTGCGCTGCGCGGACAAGGAGAGGTTCGGCGCGGGCGCGCTCGCGGACATCGACAAGGCCGGTACGAAGGTGATCGTCAACCCCGGTGGTACGAACGAGCAGTTCGCGCGCGAGCACATCAAGCAGGCGACGATCACGCTGCACCCGGAGAACACCACGATCTTCCAGGAGATCATCGAGGGCCGCGCCGACGTGATGATGACGGACGCGAGCGAGACCCTGTACCAGTCCAAGATCCACCCCGAACTGTGCTCCCTGCACCCGGAGAAGCCCTTCACGTTCTCCGAGAAGGCGTACGCACTGCCGCGCGGCGACCACCAATTCAAGGAGTACGTCGACCAGTTCACGCATCTGGCGACGCACGACGGTACGTACGCGGCGTACGAGGAGGAGTGGATGGGAGCGTCCTGACACCACCCCCGCCGCCGCCCCCGCGAGGCCGCCCCTACAGCTCGATGACCACCAGCGCCGTGTCGTCCGTGTTGCCCGTCGGCGGGAGCAGTTCGGTCAGGAGGGTGTCCGCGAGGGTGTCGGCGTCGGCCGGGGTGTGGTGGGTGAGGC
>NZ_JAAAHS010000721.1 GCF_009908195.1 Streptomyces boluensis | reverse complement strand
ACCCAGTTCCCCTCATCGCCCCCACACCGACCACCCTCCGCGCTAGGCTTCCGTGCCGCTGGTTCCGAGCAGTGCGGTCATCGCAGTCGGGGAGAGGAACTGCCGTGGGAGAGCGACGAGTTGGGCCCGTACGGAGAAGCAGGGCGGCCTTGGCGGGAGGGGTCGCGGTACTCGCCGCCGTGTTCGCCACGGTCACAGCGACCGGCACAGCGACCGGCACAGCGAACGGCACTGTGAACGCCGTGCCGAAGTCCGTCGACCGGGTGGACGCCCGTGCCGCCGTGGCCGGTTCCTCGTCGTTTCCGCTCGCCGACCCGGACACCGTCAGGGCGAAGGACGGCCGGTACGTCACCTACGGCACCACCGTCCCGGCCGGGCGCGGGAAGCGTTGCGCCGGTGCCACCGGGAAGTTGTACGTGCCGGTGCTCGTGCACGGTTCGGGCAACGCCGTCGGCATGACCGACTGCGCCTCGGGTGACGTGCTGCCGGGCGGGCCGGGTTCCTGGGCGGAGCCCGGTGGCGCGATCTGGGCGCCCGGCGTCGCCCGGCACGGCGACCGGTACTTCATGTACTACACGGCCTCACGCAAGGGATCGGGCCAGAAGTGCGTCGGCCGGGCCGTGGCGAGCTCCGCGCGCGGCCCGTTCCGTTCCGCCGGGGTCTGGGCATGCCCGCCCGGCGGCCGTTGGGCGCTCGACGCCAACCCGTTCACCGCGGGCGGTTCGCTGTACGTGACCTACCGGGACGACGCGATCACCGCAGGCGCCGAGACCGGCATCTCGGCGGTCCGTACGGACAGTTCGGGCCGCGCCGTGTGGAGCACCCGCCGGTCCGTCCTGACGAGCACCGACATCGGCTGGGACACGAGGAAGAGTTCCGGGTCCACCCATGTCGTCGAGAACCCGTCGATGGCGAGGATGTCCGACGGCCGCTGGTACCTCCTGTACTCCGGCAACAACTGGGACAGCGCCCGATACGCCACCGGCATCGCCGACTGCGGCACCACCCCGCTCCCCGGCACCCGCTGCGAGCCGCTCCGCCGAGGCGCCGAACGCCCCTACTTCGGCTACACCGGCACCGCCGGACTCGCCCCGTACCGTGGCCTGCCGCAGAACCACCGCGGCCCCGGCGGCATGGACGTGTTCACCGCGGCGGACGGCAGCCACCGCGTCGTGTGGCACTGGTGGGACGGCGGCCCGCGCCACCCCATGACGGGCGTACTGAGCCGGGGCGGCGACGGGTTCTACGTCCGCTAGCCGCCCCCGAAGC
>NZ_JAAAHS010000720.1 GCF_009908195.1 Streptomyces boluensis | reverse complement strand
TCGCCTTACCCCTGCCGCGTCCAGGGTTCGCATATCCGCGTGAGGCCCGGCCCGCGCCGCCGGGGTGGTAAATCGGTTGCCCCGCAAGGGAGTTGGGCCGATCATCTCGGCACGTGACTGCTGCTGACTCCGGTGCCGGTGTGCCCGGCGCCCCTGCCGCCCTGCCCGCCCACCGGGACGGCCATGTGCTGCGCTGGCTGATCGCGTACGGGCTGTCCGTGATGGGGGACAGCGTCTACTTCATGGCGCTCGGCTGGGCCGCCGCCCAGGTCGCCGGGCCCACCCAGGTCGGCCTGGTGATGGCGGTCGGCGCGGTGCCGCGGGCGGTGCTGATGCTCGTCGGGGGAGTGGTCGCCGACCGGTTCGACCCGCGCCGGGTCGTCATCGGCTCGGACGCGGCGCGGGCCGTGATGATCCTCGGGGTCGCGGCGGCGCTGTGGCTCGCGGAGCCCGGACTCTGGCTCCTCGTCGTGGTCGCCCTGGCCTTCGGCGTGGTGGACGCCCTGTTCATGCCCGCCGTGGGCGCGCTCGCCCCGCGGCTCACCGGGCCCGACCAGTACGTCCGGGTGCAGGGGCTGCGGATGCTGGTCACCCGGGTCGGCACCACGGCGGGACCGCCGCTCGCCGGTTTCGCGATGGCGTACGGGCAGAGCGCGGCGGCGTTCGCGGTCGCGGGTGGCCTCTTCGTGCTGTCGCTCGTGCTGCTCCTCGCGGTCCGGGTGGGGCCGCTGCCGCCCGACGGCGAGGCGGCGGCCGGGCCGACCACGCCGTGGCGGGACCTGACGGACGGCCTGACGTACATCCGGCGCCACCCGATCGTCGGCCCGCTGGTGCTCTCCGGGGCGCTGAGCCAGCTCGGCATCGTGCCGCCGCTCCAGGTCGGCGCCGTACTCCTGGCCGCGGAGCGGGGCTGGGACGCGGCGGGCATCGGCTGGATCCTCGCCGCGTTCGGCATCGGCGCCGGGGTGAGCGGTCTGGCCCTCACCGTGCGCGGCCGGTTCCGGCGTGCGGGCGTGGCGCAGAACGTGCTGCTCGTGGTGGCCTCCGCGGCGATCGGCGCGATCGGGGTGCTGCCGACGGTGCCGGGCGCCGCCGCCGTGGCGCTGGGCGCGGGGATGCTGAGCGGCGTGTGCGGCGGGCTCGCGGGTGCGCTGATCCAGACCCACACCACCGCCGCGTTCCAGGGCCGGGTGGCCGCGGTGAACGCCCTGACCCACGTCGGTATCGCGCCGCTCGCCTTCCCGCTGTTCGGCGCGGCGGCGGGGGTGTTCGGGGTG
>NZ_JAAAHS010000072.1 GCF_009908195.1 Streptomyces boluensis | reverse complement strand
GACAGGATACCGAGGTGCGGCGAAGGGTGCGCTTCGGCTACCTTCAGCACCATGTGGCAGCTTCCGATCTACGAGTGAGAGCGCGCTCCACATCCTGTCCACCTCCCGTCCGGATCGTGGAAATCGCGCCCTTCCTAGGGCGTGATTCTCGCCACCCTTGATAGCCCCTGCGCTCAGATGAGCGGATCTTGCTCGTTTGCACCTCTCCAACGCTGGCACTCAGTGCCATCCGTTTTTCGTTCAAGAGTTGAACGCAAATGATAGATAACCCCGCTCATTTGAGCGCCAAATCGGGATCGAGTGGGGCAGTCCGCTTCGCGCCCTGAACGTGGCGTCTTTCAGCACATGACCAGGTCATTACTTTTGATCTGCTGGCGGACGAGTGGTTGCAGCCGTGCGACCGCTAAGTGGACGTACCCATCAGCCTTCGATCTGGGTATGTTCCTCGCCGTCAGGGCAGCCGCACCGAGGAGACAGGCCCGTGTCGGATCACGTAGATCGCCAGAAGTTCGTTTACGACTTCACCGAGGGCAACAGGGACCTCAAGGACCTGCTCGGTGGCAAGGGTGCCAACCTGGCCGAGATGACCAACCTCGGTCTGCCCGTGCCCCCCGGGTTCACGATCACCACCGAAGCCTGCAAGGAGTACCTCGCCAACGGTGAGGAGCCTGCGGCGCTGCGGGACGAGGTGAGCGCCCACCTGGACTCGCTCGAGAAGCAGATGGGCAAGAAGCTCGGTCAGGGCAATGACCCGCTGCTCGTCTCCGTGCGTTCGGGCGCCAAGTTCTCCATGCCCGGAATGATGGACACCGTCCTCAACATCGGGCTGTCCGACAAGTCCGTGCAGGGCCTCGCCAAGCAGGCCGGCGACGACCGCTTCGCGTGGGACTCGTACCGCCGTCTGATCCAGATGTTCGGCAAGACCGTGCTCGGCGTCGAGGGTGAACTCTTCGAGGACGCGCTCGAGGCCGCCAAGGTCGCCAAGAAGGTCACGGTCGACACGGACCTGGAGGCGGCTGACCTCAAGAAGCTCGTCACCAAGTTCAAGAAGATCGTCAAGACCGAGGCCGGCCGGGACTTCCCGCAGGACCCGCGCGAGCAGATGGACCTTGCGATCCACGCGGTCTTCGACTCGTGGAACACCGACCGGGCCAAGCTGTACCGCCGCCAGGAGCGCATCCCCGGCGACCTCGGCACCGCGGTCAACGTCTGCTCGATGGTCTTCGGCAACCTCGGCCCCGACTCGGGTACGGGTGTGGCGTTCACGCGCGACCCCGCCTCCGGGCACGCGGGTGTGTACGGCGACTACCTGCAGAACGCTCAGGGCGAGGACGTCGTCGCGGGTATCCGCAACACCGTGCCGCTCGCTGAGCTCGAGCAGATCGACAAGAAGTCGTACGACCAGCTCATGCAGATCATGGAGACGCTCGAAACGCACTACAAGGACCTGTGCGACATCGAGTTCACCATCGAGCGCGGTCAGCTGTGGATGCTGCAGACGCGGGTCGGCAAGCGGACGGCGGGCGCTGCCTTCCGGATCGCGACCCAGCTCGTGGACCAGGGCCTGATCGACGAGGCCGAGGCGCTGCAGCGCGTCACCGGCGCCCAGCTCGCGCAGCTGATGTTCCCGCGCTTCGACGAGGACGCCAAGGTCGAGAAGATCGGCCGCGGCATCGCCGCCTCGCCGGGTGCCGCCGTCGGCAAGGCCGTCTTCGACTCGTACACCGCCGTCAAGTGGTCGCGGTCCGGCGAGAAGGTCATTCTCATTCGCCGTGAGACCAACCCCGACGACCTGGACGGCATGATCGCCGCGGAGGGCATCCTCACCTCCCGTGGCGGCAAGACCTCGCACGCGGCCGTCGTCGCCCGCGGCATGGGCAAGACCTGTGTCTGTGGCGCCGAGGACCTGGAGGTCGACACCAAGCGGCGCCGGATGACCGTCGGCGAGACCGTCGTCGAAGAGGGCGACGTCGTCTCCATCGACGGCTCCACCGGCAAGGTGTACCTCGGTGAGGTCCCCGTCGTGCCGTCGCCGGTCGTCGAGTACTTCGAGGGCCGGATGCACGCGGGCGCCGACGATGCCGACGAGCTGGTCGCCGCCGTGCACCGGGTCATGGCGTACGCGGACCGGGTGCGCCGCCTTCGGGTGCGGGCCAACGCGGACAACGCCGAGGACGCGCTGCGTGCCCGTCGCTTCGGCGCGCAGGGCATCGGTCTGTGCCGTACCGAGCACATGTTCCTCGGTGAGCGCCGCGAGATGGTCGAGAAGCTGATCCTCGCCGACACCGAGACCGAGCGGGAGGCCGCGCTCAAGGACCTCCTGCCGCTGCAGAAGAAGGACTTCGTCGAGCTGTTCGAGGCGATGGACGGGCTGCCCGTCACCGTCCGGCTGCTCGACCCGCCGCTGCACGAGTTCCTGCCCGACATCACCGAGCTGTCGGTCCGCGTCGCGCTCGCCGAGTCCCGCAAGGACGCGAACGAGAACGACCTGCGCCTGCTCCAGGCCGTGCACCGGCTGCACGAGCAGAACCCGATGCTGGGTCTGCGCGGTGTGCGTCTCGGTCTCGTGATCCCGGGCCTGTTCACCATGCAGGTACGGGCCATCGCCGAGGCCGCCGCCGAGCGCAAGAACGCCAAGGGTGACCCGCGCGCCGAGATCATGATTCCGCTCGTCGGCACGGTCCAGGAGCTGGAGATCGTCCGCGAGGACGCCGAGAAGGTCATCGCGGAGGTGCAGGAGCAGACCGGCGTCGAGCTGAAGCTGGCCCTCGGCACCATGATCGAGCTGCCGCGTGCGGCGCTCACCGCCGGGCAGATCGCGGAGGCCGCCGAGTTCTTCTCCTTCGGCACCAACGACCTCACGCAGACCGTGTGGGGCTTCTCGCGGGACGACGTGGAGGCTTCGTTCTTCACGGCGTACCTGGAGAAGGGCATCTTCGGTGTCTCGCCGTTCGAGACCATCGACAAGGACGGTGTCGGCTCGCTCGTCCGCAGCGCGGTCAAGGCCGGTCGTGAGACGCGGCCCGACCTGAAGCTCGGTGTCTGCGGTGAGCACGGTGGTGACCCGGAGTCGGTGCACTTCTTCCACGAGGTGGGGCTCGACTACGTCTCCTGCTCGCCGTTCCGGATTCCGGTGGCTCGGCTTGAGGCGGGGCGTGCGGCGGCGGAGTCGAGGGGTAGCGACAGCCGCTGAGTTGAACTCCGGGACCGGGGTCGTGTCACCCGACCCTCACCGATCCGGCTTCGGTCCCGGTTCGCGATAGAAGGGGGCGCCCTTGTGCGGGGGCGCCCCCTTTTTGCTTTTTCCCCTCCCCGCCCCTTCCCGAAGTCCTCAATCGCCGGACGGGCTCAAATTGAGCCCCTCTGGGGGTACCTCCCAGCGGTAGCTGGGGGAGATTGAGGAGGCCCGTCCGGCGAGGACTCCGGGAAGGGGCGGGGAGGGGATCAAAAAAGTCCTACGCGCGGAACGGGCCGCTCACCTCGTACGTGATTCCGCCCGAGGACGAGCCCGTCGTGCCGCGCTGCGACGAGAAGTAGAGGCGGCTCCCGTCGGGGGAGAACGCCGGGCCCGTGATCTCCGAGCTCGACTGGCCGTTGATCCGTACGAACGGGGCCACGACGTCGTCCGGAGTGATCACGCAGATCTCCATGTTGCCGCCGTCCTCGGCGATGAACAGGTCGCCGGACGAGGAGCCGGTGACGTTGTCGACGCCGGTCAGCGGGGCGGCGCCGTTGGTGACGAGGCTGTCGTCGTAGGCGAGTTCGTACGTGCCGGTGAGCAGGTTGAGCTGCCAGAGGCGGTTGTCGCCCTTGGTGGTGAACCAGACGGTGTCACCCGCGTAGTGGCAGCCCTCGCCGCCGTTGAATCGCTTGGCGCCGGAGACCTGGTCGCGGGTCACGGTCGGGGCGCCGTCCGGATCGGGGACGTTCGCCCAGCCGAAGGAGCCCGAGGTGCCCGCGCCGGCGGTCAGGACCTGGAGGGTGCCGGAGGACAGGTTGCCCCAGGTGGTCGGGATGAACCGGTAGAAGCAGCCGTTGGACTCGTCCTCGGTCAGGTAGACGACCTTGCGGACCGGGTCGGCGGCGGCCGCCTCGTGCTTGAACTTGCCCATGGCGGGGCGCTGGACGGCGGCGTTCACGCCCTTCGGGTCGGTCTCGTAGACGAAGCCGAGGGACACCTCCTCACAGGACAGCCAGGTGTTCCACGGGGTGGCGCCGCCGGCGCAGTTGTTGCGGGTGTCCGACAGGATGCGGCGGGCTCCGGTGATGGCGCCCGCGGAGTTGAACGAGACCGAGCCGGCGCCACCGGGAGTGGTCTCCGAGTTGGAGACGTAGATCCAGCCCGTGCCGTCGGCGAAGCAGGCGCCGCCGTCGGGGGCGTTGTGCCAGGTGTACGAGGTGCCGGTGACCGCCTGCCCGGACCGGGCGACGACTCTGCTGGTGAAGCCGCTGGGCAGCTGGAGGCCGTTCGCGTCGGCCGAGCCGAGTGCTCCGTACGGGCCGGGGCCGTTCTGTGCGGGGGCCGCGTAGGCGGCGCCGTGCATGAGGGTGCCGCCGAAGGCGGCCGCCGAGGTGCCGATGACCGCTCCGCGCAGGAAGGTTCGACGTTCCACAGTTCACTCCGTGTGGGTGGAGTCCGCCCCGTACCGCCGAGGTGCGGCCACGGGGTAGCGCGCTTCCGGAACCTAGGCGTCCTGAATTGACGGTGCATGGCCAAAAGGGAGCGGACGCATGACGCTCACTCACTGATTCCCGACCGCTCCACCCCCGCCACGATCCACCGCTGGAACACCAGGAACGCCACGAGCAGCGGCACGATCGAGACCGCCGCCGCGACGAACAGCTCGTTCAGGCGCACCACTTGGGCCGTCGTGAACGAGGAGAGCGCCACCTGCACCGTCCACGCCTCCTGGTCCTGGCCGATGACCAGCGGCCACAGGAAGGAGTTCCAGGCGCCGATGAACACGATCGTGCCGACGGCTGCGAACACCGGGCGGGTGTTGGGGACGACGATGCGCCAGTACGTACGCCAGTAGCCGAGGCCGTCCACCCGTGCCGCGTCCTCCAACTCCCGTGGAAATCCCAGGAAGTACTGGCGGAAGACGAAGCACGCGAACGCCGAGAAGAGGGTGGGGATGATCAGGCCGCGGAGCGTCGAGATCCAGCCGAGGGTCGACACGAGCACGAAGCTCGGTACGAACGTCACCGCCGCCGGGACCATCAGGGTGCCGAGGATCGCGTAGAACACCTTGTTCGCGTGCCGGTACGGGATGCGGGCGAGGCCGTACCCGGCGAGGGAGGCCAGGAGCAGGGTGCCGAGGGTCGTCGCGACCGCGATCAGCGCGGAGTTGAGGAGGGAGCGGGCGAACGGGACGCTCGGGTCGGCGAAGAGGCCGGTGACGTTGGACCAGCGCAGCTCGGCGGGGAAGAACGTCCAGTCCGGGGAGGTGATCTCCTCCTCGGAGGCGAGGCCGTTGCGTACGAGCAGGTAGAAGGGGATGAGGAAGAGTGCCGCCAGGGCGATGAGGAGCGCGAGGCGCAGGGCGCGGCCCACGCGTACCGAAGCGTCCGAGGTGTGTGCGGGGCGCATCACGCGTCCTTCCTGCCGAGGCCGAACCAGCGGGCCTGGCCGATCGTCACCACGGCGATGAGCACGGCGAGGATCACCGCGCCCGCGCTGCCGAGGCCGAGGTTCTGCCCCTGGCCGAGCGCCGTGTAGTAGAGGTAGACCAACGGGGGCCGGGCGTACGGTGGGTAGCCGCGTGAGTCGGCGAGCAGGTTGTAGAACTCGTCGAAGGCCTGGAACGCGTTGATCACCAGGAGCAGCGTCACCGCGACGGACGTGGCGCGCAGCTGCGGGAACGTGATGTGCCGGAACACCTGCCAGCCCGGCTTGGCGCCGTCCACCGCGGCCGCCTCGTACAACTGCGGGTTGATGCGCTGGAGTCCGGCCAGGAACAGGATCATGAAGAAGCCGGCCTGCAGCCAGAGGCGGACGGTGACGATCACCAGCCAGTGCCAGGGCGGGTCCGTGGTGGAGAGCCAGGCGACCGAGTCGGCGTCGACGTATCCGAGGAGGGTGTTGGCGAGCCCGAAGCGTACGCCGTTGAAGATCGACATCTTCCAGATCAGGGCCGCCACGACGTAACTGCACGCGGCGGGAAGGAAGAAGACGGACCGGAAGAACGCCTGGGCGCGGCGGAGGCGGTTCACCATCAGGGCGAGGGCGAGGGACAGCGCGAAGGTGGCCGGGACGATGAAGAGGGAGAACACCACGAAGGTGAGCAGGCTGTCGGTGAACGCGCTGTCGTTGAGCATCTGCGCGTAGTTGTCGAAGCCGACGAAGTCCCGTGCCGGGTCGGGTGTGACGGTGTTGTGCGCGTCGAAGAAGCTGAGGTACACGCTCCAGAGGAGTGGGATGTACGTGAACACGCCGAGGCCGAGCGCGAAGGGGCCGACGAACACCCAGAACCAGAGGGTGCGGTGCCGCTGTTGGGTGTTCCGGTCGCTCACTTGCTCTTGACCCGGTCGAGCTCGGCCCGCACCTTGCGGACCGCCTGCTTGAGCTCGCTCTCCGGGTTGGCGCCGTCCTTGATGATGCGGCTCAGGGCGTCCTGGTACGTGGTCTGGTTGCGCGGCGTCCACAGCAGCGGCTGCGAGGGGAAGCCGCTCTCCGTGGCGTAGCGCACCGCGTCGGCCGCCGCGCCCTCCTTCAGCTTGTCGGCCTTCTGCGCGAGGGAGGTACGGGCGGGGATGTGGAAGCCGTAGGAGAGCGCGAAGTCCTCCTGGTACGCGGCCTGTTGGACCCACAGCCACTTCACGTACGCCTTGGCCGCGTCCTTGTCGCGGGTCTTCGCGCTGACGGCCGCGCCGTACGCCCCGACGGGTACGGACGGCTTGCCCGCGCCGTCCTTCGGGAAGGGCAGCACCCCGAAGTCGTCGCCGAACTTCTTCTGCACGGCGGGCAGCGCCCACAGGCCCGACCACTGCATGGCGGTCAGGCCCTGCAGGAACGCGGCCGGGTCCGACCAGTCGGAGGGCGCGCCGAGCAGCAGCGACTTGTCGGCGTACAACTGGCGGATCTTGCCGAGGGTACGGGCGGCGGCGGGGTCGTCGAAGCCGACCTTGCCGTCGTCGGTGACCAGTTCAAGTCCGGCCGCCTGGAGGGGAGTTCCGCCGAGTGCACCTACTCCGGCGTCGTTGCCGAGGAAGAGTCCCTTGACGTCGCGGGTGGTCAACTTCTTTGCAGCGTCCACGAGTTCGTCGAGGGTGCGGGGCGGCTCGACGTTCGCGTCGGCGAGCAGGCTCTTGCGGTAGTAGAGCAACTGCATGTCGATGACCTGCGGAATGCCGTAGATCCTGCCCTCGTGGGTCTTCGGCGCGAGTACAGCGGGGTTGTAGTCGTCCTTCACTTCCTCGATCAGCTCGGTCAGGTCCAGGACCTGCTTGCCGCGGATCTGGTCGAGGTTGGGCCCGGGGGACTCGAAGACATCGGGGCCGGACTCGGTGAGCAGCGCGGCCGCGGTCTGCCGGTCGTAGTCGCCGGGCCGCCACTGCACGCTGACCTCGGCTTTCCCGTACGCCTTCGCGTACCGCCGCACGGCCTGCTCGGTGCCTTCCTCGCCGTACTGGTGGTACCAGTGCGAGAGAGCGGGCCCCCCGCTGCCACCGTCACTGCGCCCGGTGTTGGACCCGCACGCGGAGAGAAGGCCTGCGGCGGCGGTGGCGGAGGATGCGGCGAGGAGGTGCCGTCTGCTGATGGTCATGATGCGTTGCCCCCTGGGTTGGTCCGGCCCGGTTCGTTCGCTCGGCCCAACGATCAACCATGCAGGGGGATTACGACAACGGTGTTGCGGGGGTGTGGACGGGTTCGGGGTGCGTACGGGGACGCTGCCCGAGCCGTTCAGGATTCGGGCGGCGTCTCTTCGAGCAGCGTCTTGAGCTCTGCCAACCGCTCCCGCCAGAACACCTTGTACGCCGCCACCGCGTCCGCGTCGTCCAGTTTGTGGTGGCCGACTCCGACGGTTGTCTTCGTCGGGCCCTTGGCCGTCAGGTAGAGGGAGATGCGGCTCGAGCCGTCGTCCCAGTCCGCGGTGAGGGACTTGCCGGGGCGGTGGGTGCGGATCGTGAGGTCCGCGTCGGGGAGCCAGTGGCGGCGGATCGACTCGTCGACGAAGGCTTCCGTGATCTTCTCGGCGGGGGCGTCGATCGTCTTGCTGCCGCTCGTCTCCCAGGTGCCCGTGCTGGACTGGCCGACCTCGCGCAGGCCGCGTTCCTGTTCGTACCCGACGGTGATCGACTGGGCGTGCCAGCCGTTCACGCCGTGCTCCTCGCGCAGGTGGCGGGCGATCTCCGTGTGGGCGCGTTCGCCGGCGCCCCAGTGGTCGAGCACCGCGAACCAGCCGAGCCAGTCCTTGCCGGTGGACTCGGCGAGGGCGGCGGCGGAGAGCTTTTCGGTGATCTTCTTGCCGGTACGGGGCCCACTGCTCATGGAGTCGACGCTACCCGCACGGTGCTCCCGCAGCGCCGCGAGCAGGTCCCGGATGTTCCGGGTCTGGTCGTGTTCGGGGCCGAGGACGCGTTCCAGGTCGGCGAGGAGGTCGGGCAGCGAGCCGAGCGGGCGGCGGGCCCGGACGGCGGCCGCGGCGAGGTTGACCCGCGTGATCAGGGTGTCGTGGTGGTCGGGTCCGAGCACCCGCCGCGCACCCTCGGCGGCCTGGTCGAGCAGCGTGTGGGCCTCGGCCGCGTGGCCCGTGTTGAGCAGGGCGAAACCGAGGTCGGCGCGGGCGGCGAGAGTACTCCGGTGGTCGGGTCCGAGCACCCGCTCCCGGCCCGCGACAGCCTGTTCCAGGAGCGGGACGGCGTCCTCCGGGCGGCCCGCCGAGAGGTGGAAGCCGGCGAGGCTCGCCCGCGCGTCCAGGGTGCGCGGGTGGTCGGGCCCGAGGACCCGCTCCCGGCCCGTGAGCGCGCGGGCGAGGAGCTGGACGGCTTCGTCGGTACGGCCCTCGTCGCGGTACAGGAAGGCGAGACCGGAGCGTGAGTCCAGAGTGTCGGGGTGGTCGGGGCCGAGGACGCGCTTCCGGTCGGCGAGGACGCCCTCCTCCATGGCGATGGCCTCGGCGGTGCGTCCTACGTCCGCGTACGAAGTGGCCAGGTTGGAGCGGGAGTTGAGAGTGTCGGGGTGGTCGGGGCCGAGGACGCGTTCCCGGTCGGCCAGGACCCGTTCCTCCAGGGCGATGGCCTCGGCGGTGCGTCCCACGGACCAGTACGAGGTGGCGAGGTTGGCCCGGAACAGCATCGTGCGGGGGTGCTCATCGCCGTAGAGTCGCGCGGCGTCGGTGTCGGCCTGTTCCAGGAGGGCGATGGCCCGCTCCTTCTGGCCCCCGCGCCGGTAGCTGACGGCGAGGTTGGACCGGGCGAGGCGGGTGTCCGGGTGGTCGGACCCGAGCTGCCGCTCGGTCTCGGCGGCCAGGCGCTGCCAGTAGTCGATGGCGTCGGCGGCGATGCCCGCTTCGACGACGCTGATGCCCGCCCGGTAGAGCAGGAGGTGCAGGTCGTGGTCGCAGGGCGGCCGCCACAGCAGGTCGCCGGTGTTGCGGGCGAGGGTGTCGGCGTTCGTCCGCAGCGCGGCGGCGAGTACGGGCCGTGGCTGCCCGCTGTCCGGCCAGATCTGGATGAGGGCGTGGGCGGCCGCGGCCCCTGTGGCGCGGAACTCCTCCGCAGGCGTGTGCTCGCGCGCGGCGCGGGCGGTCAGCGCGTGCACGCGTACGGCCCGCGGCTCGTCCCGGATGTCGTCGGCGACCAGGGCGTACCGGTGCAGGGTGCGCAGCGCGCGGTGGGCGTCCTCGGCGGTGACGGGTTCCTCGGCGGTGACGGGTTCCTGGGCGGCGGAGGGGTCATGGGTGGCGCCCTCGACCGGGGTGCGGTGCCGGGTGAGGTGGTTGAGGATCGCGGATGTCTCCCACAGCGCCCGGGGGTGACCGGCCGGGTCGAGCAGGGCCGCCAGGCGGAGCGCGGGCAGGGCGAGGCCGCGGGGCTCGGTGCGTTCGGCGGCGTCGAGGGAGAGCAGCAGGGTGGTGGCGATCTGCCGGCCGTACCCCTCGGTGTCGGCGGTCTCGGGCAGGACCTGTTCGAGGCGGCGGTCGCTGTCGTGCAACAGGGCCAGGTACCGGCCGCCCGTCAGATCCTCGTTGATCATGTACGCGGCGGCGTGCGACAGGGCGAGCGGGAGGTGGCCGAGCGCGGCCGCCAGGTCCTCGACGGAGCCGTCGAGGAGATGCGGGGTGTCGGAGAGCCGGGAGCGGAGGTACGCCCCGGCCTCCTCCGGCAGGTACACGTCGACGCCGACGGCGCGGCGGCCGCCGCCGGTCAGGCGGGCGTCCTGCAGCCGGGTGGTGGCGAGCACCCAGCCGCTGCCGGTCCGGCTCACCGGCCACCAACTCTCCGTACCCGCCGGGTCGTTGAGGTCATCGAGGACCACCAGCCAGCGGCGGTCCGTCGTGGCGAGCCACGACAGGAAGGCCCGCGCGTCGTCCTCGGGCCGCTTGCCGCCTGCCCCCGGCGCCCCGACGAGTCCGGCGGCCTGCGCGTACAGCGTGATGATCTGCTGGACCTCCGTACCGGGCGCCCAGAGCACCAGGTCCACGCCGTCCCGCAGGGCCGCATCGGCGTAGGACGCGGCGAGTTGGGACTTTCCCACGCCGCCGCCGCCGGACAGCACTTGCGTCAGTACGGCAGCGGAGCCGTCGGCGCGGGCGGCGTCGATCTGTGCCCGCAGCCCGGTGCGCGGCTGGAACGCGGAGGCCAGCGCCGGTACGACGCCCAGTTGCAGCGGCCAGCCGACCTCCGGGCGCGGGGTGTGGACGTGGTACTGCCGCTGGTCGACGACCTGGCTGTACGGCCCGCTCGCGTTGTGGGACGCGTCCCCTCCGGCCGCGATTCCGCCCCGGTCGGCCACCACGTCCACGGGGGTGCCCGGCGCTCCGGGGGTGCCCGGCGCGGTGCGGTTCCTGCGCGGCCACAGGGGTGTCACGAGCGCTCGCTCTCGTCCCCCACGGCGTTGTCCCGCACGTCACCGGCCGCGGCGACGCCGCCCCGCCCGGACCGGACATCGGCGTCGCCGTCGTACGGTGCGCCCGGCCGCGGCGCCGAAGGTGCTCCAACCACCTTGCTGCCGCGCCCTGTTGCGTTCCCCACCGCGTCACCACCGGCCGCGACACCACCACGCCCGGCCCGCACCCGGCGCACGCCGTTCCCTCCGGGGGCGCGTACGAGGCCGATCACCGACACCACCAGCGCGGCGAGGCCGACCACCGCACCGGTCACGCTCGCGGTCCGGTCCGCCGCTTCGGGGTTCACCACCAGCGACACGATCAGCCCGACGGAGACGACCCCCGCCACGACGGCGACCACCCATAAGGCGACCCGCGCCGCCCCCGAAACCCCCGCCATGGCAGGCACCTCTTCTCGCGTCTGTGGACCGGGTCGTAAGCGTAGGCGTCACCGGGGCCGGTTCACGCGTCGAAGTCGTGGAAGCCGTACTCGACGTAGCCCCGCTCGATGAGTTCATCCGTCAACTCGTCCTCGTCGAGCCCTTCCAGCTCGGAGAGGTCGTCGGGCGGGCCGTCACCGAGCCGTACGTAGTCGTCCTCGCCCACCGGCTCGCCGACGAGCGCCGGGGCCGGTACGCGGGCCCAGTCCACGACGGCCTCCATGGTGTCGTCGAAGTCGTCGCCGAACAGCCCGTCGACGAGCGTCGCCCGCACCTGGTCCGGGTCGTCCGCGCCGTCGGCGTACCCGCTCGGCCTGCCCTGGCCGAGGAAGGTGATGTCCGGGTACCCGCCGATGCGGACGGTGAGGAACGGGTGGAGGTCGATCGACCGGGTGAGCTCCCCGCGCTGGTACACGTCCAGGGCGAGGTCGGCGCCGCCGCGGCGGAGGATCAGCCAGACGTTGGTGGAGTCCTCCAGCTCGTACGCGAGGGCGGATTCGGCCTCGTCGAGGTCAGCGCATATGTAGTGCGCGTCCTTCCGGGCACCGCCGGGGGACACTCCGAACCGCAGGTCGTAATAGCTCCTGTGCACCATGCCCCGGAGCGTACTGAGGGGCACTGACATTCCGGTGAACCCTCGCTGCGGGCAGGTCACTTGGGCCTCCGGCGGCGTTGTCAGTGCTCGGTGTCAGTATGGCCGTATGAGTGAGTTGACGGGGTCGGTGTGGGACGTGCTCGACACCGAGCGGGATGTCGTGCGTGCGGGGATCGATGCGTTGGAGACATTGACCGACTGGCCCGACCTGGGGACTCCCGCCGGGGTCTGGCGGGAGATATTCCAGCAGGCGGAGGCGGTGTTCGGCGGTGCGGACGTGCCGCGGGCCGAGTTCGCGGCGTGGCTGCACTTCGCCGCGACCACCCTCGGCCAGGACACGTACGCCGAGGAGCTCGCCGCCGCCGAGCCCGCGATGCCGTGGCGTGCGCTCTGGGCCTGGTGGCGGCCGTGCGGCGCGCGCCTGGCGCACCCGAATCTGAGCTACGCCTCGGTGAAGCGGTACGAGCGCGAGGGGCGTGAAGTCCTGTACGTACAGGGCACGTTCGAGGACACCTGGCTCGACCTGGAGACCGGCGTGCGGATGCCCGCGCCGGATCCGGAGGGCCCGCAGCCTGTCGAGATCCCCCATGTGCGGGCGGACAACGAAGCGTATCTGGGGACGTACACGCTGTCCGCCCCGGAGAGCTTCGGTTACGCCGACCCGCTGACCGGCCCGGACGGACGGCGCCGGTACCTGGTGGAGGACGAGCACGGGATCGCCCTCCTCGAAACCGACCCCGCCGTGCTCGCCGCCTGGCCGCGCGGGGGCATGGACCACTCCTCGGCCGAGGAAGGCTCCCCGGGCCGCGCCTTCGTGTACCCGGACCTGCTGCCGGACCTCGACAAGGAGCCCCTGACCACGGAACGCCTCGCGTACTCCTTCGGGCCGTCCGTTGAAGTGGTGCTGATCCCCGAGGACAAGCTGCCCGCCGCCCTCGAACACCCGGGCAGCCGCGCCCACTTGACCGGCGTCGGATTCCCGGCCTCCTGGCAGTGCGGTTACGCCTCGGTCGACCTGCTGGCGCCCGCCGACATGGTCCCGCCCACCGACGACGAGCTGCGGGGTACGGAGGTGCCGGACGGCATCGAGCCCGCCGACCTCCTCGCGTTCGCCGTGAGCGAGTTCGGCCGGATATACGTACACCGCCGCGACGGCTCCGTGCACATCGCCGCCTCCGCCGCGGACTTGGGGCGACGGCACCAGCACGGCGTCCTCGCCCGCCTCGCCGACGACCTCGACCACTTCGTCCGCTGCCTGGAGGCGGCCTACCTGGAGATGAGCCGCTCCTGGCATCCGTACCCGGACGAGGGCGGCGGCTCCGGCGACATCTGCATAGCCCCCGGCCTCGACCTCCTGGACCCGCGCTCCCCGGCGGCCGTCATGTGGGGCTGCCTCCTGGCGGGGGTGACGGAACTGAGCGAGGACGGGTACTGAGCGAGGACGGGTACTGAGCGCCTCCCGGGGGTGACCGTCGAGATTCCTAGACCTTTCTTGACCGTACGTTCCAGTACTGGCTAGAGTCGTTGTATGGCACGTACCAAGGAGTTCGACCCCGATGTGGCTCTCGACGCCGCCCTGGAGCTGTTCTGGCGGCGCGGGTACGAGGCGACCTCGATGGCCGACCTCGTCGCGCACCTCGGGATCGGGCGGGCCAGTCTCTACGCCACCTTCGGCGGCAAGCGTGAGCTGTATCTGAAGGCCATGGACCGGTACGTACAGACGCGGAACCCGGCGCTGCTCGCCGAGTTGTCGCAGCCGGGGCCTGTGCTGCCTGCCGTCCGTGCCGTGGTGCGTCGGTTCGCCGAGGAGGCGGCGGACGATCAACTCCGCCTGAACGGCTGCCTGGTCACCAATACGGCCGCCGAACTGGCCCCGCACGACAGTGTCGCGGCCCGCCGGGTGGAGGTCAGCTGGGACCACATCGAGACTCCGTTGTACGCCGCGCTCGTCCGTGCCCAGGCGCAGGGCGAGCTGCCCGAAGGGCGTGACCCGCGGGCCCTCTCGCGGATGCTGCTCGTGCTGTTGCAGGGCGTACGTGTGGTGGGCAAGGCGTCGAGCGACCCTGCCAGGGTGCGGGACGCGGCGGAGCAGGCGTTGGAGCTGCTCGACTGACGGAGGGCCTGTGCGGGCACCGGTCGCGGTGCCCTTTTCTTTTGCGTTAATACTGGACTGATCGTTCAAGAATGGCCGGTCGTTCACGAATCAATGGGGGAAGCATGGCCGGGCATCACGTGACCGCCGTCGAGGAGCCGTCCGAAGCCGCACCACGCACTGCACCACGCACCGCACCACGCACCGCACCCGCCTTCGTCCTCCTCGGCGCCGTGCAGGTCTGCCTGATCTTCACGCTGGCCGCCATCGCCGTGCCGTTGCCCCGTATCGGCCGTGAATTCGCCCTGGACCGGGCCGACTTGATCCTGCTCACCGCGGCCTATGGGCTGACGTTCGCGGGGCTGCTCCTGTTCGGCGGACGCGTCGCCGACCGCTGGGGCGGGCGCCGGGCGCTCACCGCCGGGCTGCTCCTGTTCGGTGCCGCGTCCGCCCTCGCGCCGGCGGCCCAGGGCCACGCCGTACTCCTCGCCGCGCGCTTCGCACAGGGCGCGGGTGCCGCACTCGTCGCGCCGGCCGCGGTCGCGGTGCTACGCACAGTGTTCCCGGATCCTGCCGCCTACGGCCGGGCCATGGCGGCCTGGGGCGGCCTTTCCGTGCTCGGGGCCACCGCGGGCAATCTGCTCTCCGGGGTCGTCTCGACGCTCTGGTCCTGGCGGCTCACCCTCGCGCTGCCGCTCGCCGTCGCGGCCCTGGCCCTCGCCCTCGCACCCCGGCTCCTGCCGCCCACCGCGCCGGGTGCCGGGCGTGCCCTCGACCTGCCGGGGGCGCTGCTCGCCACCGGCGGACTGCTCGGCGCCGGTTACGGACTCGTCATGGCCGACGCGTACGGCTTGACCGCGCCGCACGTGCTCGTGCCGCTCGGCGTCGGGGCGGCCCTGCTCGCCGGGTTCGTGGCGGTCGAACGCCGGGCCCCTGACCCGCTGTTGCCGCCCGGGTTCCTGAGGGCGGGGCGGCGCGCTCCGGGGCTCGCCGCCATCGCGATGACCGCCGCCGGTACGGCCACCGTCTTCGTCATCCTCTCGCTCCATCTGCAGCACGACCGCGGTTGGTCGCCGCTGCGCACCTCGGCCGCCTTCGTGCCGTTCGCGGTGGCGCTGCTCACCGCAGGGCGGCTCGCGGGCCCGCTGATCGGGCGGTACGGAGCGGCCCGCGTGACCGGCGCCGGGCTCGGCTCCGGAGCCGTCGGCCTCGCGCTCCTCGCCGCCACCGGCCTCGCCCCCGGTGTTCCGTACGGCTACGGCCTGCTGCCCGGCCTGGTGCTGCTGCCCGTGGGTGCGGCACTGTCCTTCGCGGGCGCCGCCGTACTCGCCATGGAGTCCGTCGCGCCCACCGACGTGGGCCTCGCCGGGGGCGTCATGAACACCGCGATGGAGTTCGGCCCGACCATCCTGTTCGCCGCCCTGCTCACCGTGGGCGGCGACCCCTCGACCCTCTTCGCCGCGGCGGTGCTGTCCGCCGCGCTCGCCGTCCACCTGTCCACCCGGGCCACCCGAGCTGTCTGAGCCATCCGGCCATCCGGGCCACCTGAGTCGCCCGAGCCGTCCGAGCCGTCCGAGTCGCCCACGTCACCCAAGTCGCCCACACCATCAGGGGAGTTACCGCATGACCAGCACCACGTCGCGTAACCGCTTCACCGGCAAGTCCGTTCTCGTCACCGGCGGCGGCAGCGGTCTCGGCCGCGCCATCGCGCTCGCCTTCGCCGCCGAGGGTGCGTCCGTCGCCGTCGCCGGGCGCGGGGAGGTTCCGCTCAAGGAGACCGTCCGGCTGATCGAGGAGCAGGGCGGTACCGCCTTCGCCGTGACCGCCGACGTCAGCAGCGCCGACGACGTGGCGGCCGCGGTGCGCGCGGTGGCCGACCGGTTCGGGACGGTCGACGTGGCGGTCAACAACGCCGGTGTGCTGCGCGCCGGTCAGCCTCTCGCCGACCTCTCCGAGGACGACTGGCGCACCCAGCTCGACATCAACGTCACCGGCATGTTCCTCGCCCTGCGCGCCGAGATCGCGCAGATGCGCGGCCAGGGCTCAGGCGGCGCGATCGTCAACGTCGCCTCCAACATCGGCCCGCACCGCCGCATCCCCGGCGCGACCGCCTACGCCGCCACCAAGGCCGCCGTCTGGGCGCTCACGCACGGCGCCGCCCTCGACCACATCGGCGACGGCGTCCGCATCAACGCCGTCAGCCCCGGCGCCTCGGACACGTCCATGTCGCTGCTGCCCGGCGAGAGCGAGACCGAGCGCGCCGAACGGATGCGCGGGGCGAGCCCGCTCGGCCGGGTGACCGCGCGGGACGAGGTCGCCGCGGCCGTCCTGTACCTGGCCTCCGACGCCGCGGGTTCGGTCGTCGGCACCGACCTCGTCGTGGACGGCGGCGCCGCGGCCTGAGCAGGCATCGGATCCTGTCGGTGCGGCGCCGCACCGCAGGCCCGTCCGACGGCCGGGTCCGCGCCGGCGTCGGTCAGTAGCCGATGGTGAAGCGGCGTTGCACGAAGCGCGGCAGTTCCGCCTCGTCGACGAGGGCGACGGCGGCGTCCTCCATCGAGATGCGGCTGAGCCCGTCGGCGTCGCGGACCGGCTGGTCGCCGCCGATACGGAACCGGCCGGTTCGCTCGCCGGGGGCTATGTGCTCCGCCGGGCTGAAGTAGGTCCAGAGCCGGTTGGACGTGCGCAGGACGTTCAGGCCGTCCCTGGCGCCGCGCGCCGCGGCGGCGTACCCCCTCGGCAGACCGACCAGGTCCAGGGTCTTGTTCAACTGCTCGTCGGCGTCCGCCAGTACGAGTCCGGGTTCGACCTCCAGGCTTGCGGCGCCGCCGATCACGATGAGCCGGGTCCTGGGGTGGCTGTCGAGCGCCTTCAGCAGCGCCCGCGCGGCGGTGACGTGGACCGTGGGATCGGCGATCGAACGCTCCACGGTGTCCGCGAAGTCCTTGGCCGCGTTGCCGGGCTGGAATCCGCTGATCAGTACGTCAAGGCCAGGTACGGCCGCGGTGACGCTCGCGGCGTCGAGGATGTCGACGCTTTTCCAGTCGATGTTGTCCCGGTCCCGGTTCCGGTTCTCGGTGATCCCCGTGGCGTCCCGGCTGAAGGCCGTGACGTGGTGCCCCCGGTCGAGGGCTTCGGTGACGACGCGACTGCCGATGCCGCCCGTGGCCCCGATGACTCCGATGTGCATGGCTCTCCCCTTGGTAGCGCTCATTCCGCCGCTCCGCCTTCGCGGCATGCAGGAACTATACGGTGTGAAGTTTTGATACGGCTCGCAGTATTGTCACGCTGTAGAGTGAGCGGTCATGGGAAGCGTGGGAAACACCAACGTGGGAAACACCAAGGGGCGCCGCGCGCGCTTGCGGGCCGAGACGACCGCCGAGATCAAGGAGGTCGCGCTGGAGCTGATGGCCTCGGGCGGGCCCGGCGCGATCACGCTGCGGGCCATCGCCCGCGAGATGGGCATGACGGCCAACGCGATCTACGGCTACTTCGCCACCCGGGACGACCTGGTCACCACGCTGATCAACGACGTCTACACCTCGCTGGCCGACACCGTGGACGCCGCCTGGGACGCTGCCCCCGCCGTGGATCCGGCCGCCCGGATCCAGGCATGGGCCTGCGCCTTCAGGGACTGGGCGCTGGCCAACCCCGAGGGCTTCCGCCTCATCTACGGTGACCCCGTGCCCGGCTACCGGATCCCCGAGGGCGGCGCCGCCCCGGACGCCGCCCACCGTCTCTGCACCGGCATCACCGCACTCGCGGCCGCCGCCTGGCCGCACGCCGAACTCCAGCACGCGGACGGCGACTTCACCTGGTCCGACTTCGACCCCGGTCTGCTGGACAAGGTCCGCCCGGCCTTCCCCGAGCTGCCCCCTGCCGCCGTGGCTCTCGCCATGCGTATCTGGAGCCGCCTGCATGGCCTGGTGTCGCTGGAGATCTACGGCCATCTGCAGACCCAGACCCTCAGCCCGGAGAAACTCTTCCGCGAGGAACTGGCCCAGCTCATCCGGTCCTTGGGTATCGCGCCGCAGGGGTGACGGTGTGCGCCGGGTCCGTTGCGGTCGAACGCCGGACCGGAGCCGTACGCTGAAGCGAGCAGGACCGTGCGGATTGACCCCTTCCGGAAGGACCGCCATGCCGGGCTGGAACGTGAGCGACATCCCCGACCAGAGTGGCCGTACGGCCGTCGTGACCGGGGCCAACAGTGGCATCGGCCTCGTCACGGCCCGTGAGCTCGCCCGGCGTGGGGCCCGTGTCGTGCTGGCCTGTCGTAGTGAGCAGCGGGGGAGAGCGGCGGAGGAACGGATCGCGGCCGAAGTGCCGGGCGCACAGGCCGAGTTCGCGCCGCTCGATCTCGGCGACCTCGCGTCCGTACGGAAGTTCGCGGAGGCGTACGCGCCCGAGCGGATCGATCTGCTCATCAACAACGCGGGCATCATGGCCCTGCCGTACGCCCGTACCGCCGACGGTTTCGAGAGCCAGTTCGGCGTGAACCACCTCGGGCACTTCGCCCTCACCGGGCTGCTGCTGCCCCGGATCGAGAGTGTCGACGGCGCCCGCGTCGTGACCGTGTCCAGTGGCCTGCACGCGCTCGCCAACATCGACATCCGTGACCTCAACAGTGAGCGCCACTACCGGCGTTGGGTCGCGTACGGCCGGTCCAAGACCGCCAACCTGCTTTTCGTGCACGAGCTCGTACGGCGGCTCGCCGCGCGCGGGTCCGGTGTCGTTGCCGCCGCCGCGCATCCCGGTTACGCGAGCACCAACCTTCAGGCCGCCGGGCCGCAGCTGGAGGGGCGCCGGGGCGTCGAGCGCGTCGTCGCTCTCGCCAACCGGATCGTCGCCCAGTCCGCCGAGGCGGGCGCCCTGCCCACGCTGTACGCGGCCACGGCCCCCGGTGTCCGCCCCGACTCCTTCACCGGCCCCCGTATTCAGGGCTGGCGCGGCGCCCCCACCAAGTCCTGGCGCGCCCCATGGACCCTCAACGACACTGCGGGGGAACGCCTTTGGGCCGCCTCCGAGCAGCTCACCGGTGTGGAATTCGGCTGAGAGATCTACGAAACACGGTGGGCCGTGGACAGCCCCAACTGTCCACGGCCCACCGACGGTTCGTTCAGCGCCCGGCGATGTATCCGATGCCGGGGCTGCTCATCGACTCGTTCTTCCCGTTCTTGCCCTTCCTGATGGCGACCGAGAAGGTCACGATCGTGGGCTTTCCGTTCGCGTGCGGACCTTCCCAGAGGTTCACATCGCAATATTTGTAGCCGTTCAGGGTGCCGTTGGAATCGTGGCACTCACCCGACCTGCCGTAGCTGGTCTTCCAGATCAGCACCGTGCGCTTACCGTCGGCGGCGTTGTCGGCCACGCCGAACTTGTCCCCGGTGGACCAGAAACAGCCGTCGTACCCTCCGGTCGGCGGGATACAGAACGCCGGGCCGCCCGGTACTGCCTGGGCGGGTGCGGAACTCCCCAGAAGGAGGCCGATCGATGATGCGGTAACTGCTATGCCGGCGGTCACCCGACTCTTGAACTTCATTATCTCCCCGTACATTTGACGCTTGGTCAGGGAGTGAGCCTAGTGATCTCCGGCAGGGACAGCAAAGGATTCGAGCGACCCCGCCACGCGAGCCCTACGCGGTGATGTCGCGCACCAGAGCCACGAAACGCGTCCAGCTGCCCGCCGGGAAGAGGAGTACCGGTCCGGCGGGGGTTTTGCTGTCACGGACGGGGACTACGCCGGGGAGGTCGTCGCGCACTTCGAGGCAGTTGCCGCCCTCGCCGTTGCTGTAGCTGGACTTGCGCCAAGGGGCGGCGCCGGGGAAGTCGTAGGCGACCTCAACGCATTCGCCGCCCTCGCCGTTGCTGTAACTGCTTTTGCGCCAGCGGGCGTTGCTCAGGTCGTACGCGCGCATCGTCTGTGGTCCTCCGCCGCCGATTCGATCAGGTCGAGGGATGCCTCCGGCGTCAGCGAGGCGCCCCTCAGTAGATCGTATGCCCGCTGTGCACGCTTCACCACGGCCGGTTCGTCGATGAGCGTTCCCGCGAACGACGTCTCTGTATAGGCGACCGGCGGGGCGTCCTCGAACTCCATGAGCCTGAGCATCCCGCCCGCGGATGCGTGTGCTCCCCCGGCAAACGGAATGACTGTGACCAGTACCGTCCGCTCGCGGATCTGGGCGGCGATCCGGTCCAGTTGATCGGCCATGGCGGCCGGCCCGCCCACCGGGTTGCGCAGCACGTGCTCGTGCAGGATCACCCAGAACTCGGGCCGGGTGGCGTCGGCAAGGATCTGTGCCCGTTCTATCCGGGCGTCGACCGTGTCCTGCACGGACGCCTCGGTGGCGAACGGGTCGGACTCCAGAGTGAGCGCACGCGCGTACGCCGGGGTCTGGAGCAAACCCGGCACGACCAGCGGCGCGAAGTCGCAGATTTTCGTCGCCGTCCGCTCCAGCTCCGCGACCTCCTCGAAATACGAGGCGTACCGCTTCTCCTTGATCAGCTTGTGCCACGTCCGCTCGAAGAAGCCGCCCGTACGTAACGTCTCGTCGATCCGGATCGCCACATCCAACTGCGGCTTGCGAAAAGCCTGTTCGAACTGGCCGATGTAGCCGCCCGAGACGAATACGAGCTGACCCAGTTCCGACTGGGTCATCCCCGCTTCCTCCCGGCGCCGCTTCAACTCCTCGCCGAAGTATTCCCAGGCCGCTTTCCTGCGCGTGTTGGCCACCGCTCAACTCCCTTGTTAGGCGGGCGCGTTGCTCCGGAGCCTAACCACAGAGGGTGAGCGGTGGAACGCTCATCGTGAAATTCTCATGAAGCGACGCGCACCTCGTACGCCGTCACCGACACCGCCTCGTCGTCCAGGCAGCGGCCCGTCGCCAGGTCGAAACGTTGCTTCAGGAGCGGGGACGCGACGAACGGCGCGCCGTTCACCGAACCGAGCAGGCCTCGGGACAGGACCGCCGCACCCGTGAACGGGTCCCGGTTGTCGATCGCGTACCAGCGGCCCGCGCGGTCCTGGAAGACCGCCGCCTGGCGGCCGTCGGGCAGCAGGACCGCGACCCCGCGGCCGGGGGTCAGCCGGGACGGGTCGTCGCAGACCGGCAGCCAGTCGCCGTCCACGTGGAGCTGGACCGTGGTGGTCGTCGTCTCAACAGCGAGCATCGTCATCGCGTGGCAGTCCCTTCCAGGGTGCGCGTCGGGTTCAAGGAGAGAAGCGGCAGGTCAGGCTTGATCTGGTCGCGTTCGGGCACGAACTTGACGGTCGGGTCCGGGACTTCGGGTGCGTTCACGAACGACACGAAGCGGGCCAGGCGCTCCGGGTCGTCGAGGGTGGACGCCCACTCGTCGCGGTACCCGGCGACGTGCGCGGTCATCAGCGCCTCCAGGTCCGCGCAGATGCCGAGCGAGTCGTCGACGACCACGTCCCGTACGTGGTCGAGGCCGCCCTCGATCCGCTCCAGCCACGTCGACGTGCGCTCCAGGCGGTCGGCGGTGCGGATGTAGAACATCAGGAAGCGGTCGATCAGGCGGATGAGTTCGTCGTCGTCCAGGTCCTGGGCCAGGAGGTCCGCGTGGCGTGGGGTCGCGCCGCCGTTGCCGCCGACGTACAGGTTCCAGCCGTTGGACGTGGCGATCACGCCGAAGTCCTTCGACTGGGCCTCCGCGCACTCGCGGGCGCAGCCGGACACCGCCGACTTCAGCTTGTGCGGGGAGCGCAGGCCCCGGTAGCGCAGCTCCAGGTCGATGGCCATGCGGACGCTGTCCTGCACGCCGTAACGGCACCAGGTCGAGCCGACGCAGGACTTCACCGTACGGAGGGACTTGCCGTACGCGTGGCCCGACTCGAAGCCCGCGTCCACCAACCTGCCCCAGATCTGCGGGAGTTGGTCGACCCGCGCGCCGAACATGTCGATCCGCTGGCCGCCCGTGATCTTCGTGTAGAGGCCGAAGTCGCGGGCCACCTCGCCGATCACGATGAGCTTGTCCGGGGTGATCTCGCCGCCGGGGATGCGCGGCACGATCGAGTACGAACCGTTCTTCTGGAGGTTCGCGAGGAAGTGGTCGTTGGTGTCCTGGAGGGCCGCCTGTTCGCCTTCGAGGACGTAGCCGTCCGCGCCGAGGGTGGGGGCCAGGGACGCGATGATCGAGGCGACCGCCGGCTTGCAGATCTCGCAGCCGTCGCCGCCGCGCGCCTCCGCCCGGCCGTGCGCGTCCAGGAGTTCCCGGTACGAGGAGACCCGCAGCGCGAGCACGATCTCGTACAGCTCCTGGCGGGTCTGGGCGAAGCAGCCGCACAGGCCCTTGTCGACCTCGATGCCGCCCGCTTCGAGTTCCGCCGTGACGAGCTGGCCGAGGACCTTGACGCAACTGCCGCAGCCCGTACCGGCCTTGGTGCACTTCTTGACCTCCGGCACGTTCGTGCAGGAGTGCTCGGTGACCGCGCCGCGGATGGTGCCCTTGGTGACGTTGTGGCAGGAGCAGATGACGGCTTCGTCGGGGAGCGCCGACGGGCCGATCGACACGGGGCCGCCCGCCCCGGCCGGGAGGACCAGTTGCTCGGGGGAGACCGGCGGCACCGAACCGGTCAGCGGGCGCAGCGTCCCGTACGCCTCCGCGTCGCCGACCAGGACACCGCCGAGCAGCTCCCCGCCCGCGCCGATGACCAGCTTCTTGTACGTGCCGGAGCGGGAGTCGGCGTACACCACGTCGAGGCAGCCCTCGGCGGTGCCGTGCGCGTCACCGAACGACGCCACGTCCACGCCGAGCAGCTTCAGCTTGGTCGACAGGTCGGCGCCCGTGAAGGTTGCGGTGGCCTCGTCCTCCGCGATGGCGGCCGCGGCCACCTGCGCCATCTCGTATCCGGGCGCGACCAGGCCGTACACCCGGCCGTCGGCCGCGAGCGCGCACTCGCCGATGGCGAAGACGCGCGGGTCGCTGGTGCGGCACTGCTCGTCGACGGCGATGCCGCCGCGCTCGCCCACGTCGAGGCCGCAGTCGCGGGCCAGTTGGTCGCGGGGGCGGACACCGGCGCTGAACACGACCATGTCCGTGGCCAGTTCGGTGCCGTCCGACAGGAGCATGGCCCGTACGGCACCGTTCTCGTCGGTGACGACCTCCTGCGTGCCGGTGCCGGTGTGCACGCTCAGGCCCATGCCGGTGATGGTGCGGTACAGCGCGGCGCCGCCGCCCTCGTCGACCTGCACCGGCATCAGGCGCGGCGCGAACTCCACGATGTGCGTGGAGAGACCGAGGCCCTTGAGCGCGCCCGCCGCCTCCAGGCCGAGCAGCCCGCCGCCGACGACGGCTCCGGTCGTGGCGCCCTTCGCGTACTCCTCGATGGCGAGCAGGTCCTCGATGGTGCGGTACACAAAGCAGCCCGCCGCGTCCTTGCCCGGCACCGGCGGCACGAACGGGTACGAGCCGGTGGCCAGTACGAGCGTGTCGTACGCGACCGTCAGACCCGAGCGGGCCGTGACGATGCCGCGCTCCCGGTCGATGGTCTCGGCCGGGTCGCCCAGGTGCAGTTCGATGCCGTACTTGGCGAGGAACTCCTCGTCGGACAGGGAGAGTTCGGCCGGGGTGCGGCCCGCGAAGTACGAGGTCAGCTGGACCCGGTCGTAGGCGGGGCGGGGCTCCTCGCACAGCACGACCACCCGGTCGCGCCCGGCTACGCCGACCTCGGCCAGCGCTTCGAGGAACCGCTGGCCGACCATGCCGTGGCCGACGAGCACGATCGTGCGAGGGGGAGTGGTGGTGGTCATCGGGAGCCTCCGTCAGGGGTGAGCAGATGCAGCAAGGGGGCCTTGGGGAGCGTCTCTTCGGCCTCCCAGGCACGGGCGAGCGCGCCGACGGTGCCGAGCTCGCCGAGGAGTACGCCGCCGACCAGGCGGTCGTCGCGGACCACGACCTGGCGGTACGTGCCGCGGGTCGCGTCGGCGAGCCGCACCACGTCGTCGCCGGGCAGCGGGTCGGACTCGCCGAAGGTGGCGACGTCCAGGGGGCCTGCCCCGTTCAGGGTGAGCCGGGTCAGGGCGCGGGTGCCGGAGTAGCCGGGCCCGTCGCCGTTGCGGAGCAACTCGGCCAGGGCGTCGGCCTGTTCGATGGCCGGGGTGGCGAGCCCGTACACCTTGCCGTCGTGTTCGGCGCAGTCGCCGACGGCGTGGATGTGCGGGTCGCTGGTGCGCAGCGCGTCATCGACGACGATGCCGCGCCGCACGTCCAGGCCGGCCGCCTGGGCGAGGCCGGTGCGGGGCCTGACTCCGCAGGCGAGGACGACGAGGTCGGCGTCGAGGGTGTAGCCGTCGGCGAGGGTCACGCCGGTGAGGGTTCCGTCTTCGTTCGTGGTGAGGGCACGTACCCGGCACTCGGTGTGCACCTCCACGCCCAGGTCGGTCAGGTGGCGCCGTACCAAGTCGCCTGCTGTGGCGTCGAGTTGGCGTTCCATCAGCCGCTCGCCCTGCTGGGCGAGGACCACCTGCGCGCCGCGCTGGGCGAGGGCACGGGCCGCGGACACACCGAGCAGCCCGCCGCCGATCACGACGGCCCGGCTGCCCTTGCCCTTGCCCTTGTCCTTGCCCACCGCCTCGGACAGGGCCAGGCAGTCGTCCATGGTGCGGAAGGCGTGCACACCCTCGGGCAGCGGTCCGCGGAACGGGGGCAGGACCGGGTTGGACCCGGTCGCGAGCACCAGCTTGTCGTAGCCGACGGTCTCGCCACCGGCCACGTGCACGAGCCGCCGCTCCCGGTCGATCCGCTCGACCCGGCCGTGCCGGACCCGCCCCGGTGAGGGCAGCGCCACCACCTCGGGGCCGTACCGCCCGGCCAGCACCTCGGCGAGCAGCACCCGGTTGTACGGGGCGTGCCGCTCCTCGCCGAACAGGGTGACGGCGCCCCCCAACTGCTGGGCGAGGCGCACGCCCGCCGTGCCCGCTCCGATCACCACAATCTGTGAACCCATGCTCCGCAGCGTGCGGTGCCGGTGTTACCCGACCGCATCCCCGCTGTTTCCCGGGGGGAACGCTGCGCTCAGCGGGGCGG
>NZ_JAAAHS010000719.1 GCF_009908195.1 Streptomyces boluensis | reverse complement strand
CCCTCTGGCACCCCCGCCTACTCCCCGGCTACTCCCCCGGCCACTCCGGCTTGCGCTTCTCGTTGAAGGCCGCGACGCCCTCCGCGCGGTCCCCGGAGAACGCCACCGAGCGCCAGGCCGCGTCCTCCACGTCGAGCCCGGCCCGCAGGTCGAGGCCCTGGCCCAGACGGAGGGCACGCTTGGCCGCGCGCAGGCCGACCGGGGAGTTGCCGGCGATCCGGGCGGCAAGTGCGAGCGCCTCCTCGCGGTCCTGGCCGGCCTCGACCAGCTGGTCGACGAGGCCCAACTCCCGTGCTTCCGCGGCCTCCACCCGTCTCGCGCTGAACACCAGCTCGGCGGCGCGTGCGGCACCCACCCGGCGGGGCAGCAGTTGCGTACCGCCGCCGCCCGGGATCACGCCGACCGAGACCTCCGGCAGCCCGACCACTGCGGTGCTGTCGGCCACGATCAGGTCGCAGGCGAGCGCCAGCTCGAAGCCGCCACCGAGTGCGAAGCCGTGCACGGCGGCGACGGTCGGCATGGGCAGTTCCAGCACGCCCGTGTACGCGGCCCGGGTGGTGGGGCGCTGGCGCACCAGCTCGGCGTCGGAGAAGGAGTTGCGCTCCTTCAGGTCGGCGCCCACACAGAAGGCCCGTGCGTGGGTCGAGGTGAGGACGGTGACGCGCACGTCCCGGTCGTCGCCCAGCACCCGGCAGGCGGCGCCGATGGAGCGGGCCATCTCCGTCGACACGGCGTTCATGGCCGCCGGCCGGTCGAGCACGAACTCGGCGACATGCTCGTGCCGCCTGACGACGACGTGTTCCCCGAACCTCTGCTCCGACATGGCGCCTCCGCCCCTGGATCCCACCGGTTAACGATCGTTACCACTGGATCATGTCAGCCCGACCCGACGCGGCCAAGACCTCTCTGCTCACGGCAGACAGCGGTGTACCCCGCGGTCGCGGAACGGGGTGGTCGGGGCGGGTGGCAGCGAAGGTCGGCGGCGGCGACAAGCCGGGGCGGCCGGCAGCCGAGGCCCGCTGGGGTGGTCGGGTGCCGGCCAGGCCGAGGCGGAGCGGCGGAGGCCGATCCCGCTGCGAGGGAGGCCGGTCCCGGCGGGTCTGCGCTGGTCGGCGGCGAGGGCAGTCGCAACGGTCCGCCGGGCAAGGTGAGGCGCAGCGGTTAGCCAGCGCCCCCGGGAGACAGCTGCGAGGTCGCCTCCGGAGCAGCCGCAAGGCTGGGCCCTACGGTCGGCCGCAGAGACGAGCAGGGGCCACCCTCAGGGCATCCCGGAGGCCTGTCACGGGGGCCAGGAGGGCCAGGGCCGTGGGCCCGAGA
>NZ_JAAAHS010000718.1 GCF_009908195.1 Streptomyces boluensis | reverse complement strand
GACGGCGTTCAGGGGCAGGGCGAGGCCGAGTTCGGCACGTAGGTCGAGGACGAGGCGGGCGGCGCGCAGGGAGTCGCCGCCGACGGTGAAGAAGTCGTCGTGCACGCCGGGCGGCCCGGCCCCCTCGGGCAGTCCCGCCGCCCGCTGCCACAGCTCGGCGATGTGCAGCTCGCGCGGGGTGCGCGGCGGCACGTACGGCACCCCCTGCGTGCCGCTGCCGCTGGGCGGCGCCGGTGCGGTGGCCGCGAGGGCGGCGCGGTCGGTCTTGCCGCTCGGGGTGAGCGGCAGCGCGGTGGCGGGGACCAGGAGCGCGGGCACCAGGTGCGGGGGCAGGGCGGCGGCGAGCGCGGCGCGTACCCGCTCGGGTGCGGCGGGTCCTGTGTAGTGGGCGACGAGGCGTTTCGGTTCGCCGGTGGCGAGGACCACCGCGTCCGTGACGCCGTCCACGGCGCGCACGGCGGCCTCCGCCTCGGCGGGCTCCACGCGGTGGCCGCGGATCTTCACCTGGTCGTCGCGGCGGCCGATGAACTCGACGGTGCCGTCAGGGAGATGGCGCCCGAGGTCGCCGCTGCGGTAGAGGCGCTCGCCATCGCTTCCGCCCTCGTCGTCGACGTGGACGAAGCGGGTGCGGGACTCGGTGGCCGCGTCCTCCCCGAGGTAGCCGTCGGCGAGGGTGCGGCCGCCGATGCAGATCTCGCCGACCGTGCCCACCGGCACCGGGCGCAGCCGCTCGTCGAGGAGCCGGATGCGGGCGCCGTCGACGGGCCTGCCGATCGGCGGGCGCTCGGGCCAGTGCGCCGGGTCGCCGGTGAGCCGGTGGGCGGTGACCACATGGGACTCGGTGGGCCCGTACTGGTTCTCCAGGCTCGCCCCGGTGAGCCCGCCGAAGAACGTGCGCAGCGCCGGGGTGACGTACAGCTGCTCGCCCGCGGTGATGAACTCCCGTACCCGGCACGTGCGTTGGGTCGCGACCACATATCCGGCGAGTTGCTGCAGCGCCACGAACGGCAGGAAGAGGCGGTCGACGCGCTGGTCCTCGACCAGGTCGAGCAGGAGGTGCGGGTCGCGGCGGGTGTCGTCGTCGGCCAGGACGAGGGTGCCGCCCGCCGCCCAGGTCGCGAACAGCTCCTGGAAGGCGACGTCGAAGCCGATGGGGGCGAACTGGAGCGTACGGGTGCCCGGTCCGCAGGCGGAGTGCGCGACCTGCCAGTCGACGAGGGAGGCGAGCGCCCGGTGCGGCAGCGGCACCCCCTTCGGGCGGCCGGTGGAGCCGGAGGTGTGCAGGACGTACGCGAGGGTGTCGGGGGTGGGGGGTATGGG
>NZ_JAAAHS010000717.1 GCF_009908195.1 Streptomyces boluensis | reverse complement strand
GTTGTCGTGACACACCGCCCGCAGCCAGTCGTCCCCGAGCCCCAGCCGCTCCAGGGCGTCGAGCTGATGGACGTACGGATAGGGGATGTTGGGGAAGTCCGTGCCGAGCAGAATCCGGTCCCCGAGCTCGGCCAGCCGGGCCCGCTCCACGACGGGAAACGCACTGAACCGCTCACTGAAGTCCGTGAATGCCATCGTGGTGTCGAGCCGCACCTCCGCGTACCGCTCGGCCAGGTCGAGGAAGTCGGCGTACTCGGGCATCCCCATGTGCGCCACGACCAGCCGCAACCGAGGGTGCCGGGCGAGCAGCCGCGCCACCGGTTCGGGCCCGGTGTGCTTGCCGGGCTGCGGTCCCGAACCGCAGTGCATCACCACGGGCGTGCCGGAGTCGGCGAGCAGCCCCCACACCGGGTCGAGCCGCTCGTCCCCCGGGTCGTAACCCCCCACCTGCACATGGGACTTGAACACCCGCGCCCCCGCCTCGACGGCCTCGCGCACATACGTCTCCACCCCGTCCTCGGGGAACAGCGTCGCCGTGTGCAGACAGTCCGGCGTCCGCCCGGCGAACTCCGCCGCCCAGCCGTTCAGCCAGGCCGCCATGCCCGGCTTGTGCGGATACAGCATCGCCGTGAAGGCCCGCACCCCGAACTCCCGGAGCAGCGCGAGCCGTTCCGCCTCGTCCCTGCGGTACGCGATGGGCCACTCCATCCCGGTCAGCGGCCCCACCCCGTCGAAGTACGCCCACACCTTGCGCAGCACCCGCTCCGGCATGAAGTGCGTGTGCACATCGACGAGACCGGGCACCCCGAGCCGTCGCCAGAACGCCCGCACCCGCTCCGCCTCGGCGCCCCCGTCCGGCCCGACGCTGCCACCGTCACTCCCGCACAAAGCCGTAGCTCCTCTCCACCTTGCTGACGTGCACGGAGAAGCTCTCGTACCACTCCGCCCTGCCCCGCTCCTGAGCCGCGCGATGCTCCACCTGCCGGCGCCACTCCGCGATCGCTTCCTCGCTCTCGAAGTAGCTGACCGTGATGCCGAGCCCGCCCGGCGTACGCGCCGACTCCACGCCGAGGAACCCCGGCACCTCCCGCACCAGATCGGCCATCCGCCCGGCCGTCTCCCCGTACCCCGCATCCTCGTCCGTGCGCAGGGAGGTGAACACGACGACGTAGTACGGCGGTTGGAACGGCGGCAGCGGAGCCACGCGCTCCACACTCGCGTCAGCCGAGGAACCCGGACCTGAGGAATCAGAGGAGTCAGAGGAGTCAGTGGTCATGCCACCCACTGTCGACGCTCCCCCCACCCCCTGTCCACGGTCCCGAAC
>NZ_JAAAHS010000716.1 GCF_009908195.1 Streptomyces boluensis | reverse complement strand
CCGATCCCCCTCCTCGCCTTCACCCCCGACCCGGCGACCCGCTCCCAACTCAACCTCACCTGGGGCGTGGAGACCTTCCTCGGCCCACACGTCGAGTCGACGGACGCGATGGTCGCCCAGGTCGACGAGCAGCTCCTGCGGATCGGCCGCTGCGAGAAGGGCGACATCGTCGTCATCACGGCCGGCTCCCCGCCCGGGGTCCCCGGCTCGACAAACCTGGTCCGAGTCCACCACATCGGCGAGGACGACAGCCCCAAGTAGGGGTTTCCGTACGGGGGTTCAGTATTTGGGGCCTATGTGGGTGTCCATGAGAGTGGTGGACGCCTTGCGGGCAATGGAGATATTGAACGGGTCGACGCCGCGTGCCAGCGTCGTCCACTCGACGCCCACCTTGTCGAGGGTGTCGCTGAACAACTTCCGTATGTCGTCGGACTTGTTGGTGAAGAAGTAGCGCGGGTACTCGTAGCGCTTCTTCACTCCGGCGACGAGGCGGGTTGCCCAATTGGTGATCCGGCACCCGTCGGAGTGGATGAGCCCACGGATGAACTCCCAGGGGTACGCGTCGACGATCTCCTGCTGCCAATGTTCCAGGGCGATCCTGCGCTCGTGCTTCTTGCCGGGCCCGTGCTGGGGGAACAGGCAGGGCCAGTGCTGGCTGTAGCCGACGACGGAGACGTATCCGACCGCTTGTACGCGTGCTGCCTTGCCGCTGGGGTTCGCCGCCTTGACGGCCGTCACGCACGCGTCGATCAGTCCTGGCCAGGCGTCCGCGCATGCGATGCGTAAGAAATAGCCGGAGCGTGCGCCAGAACTGATGCAGCCGTCTCCGAGGTAGAGCCCGAGGAGATATGAGTACGCCGCAGGGTCAGCGGGCCACGCGGGTACTGGTTGGCACCGGCAGCAGGGTCCGCTCTGCGCGGACATCCGCGGCAGCGGTTCGATCCGCACGAGCCATGAGCGGATCGCGGCGCGGGACACGCCGGTTTCCTTGCTGACGGAGTTGAGGCTGCGGCCTTGGGAGACGAGGGAGAGGGCGCGTTTGCGGGTGCTGATGTCGTACACATGCCCGAGTCTCGCCGCCGCCCCGTCGATTCGGGGAGAAGGTGCGTTCGATTCACAAGGTCAGGTGAAAATCGACGGATCGCTTGCGACCTTGGAATCGAAGGAAAAGTACCCCGGGTGGGATTCGAACCCACGCTGGATGGTGTTTGAGACCATTGCCTCTACCGCTGGGCTACCGGGGCTTCCTGCGAAACGAAGGATGCCAGGCACCCTCCGCGCCCCCACCATATCGCAGCTAGGTAGGCTCATGGAAAGTAGTACCTGCCCCATGACGAGGAG
>NZ_JAAAHS010000715.1 GCF_009908195.1 Streptomyces boluensis | reverse complement strand
GTTCCGGTGGGCTCGGTTCCGGTGGTGGGGCGCCGCGCGACTCCGTCGTGGTGCCGGTCGCCGGGGGAGTGCGGGTCTCGCTCCACCAGGCGTTCGGCCTCGCGTACGCGGCCACGGCGGCCCGGCCGCTCCTGCACGCCGCCCTCAACCCCTCCCCGCAACTCACCCAACGTGCCGTCGGCGGTGGCATCCGCGCCATGATCCCGCTCCAGGCGGCACTCGCCGCCCGCGCCGGATCGCTGGGCACCGCCCTGACCGCCGCGGCTCTCGCCCCCATCGCCCGGCGCCTGGGCAGAAGGGTGAGCGCCACATGAGCCAGGGCCAGGGCCCGGCCCCACAGCCCCGCCTCGCACCAGTCCTCCCCGGTCTCTTCAGTCCCCCCAGTCTCTTCAGTCCCCCTCGTTCCTCCTCCCGGTAGTAGGGCGGTCACCTCATGACCCTTCGCTTCGGCTACGGCACCAACGGCCTGACCGATCTACGCCTCGACGACGCCCTCGGCCTCCTCGCCGACCTCGGGTACGACGGCCTCGGCCTGACCCTCGACCACATGCACCTGGACCCGATGGCCCCCGAACTGGCCGCACGCACCCGCCGGTTGCGCCGTCGCCTCGACCAGCTCGGCCTCTCCGTGACCGTGGAGACGGGTGCGCGGTACGTGCTCGACGCCCGGCGCAAGCACGGCCCGTCCCTGCTCGACGCCGACCCGGACGGGCGGGCCTCGCGGGTCGACCTGCTCCTGCGGGCCGTCCAGGTCGCCGCCGACCTGGACGCACACGCCGTGCACTGCTTCAGCGGCACGCTGCCCGAGGGCACGGACCCCGAGGCGGGTTGGCGGCGCCTCGTCGAAGCCTTGGAGCCCGTCGTCGCGGCGGCCACCGAAGCCGGGGTCCCGCTGGCGGTCGAGCCCGAGCCGGGTCATCTCCTGTCCTGCCTGGGCGACTTCCACCGCCTGCGCCGCTCACTCGGCGACCCGGACGCACTCGGCCTGACCCTGGACATCGGGCACTGCCAGTGCCTGGAGCCCACCTCGCCCGCCGCCTGCGTCACCGCGGCCGCGCCCTGGCTGCGGCACGTACAGATCGAGGACATGCGGCGCGGCGTCCATGAACACCTCCCTTTCGGTACCGGAGAGATCGACTTCCCACCCGTGCTCGACGCCCTGGCCGCCACCGGCTACCAAGGGCTGACCGTCGTGGAACTGCCCCGCCACTCCCACGCCGGCCCCCAACTCGCCGAAGAATCCCTCCACTTCCTCCGTAAGGCCGCACCCACGCCGACGTCCACTTGGGCGCCGCCCACGTCACCCACCGACCCGGCCACGCTCGACCCGTCCACGCTCGACC
>NZ_JAAAHS010000714.1 GCF_009908195.1 Streptomyces boluensis | reverse complement strand
CCGCACCGCACCGCCCCGCACCGCTGCCGTACGCGGGACTGCCGTACGCGGGACTCCTACGCAGCGTGAGCGCGCAGGGCTTCGGTGAACCAGGTGAACACCGGGGCCAGGCTGGGCGGGGCGGGCCAGCCGTTGATGACGGCCAGCAGGTGCCAGTAGCGCTCCGTGCGCGGGTCGCCCGCGATGTCCAGGCGGGTCAGCAGCCAGTGGCGCAGGTCGGTGTCGTCGGCTCGGCTGAAGGTGTGCGCGTAGCGGGCGGTGAGGGCGTCGATGATGGGTGCGGCCTCGGCCGAGGCCGGAGCGATGCCCGTTTCGAGGGCCTGGCCGACGCGGTCGCGGACGGTCTCGGTGAGTTCGTGGTGCAAGCCGGTGACGTCGCCCTGGGCGCGCTCGGCCGCCTGGTACTCGGCCATGCGGCGGACGGCGGCACGGAAGTCCGGGTCCTGGGCGAGTTCGGCGAGTTCCACCCAGGCCTCGACCTGATCGGGTGCGGGGTCGTCCGGCATTTCGGGCATGGCCGAACGCATCATCTCGACGAAGTCGGCGTTGGCGTCGAGCCCGCCGAAGGTGTCGTCGATGAAGTCGGTGATGAGGCGTCGGCGTTCGTCGTCGGAGAGCTTGGCAAGTTTGTGCATGAGGTCCATCTCCTCGGGGCTTGAGCCACGTTCGGCTACCGCTCGCAGCACCGCGCGACGCAGTCGGAGGGTGCGGATCTGCAGCTCCAGGGCGTCGGCGTGCGCGGCCGCGACCTCGGGCACGGAGACTTCCCGGTTCAGCACCTGCCGGATGACGGCAAGGTCGAGCCCCAGGTCGCGCAGGGTGCGTACGAGATCCAGACGCGCCAGTGCGCCGATGTCGTAGAGGCGGTAGCCGGCCGGGCTGCGGTCTGTCGGCGGCACGATTCCGGTGTCGGAGTAGAACCGAATGGTCTTGACCGTCAGCCCGGTCCGCCGGGCCAGGGCCCCGATCGTGAAGAGCGTGTCGCCGTCCATGCCTGCACTCTCGTGCCTCCCCCTGCGGGAGACTCAAGCCCAGTTTCCTCGTTGCCGCGTGGCGGGCAGTGGCGGCCGTTGGTGATCGGCTCCCGCCACCGTTGAGTTGAGGGCACTCAAGCCGCCTCGTTCACCCCCACCCGCACCCCATGAATCACCTCAGGCCCCACGTCCAGGCCGCGCAGCGCCATCTCCAGGGCCCAGCGGCGGTGGGCCTGGGCGCGTTGTTCGGGGGGTACGGGTTTCGCGCGGGCGTGTGGGAAGACGTACGGGCGGAGGGTGTTCCAGATCGGTGGGTCCACGTACAGCGTGTCGTCGGTGGCCGCGTCGGCCGCGTACGGGCTGCGGTGGCGCGGTGCGGTGAGGACG
>NZ_JAAAHS010000713.1 GCF_009908195.1 Streptomyces boluensis | reverse complement strand
CCTGTGAGCGAGCGCTGGGTCCTGGCCCTGGCCGAAGACGGCCGCGGAGCGCTGCTCGTCCCCGTGGACGGGGCCGGGCAGCCGCTCGCCGATGCCGTGGCGGAGCCGGATCTCGTCGCCGCGGTCCGGGCCCGGCCCGAGGTGTACCGCTGGGTGTGGCGCTCCACCGCCGAGATCTATCCGCGCCTGCTCGCCGCCGGTGTGCGGGTGCGGCGGTGTTACGACATCGAGGACGCCGAGCAGCTGCTCCTCGCCCACGAGGGCCGGCTCGGCGAGCCCCGTTCCGCGGCCGCCGCGTGGGCCCGCCTCCACCACCGCCCGGTGCCGCCCGACCCACCGCAGCGCGCGGCCGTACCCGGCTCGCAGTCCTCCCTCTTCGAACCGGGCCCCGTGCACGTACCCCTGTCGGGGCTCCTGGAGGTGTACGCGGACCAGGTCCGGCGGCACGGACTCGCGGCGCACCCCGGACGGATGCGGCTGCTCACGGCGGCCGAGTCGGCGGGCATGCTGGTCGCGGCCGAGATGAACGCGTCGGGGCTGCCCTGGAGCGCCGACGTGCACAAGGCGGTGCTGCACGAACTGCTCGGCGAGCGGTACGCGGGCGGGGGCGAGCCGCGCCGCCTGGCCGAGCTGGCGGACGAGGTGTCGGCGGCGTTCGGGCGCCGGGTGCGGCCCGACCTCCCGGCGGACGTGATCAAGGCGTTCGCGCAGGCCGGGATCCGGGTCAAGTCGACCCGGAGATGGGAGATCGAGACCCTCGACCACCCGGCCGTGCCACCCCTGCTGGCGTACAAGAAGCTGTACCGCATCTGGGTCGCGCACGGCTGGTCCTGGCTCCAGGACTGGGTGCGGGACGGCCGCTTCCGCCCCGAGTACCTCCCGGGCGGCACGGTCACCGGGCGCTGGGTGACCAACGGCGGCGGCGCCCTGCAGATCCCCAAGGTGATCCGGCGCGCGGTGGTCGCCGACCCGGGCTGGCGGCTCGTCGTCGCCGACGCCGACCAGATGGAGCCCCGGATCCTCGCGGCGATCTCCGGCGACCCGAGCCTGATGGAGGTCGCGGGCCGCCCGGACGACCTCTACCAAGCGGTGTCCGACCGGGCGTTCTCCGGCGACCGCGACATGGCCAAGCTCGCGGTGCTCGGCGCGGTGTACGGCCAGACGTCCGGCGACGGCCTGAAGAACCTCGCCCTGCTCCGCCGCCGCTTCCCGCGCGCGGTGGGGTACGTGGACGACGCGGCACGCGCGGGCGAGGAGGGCCGGCTCGTACGCACGTGGCTGGGCCGGACCAGTCCACGGGCGGCGGACGCCGAGGAGCAGGAGGAGGCGGGCATTCCGACGCTGCCCGCGGAGGGGGCGGAGCACGGG
>NZ_JAAAHS010000712.1 GCF_009908195.1 Streptomyces boluensis | reverse complement strand
GTCCAGGGGCCGGCGGCGCTCAGTGCGACGGAGCTGCTCGACCGGTACGCGAGCGGGGCGCTCTCGCCGGTGGCCGCGACCGAGGCCGTGCTCGACCGGATCGAGGCGGCCGACCCGGCGCTCAACGCGTACTGCCTTCTCGACCGGGAGGCGGCGCTCGCGCAGGCCGAGGAGAGCGCCGAGCGGTGGCGGCGCGGGCAGCCGGCCGGGCTCCTCGACGGGGTGCCCACCTCGGTCAAGGACCTGTTCCTGACCCGGGGTTGGCCCACGCTGCGCGGCTCGCTCAGCGTCTCCGCCGACCAGGAGTGGCCGGCCGACGCGCCCTGTGTGGCGCGGCTGCGGGAGCACGGCGCGGTGCTCGTGGGCAAGACGACGACGCCCGAGTTCGGCTGGAAGGGCGTCACCGACAACCCGTTGACCGGCGTGACCCGCAACCCCTGGGATCCGGGCCGCACTTCGGGCGGCTCGTCCGGCGGCAGCGCGGCGGCGGTCGCGGCCGGGATGGGCCCGCTGTCGATGGGTACGGACGGCGGGGGTTCGGTGCGTATCCCCGCCGCGTTCTGCGGCATCTTCGGCATGAAGCCCACGTACGGGCGGATCCCGCTTTTCCCGGCCAGCCCGTTCGGCACACTCGCGCACGCCGGGCCGATGACCCGCACGGTCGCGGACGCGGCGCTCCTGATGGACGTGGTGTGCGGCCCCGACAGCCGGGACTGGTCCCAACTCGCCGCCCCGGAGGGCAGTTTCCGCGCGGCGGTCGCCGACGGCGACTCGCTCGCCGGGCTGCGCGTCGCGTACGCGCCGACCCTCGCGGGCGCGCCCGTGGACCCGCAGGTCGCGGCGCGTGTGCGGCGGGCGGCCGAGCTGCTCGCCGGGCTCGGCGCCGAAGTGGTGGAGGCGGCACCGGAGTTCACCGACCCCGTGGACGCGTACCACACGCTGTGGTTCGCGGGCGCGGCGAAGGTCGTCGAGCACCTGCGGCCGGAGCAGCTCGCGCGGCTCGACCCGGGGCTGCGGGAGATCGTCGCGGAGGGCGCCGCCAAGAGCGCGCTCGACTACCTGACGGCCGTCGACACCCGGATGGCGCTCGGCGTCCTGATGGGCGCCTTCCACGAGACGTACGACCTGCTGCTCACGCCGACCGTGCCCGTGGTCGCCTTCGAGGCGGGCGTCGAGGTGCCCGAGGGGAGCGGGCTGCGCAGGTGGACGGGGTGGACGCCGTTCACGTACCCCTTCAACCTCACCCAGCAGCCGGCCGCGTCCGTGCCCTGCGGTGCCACCGCCGAAGGGCTGCCGGTGGGCGCGCAGTTGGTGGCGGCGCGGCACGGGGACGCGCTGGTGCTGCGGGCCGCACGGCTGCTGCAGGACGCGCTGGTGCGGGACGGGGCGGTGGGTACGGGGC
>NZ_JAAAHS010000711.1 GCF_009908195.1 Streptomyces boluensis | reverse complement strand
CAGCTAGAGCTCAGACAGCCGCCGACTCAACCTTCGCGCCGCCACCCTGGGCACCCAACTCATCCGCACGCAACCCCAGTTCAGCCGTAGGAACCTTGTGCGTCTCCCGCCCCGTAGCAACCGCCACAGCACAGATGACACACACAGCGGCGGAGAACACCGCGACCCCCACCCAGTTGGACCCATCGCCCCCAGCGATCTGCTCGGCGATGGTGACGGCGAACCCGGCGACGGCGAAGCCGATCTGCGTCCCGACCGCCATACCGGAGAGCCGGACACGCGCGGGGAACATCTCCCCGTAGAACGAGGGCCAGATCCCATTGGCCGCGCTGTACACGACACCGAAGAACAGCACGCCGACCCCGAAGACCAGCGGATACGAGCCGGTGGATATCGCCCACAGGTAGACGAAGATCAGCACGGCGCAGCCGATCGCCCCCGTCAGAAAGACCGGCTTGCGGCCGATGCGGTCGGAGAGCCGCGCCCAGAGCGGGATGGCGAGCAGGGCGACGGCGTTGGCGCAGCCGTTGACCCAGAGCATGCCGGTCTTGTCGAGGCCGACAGCGTCACTGGTGGCGTACGCGAGGGCCCAGACGGAGAAGATCGTGCTGACCGTGGCGATCAGGGCCGCGCAGATCACACGCAGGACGCTCGCCCAGTGGTTCACGAGCAGCTCGGCGAGCGGCATCTTCGCGACGGCCTCGTTGGCGCTGGCCTCCTGGAAGACGGGCGTCTCGTCGAGGGTGCGCCGGATGACGAAGCCGATGACCGCGACGACCGCGCTGAGCAGGAACGGGATGCGCCAGCCCCAGGTGTAGAGCTGCTCGTCGGGCAGCGCGGCGACCGGGATGAAGGCGAGGGTGGCGAGGATCTGCCCGGCCTGGGTGCCGTTGAGGGTGAAGCTCGTGTAGTAGCCGCGGCGGTGTTCCGGGGCGTGTTCCAGGGTCATGGCGTTGGCGCTGGCCTGCTCGCCCGCCGCGGAGAGGCCCTGCAGGACGCGCATCAGGACGAGCAGCGTGGGGGCGAGGGTGCCGGCCTGCGCGTACGTGGGCAGGCAGCCGATCAGGAACGTGGACAGGCCCATGAGGACAAGCGTCCAGACCATGATCGTGCGGCGGCCGACGCGGTCGCCGATGTGACCGAGGAAGAGGGCGCCGACCGGCCGGGCCGCGTAGGCGACGCCGAAGGTGGCGAGGGAGATGAGGGTGGCGGTGGCCGGGTCGTCCGGGTCGAAGAAGACCTTGGGGAAGACCAGGGCGGCGGCGCTGCCGTAGATGAAGAAGTCGTAGTACTCGAGGGCGCTGCCGATCCAGGCGGCGAAGGCGGCCTTGCGCGGCTTGCCCACGGGCGGGGCGGACGGCACCGGGGCGGCTTCCGGGTGAGACACGGGGGCTCCTCGGGGGAGAGGCAGGGGG
>NZ_JAAAHS010000710.1 GCF_009908195.1 Streptomyces boluensis | reverse complement strand
GGCCGGGACTGACCACAACCGCGGACACACGACGAGCGGCCTCCGTCGAACGACGGAGGCCGCTCCGGTGGTGAAGAGGGACGTCAGCTCGTCGTCAGGGACGCCTCGTCGTGGGCGTCGGACCCGTCGGCCACGTCTTCAGGGTCCTCCTGCTGGTACGTCTCGCTGAGGACGAGCACGCACAAGCAGGAGACCGCCGCCGCTACGACCAGGAAGCCGGCCACCGGCACGTACGAGCCGTACTCCGCGTACAGCCAGGTCGCGACGATCGGCGTGAATGCGCCACCCAGCATCACGCCGAGCTGGTAGCCGAGCGAGGCGCCGGAGTAGCGCACCTCCGCGGAGAACAGCTCCGAGAAGAAGGCCGCCTGAGGGCCGTACATCGCCGCGAACAGCAGCTGCCCGACGACCAGGGCCAGGGTGACCAGCGGCCAGCGCTCGGTGTTCATCAGGACGAACGACGGGTACGCCCACAGACCCATGCCGAGGGCACCCGCCAGGTACACCTTGCGCCGCCCGATACGGTCGGAGAGGGCGCCGAAGGCCATGAGCGCGGGGATCTGGAGCGCGGCGCCGACGAGGACGGCGTTGAGCAGGGTGCTCTTCGGCATGCCGAGGACAGTGGTGCCGTACGCAAGCATGTACGTGACGAACAGGTAGAAGCCCGCGCCGACTATGACGACCGCGCCGGCGGCGAGCAGCACGTTCCTGGAGTGCTTGCGCAGCACCTCGACGACCGGTGAACGGCGCGCGCCGGAGACGCCGGATGCTTCGCGCTCCTGCTTGGCCTGTCGGCTGTCCTCCGTCTCCTCCAGCTTGAACTGGGCGAAGATCGCCACCACGATCAGGGCGATGCTGCACAGGAACGGCACCCGCCAGCCCCACGCCGCGAACTGCTGCTCGTCGAGCGTGGACGTGGTGACCAGGAAGACCAGGCTGGAGAGCATCAGCCCGGCCGGCACGCCCAGCTGGGCGAAGCTGCCGTACAGGCCACGCCGCCCCCGCGGGGCGTTCTCGGTGGCGATCAGCACGGCCCCGCCCCACTGGCCGCCGACGGCGATGCCCTGGAGCAGGCGCAGCACGACCAGCAGCAGTGGCGCGGCGACACCGATGGTGTCGTACGTCGGCAGGAGTCCGATCAACGCCGTCGAGCCGCCCATGAGGAACAGCGCGGTCACCAGCGCCGGCTTACGTCCCACCCGGTCGCCGAAATGCCCGAAGACGATTCCGCCCAGCGGACGTGCCACGAAACCGATGGCGAACGTCATGAAAGCAAGGAGGGTGCCGACCAGCGGATCCGACGCCGGGAAGAACAGTTTGTTGAAAACCAGGGCGGCGGCCGTGCCGTAGATGAAGAAATCGAACCATTCGATGGCGGAACCGGCGCTGCTCACCACGATGATTCGGGAGAGCGAGGC
>NZ_JAAAHS010000071.1 GCF_009908195.1 Streptomyces boluensis | reverse complement strand
AGGCACGGGCGGGTGGAGCGCAGGACGATCGGGGCGGGGGCGCTCGAAGTGGGCGCGGTCGGTCTCGGCTGCATGCCGATGAGCTGGGCGTACACCGGCTCGCAGCAGCGCGGGGACGAGTCGCTCCGTACCGTGCACGCCGCGCTCGACGCCGGGGTGAGCCTGCTCGACACGGCGGACATGTACGGGCCGTTCACCAACGAGCTGCTCGTCGGCCGGGCGCTCAAGGAGCGGCGCGGTGACGCGTTCGTGTCGACCAAGTGCGGGCTGCTCGTGGGTGAGCAGCACATCGTGGCCAACGGCCGCCCCGGCTATGTGAAGCGGGCCTGCGACGCCTCGCTGCGGCGGCTGCAGACCGATGTCATCGACCTGTACCAACTGCACCGCGCCGACCCCGAAGTGCCGGTCGAGGAGACCTGGGGCGCGATGGCGGAGCTCGTCACTGCGGGCAAGGTGCGCGCCCTCGGCCTGTGCGCGGTGGGCGCGCGGGCGCAGCGGAGCGCGATCAGGGGCCCGTACGTACCGGGACGCAGGCGCGCTCCGGGCGGACGCGTTCCGGGGGCTCTGCTGTACGAGGGAACGATCCGGCAACTGGAGCGGGTCCAGCAGGTCTTCCCGGTGAGCGCGGTCGAGGCGGAGCTGTCGCTGTGGTCGCCCGAGGCCCTGGACACGCTGCTGCCCTGGTGTGCGGCGCGCGGGGTCGGCCTGCTCGCCGCGATGCCGCTGGGCAACGGCTTCCTGACCGGGACCCTGACGCCGGGGCAGGGCTTCGAGCCGGACGACCTGCGGGCCCGGCACCCGCGGTTCACGGCCGAGATGATGGCGTCCAACCAGACCGTCGTGGTGGGCCTGCGCCGCGTCGCCGGGCGGCACGGCCCGGCGGTGACTCCGGCGCAGGTGGCGCTCGCGTGGCTGCTCCGGCAGGGGCCGCAGGTGGTGCCGGTGCCGGGTACGAAGCGCGCGCGGTGGGCGGCGCAGAACGCGGCGGCGGCCGCGCTGACGCTGACGGACCGCGACCTGGCGGAGCTCGCGGAACTGCCCGGAGCGGTGGGTTCCTGGGAGTAGGAGTACCGCCGCGGTGTATGAACAGGAGAAGCTGTCACCATCGCCGCCGAAGGGACCCCCGCTGTGCAACGACAAGGCGTGACGGCCGTGTTGGCCCTCTGTGCGCTGCTCCTGACCGGATGTTCCGGGGGTGGTGACGGCGACGGCCAGAAGCCCACACGGACACCGAAGTCAGGCTCCGGCGAGAAGCCGTCCCCCTCGAAGGGCGCGACCGGCGCCGCCGTACCCCCGGCCAAGGGCGCGGCGAAGGTGACCGGCACCGTCACCGAGGGCCTGAAGTCGCCGTGGGGCCTGGCCGAACTGCCCGGCGGCGACCTGCTGGTGTCCTCCCGCGACGAGGGCACCGTCACCCGCGTCGACGCGAAGACGGGCGAAAAGACCGAACTCGGCTCCGTACCGGGCGTCGCCCCGGCTGGCGAGGGCGGCCTGATGGGCCTCGCCGTCTCCCCCGCGTACGCCTCCGACCACATGGTGTACGCGTACTTCACGACCGAGTCCGACAACCGCGTGGCCCGCTTCCTGTACGACGAGAAGAAGCCCGCGGGGCAGCAACTGGGCGCCCCCGACACGGTGTTGCGGGGCATCCCCAAGGGGACGATCCACAACGGCGGCCGGATCGCCTTCGGCCCCGACAAGATGCTGTACGCGGGCACCGGCGAGACCGGCGACACCGGTCTCGCCCAGGACAAGAAGTCGCTCGGCGGCAAGATCCTGCGGATGGCCCCGGACGGCCGCCCCGCGCCGGGCAACCCGGCGGCCGACTCGGTGGTGTACTCGTACGGCCACCGCAATGTGCAGGGGCTCGCCTGGGACCGGCAACAGCGGCTGTGGGCCGCCGAGTTCGGCCAAAACACCTGGGACGAGCTGAACCTGATCAAGCCCGACGGGAACTACGGCTGGCCCGAGGTCGAGGGCAGGGGCGACGACGCGGCGTATGTGAATCCGGTGGCCCAGTGGAAGACCGACGAGGCCTCCCCCAGCGGTATCGCCTGGGCGGAGGGTTCGATCTGGATGGCGGGGCTGCGCGGCGAGCGGCTGTGGCGCATCCCGCTGGACGGCACGAAGGCGGCGGCGGATCCGCGGGCCTTCCTCACGTCGAAGTACGGGCGGCTGCGCACCGTCCTCGCGGTCGGCGGCGACAAGCTGCTCCTGATGACCAGCGAGACGGACACGCGGGGCACACCGGAGAAGGGCGACGACCGGATCCTGCGGCTCGACGTGAAGTGAGCGCGCCCTTCGGCGACTTGAGGCGGCTGCTGTGACGTAGCGGATGGCCCCCGGCGGCATGACGAGGGCCCCAGGCCGCGTGAGGAGGGGTCTTACGCGGTCCGAGGCCCTGGTGTGCGGGGTGCCCGGCGGCTCAGGAGGCGGCCGGGAGTCCGAGGATCAGGTCGGTGTACTTGGCGAGGGCGAGCAGCAGCCCGATCACGCCGAGCCCGACACCGGCCAGGGACACGGACTTGATCCAGGGCGCCTGGGCGCGGCCGGGCGCACCGAAGGCGGGGCGTACGAGAACCGCGACGCCGATGATCACGGCGAGCAGCGCGAAGGCGCCGCCGATCAGCGCGGTGAGGTGCCACTGGTCCCCGTAGAGCGCCTGGATCTGCTCGGCGACCCCGGCGGTCTGCGCGGTCTGCAGCTGGCCGGTGAGGTTGGAGCGGGCGGCCGCCACGGTGCCGACCCAGCTGCCGGTCAGGGACACGACACCGAGCCCGGCGGCGACCACGGCCGCGGCGCCCTGGCCTACGCCCTGGGGCTTGGCGGCTACGGGATCGGCGTCCGCTTCGAGGTCGTCGTCGCCGTCGAGGTCGCTGTCGAGGTCGGCGTCACCGGTGACGGTCTCGTCGGTGACAGTCTCGTCGGCTGCGGGAACCGCGTCCTCCAGTACGGGCTCGGTCTCCTCGGACGCCTTCTTGGTCGTGCTCGTCGTGCTCGTCGTCTTCGTCTCTGTGCTCATCTGGCGCACGCTAGGTGCCGCGTCTGAGAGCTTTCTTAACGCGCCGGACGCCACCGCCCGACACACCTGGCCGGAGGGCTAGTGGCGCTCCCCGGACAGCACGTCCTCGTCCCGCTCGCCGTCCCCGTTCCGCTCGCCGTTCCGCTCGCCGTTCCGCTCGCCGTCGGCCTCGTCCGAGTCCGGCCGCTGGGCCGGTACGCGCGTGGTGCCCGGTACGCGCGTGGTGCCCGGCCGCTGCTCCGGGGGCTCGATGCTGATGCGCGGGAGCCAGCGGTCCAGGCGGCGCGGCAGCCACCAATTGGCGCCGCCGAGCATGTGCATGAGGGCCGGTACGAGCAGGGTGCGCAGCACGAACGCGTCCAGGGCGACGGCCGCCGCGAGGGCGATGCCGAACATCGCGATGACCCGGTCGCCGCTGAGTACGAAGGCCAGGAAGACCGAAATCATGATCACCGCGGCCGAGTTGATCACCCGGCCGGTCTCGGCGAGCCCGACCCGTACGGCCCGCCGGTTGTCGCCGGTCTCCAGCCACTCCTCGTACATCCGGCTCACCAGGAACACCTGGTAGTCCATCGAGAGCCCGAAGAGGACGGACACCATGATCACCGGCAGGAAGGGCTCGATGGGCCCGGCCCGGCCGAGGCCCAGGAGTTCGCTGCCCCAGCCCCACTGGAAGATCGCGACGACCACGCCGAAGGCGGCCCCGACCGCGGCCACGTTCATGGCGGCCGCCTTGAGCGGAATGCCCACGGACCGGAAGGCGAGCAGCAGGAGCAGACAGCCGAGGCCGATCACGATGCCGACGAAGATCGGCAGTTTGCCGACGATGATCTCGGCGAAGTCGTCGTATCCGGCCGTGATGCCGCCGATGTGCAGGTCGAGCGCGGAGCCCGAGTCGGCCCGCGCGGCGGGCAGCACGTCGTCGCGGAGCCGGTCGACCAGGTCGCTGGTGGCCTGCGACTGCGGGGCCGATTCCGGTACGACGGTCAGGAAGCCGGTCTCGCCGCCGCGGTCGTACGTGACCGGGCCGACCTGCGCCACGCCCTCCGTGCCGCGCAGGATCTGCGGCAGCTGGTCGAGGGCGACCCGGTCCTCGGCACCGTGCACCTCGCCCACGAGGGTGAGCGGGCCGTTCACGCCGGGCCCGAAGCCGGAGGCGAGCAGGTCGTACGCCTGCCGGGTGGTCGCGGACGTCGGGTTGTTGCCCTGGTCGGAGGTGCCGAGGCGGAGCGAGAGCGTGGGCAGCGCGAGCACCGCGATGACAAGGAGGGCGGCCGCGCCGAGCAGCTTGGGGTGCTTCTCCACGAACGCGGACCAGCGGGCGGCGAGCCCGGCGGGCGGCTCGGGCTGCGGCCCGTGCTCGGCGAGCGCGCGCCGCTCACGCCGGGACAACGCGCGCGTGCCGATGAAGGAGAGCAGCGCGGGCAGCAGCGTCACGGACGCGGCCACGGTGAGGATGACGGTGAGGGACGCGGCGATGGCCACGCCGTTGAGGAAGTTCAGGCGCAGGATGAGCATGCCGAGCAGGGCGATGCACACCGTGGCGCCGGCGAAGACGACGGCGCGGCCTGTGGTGGCGACGGCCTGTTGCGCGGCGTCCGCGACGGAGAGTCCGCGTTTGAGGCCGCGGCGGTGCCTGGTCACGATGAACAGGGCGTAGTCGATGCCGACGCCGAGCCCGATGAGCAGGCCCAGCATGGGTGCGAAGTCGGCGACCGTCATCAGGTGACCGAGCAGCACGGTGCCCGCGTACGCGGTGCCGACGCTGACCAGGGCCGTGGCGATCGGCAGCAGGCTCGCGGCGAACGAGCCGAAGGCGAGGAACAGGACGACCGCGGCGACGGCCACACCGACGGCCTCCGCGACATGGCCGCCGGGCGCCTCGGTGAGCGCCACGGCACTGCCGCCGAGCGCCACCTGGAGGTCGCCGGCACCGGCCGCACGCGCGGTGTCGACGAGGGCGGTGGCCTGGGCGGGGTCGATGTCGTGCGCGGCCTTGTCGAAGGTGACGGTGGCGTACGCGGTGTGCCCGTCGGCGCTGATCTGCCCGGCGCCGTCGGCGTGGTACGGGCTGACGACGGAGGCGATCCCGGGCAGCCGGTCGACCTCGTCGAGGGTGCGGGTCATGGTCTGCTGCACAGCGGCCGCGTCCACGGTGCCGTCGGCGGTGTGCCAGACGATCGTGTTGCTGTCGCCGCCGAGTTCGGGGAAACCGGCGTCGAGGAGTTCGGCAGCGCGGCCGGACTCGGTGCCGGGCACGTCGTAGTTGTTGGAGTACGCGGTCCCGGCGGCGACCGCGGCGGCGCTCACCCCGCCGAGAGCGAGGAGCCAGAGCAGTACGGCTACGAGGCGGTGCTGAACGCACCACCGAGCGAGTGCTGCCACAGAGCTGCTCCCTGGGAGGTTTTTGGGTCTCTATCGGGAACAGCCCGAAAAGAACGTCAACCCGACAGATATCCGACATCGGGACCTACAGGCAGCACTCTGACAGCAAGAAGAGATCCTTTGCCCGTTTCGTGGGGTTACTCACAGGCTTGCGTCGCGGATCCGGAACGGAGGTCCCGGGCCCGGGAGCAGCAGGGCCCGGGACCTCTCGCGACGGTGGCGGTGGCGGTGGCGGCGGGGTCAGCCGGAGACGCCGGCCCGCCCGTTCTCGATGTGACCCAGCAGGCGCCGCCGGAACGGCTCGTCGCCCGCCGCCACGACCTCCAGGTCGTACCAGCCGTGCGCCTCGCCGGCCTCGTGCTCCACGGTGCGGCTGCTTCCCGGCCGCACCGTGACCGTGCGGGACGGCACATCGGCGTACGCGAGCGGGCGCACCGTGAAGGTCAGGTCCGTCGTCCTGCCGGTGTTGCGCAGCGTCAACCGCACGGTACGCGCGCCTGCGTCCAGGCCGGTCGTCACCGCGGCGGTGCCCTCGGCGCTCCCGGCGAACTCCCGGCGGAAGCCGCCCGGCCCGGTCACCGTGAAGCGGTACGCGCCCTCGGTAAGGGGCACCCGCCATTGCGCCGCGCCCCTTACATCGAGGTGCTGCGGCACGTCGTACTCACCGGCGTACGGGTAGAGCGCGAAGTGCGCGCTGGAGCGGCCGGTGTTCGACAGGCTCAGCTCGAGGTGCGCGCCGTCGGCGGCGACCGTGCCGTGCGCGTCCGGCTGGTAGGGCAGCGGGCGCGCGGGCCGGCGGCCCGGCTCCTGCTCGGGCATCTGCTGGTCCTTCGGCGGCTGCGGGCGCCAGCGGCCGGTGAACGGCGGTACGGCTCCCGGCTGTTCGACCTCGGGCTGCGGGCGGCCGCGCGTGAAGTCGAAGGCCCCGGTCAGGTCGCCGGTGACCTGCCGCCGCCAGTCGCTGATGTTCGGCTCCTCGATACCGGTCCACCGCTCCAGGAAACGGATCACGGAGGTGTGGTCGAAGACCTCGGAGGTGACGTGCCCGCCGACGCTCCACGGCGACACCACCAGCATCGGCACCCGGATCCCGAGCCCGGTCGGCTGCCCCTGCCAGTGCTCCTCGGTCACGTCGGCGGGCGGCACGGGCGGCGGTACGTGGTCGAAGAAGCCGTCGTTCTCGTCGTAGTTGATGAACACGACGGTGTGCCGCCACACCTCGGGGTGCGAGGCGAGCGCGTCGAGGACCTTGTAGACGAGGGTGGCGCTGTGGATCGGCGAGGACGATCCGGGGTGCTCGGAGTCGAGCGCGGACGGCACCAGGTACGACACCTCGGGCAGCTTCCCCGCGGCGATGTCCCGGCCGAACTCCTCGGCGAGGGTGCCGGTCGGCACCCGGCGCAGGGCCCGCTCGAACAGCGAACGCTCCGCCGCGTCAAGGGACTTCACGCCCTCTTCGAGCGCCGCGAGCAGCTTCTCCCGCTCGGTCTCGTCGGCGGCCTCGCGCACCTTGGCGTAGAAGGACTCCATGAACGTGTGCCCGGTGCCGTCGAGCACCTTGCGGGCGATGGCCTTGAAGGTGGTGAAGAACTCGATCTGGTTGTCGGTGAAGTTCTCCCACTCGGTGTACGTGCGCCAGCCGCGCCCCGCCTTCTCCAGGCGCTCGGCGTACGTGCCCCAGTCGTAGCCGGGGTGCGTGCCCTCCGCGTAGGCGTCGTTGCCGACCGCGCGGTCGCCGTTGGCCTCGTTGCCCGTCTTGCCGCTCCACAGGTGGTTGCGGTTGGGGCTGGTGGAGGTGTGGATCGATGCGTGGTACGCGTCGCAGATGGTGAACGTGTCCGCGAGCTCGTAGTGCAGCGGGATGTCCTCGCGCGTGTAGTACGCCATGGTCGCCGCCGACTTGGCGGTGATCCAGTTGTCCATCCAGCCCTTGTTCCAGGCCTTCGCGCCGCCCGACCAGGAGTGGTCGAGGTCGCCTATGTACTGCGCGTCCTTCTGCTGCGCCTCGGCGGCCGCGCGCACCGGGAAGGGCAGCACGGTGCTGAGGAGCGCGGGCTGCTCGAACACCGGCTTGCCGTCGGGCAGTTGGATCGCGTTGCGGTCGCCGAAGCCGCGGACGCCGCGCAGGGAGCCGAAGTAGTGGTCGAAGGACCGGTTCTCCTGCATCAGGATCACGACGTGCTTGACGGCGTCGAGGCCGCCGGACGGCGGTTCGGCGGCGAGCGCGGCCTGCAGCGAGGGCGGCAGCAGCGAGCCCGCCGTGGCGACGCCGAGCGCTCCGCCGCCGAGGGCGAGCAGCCGACGCCGCGAGAGCCCCGCGCCTGAGGTGTCCGTGGCCAAGTGATCCTCCCGAGTCCGGTGTGACGTTCGGGAAGCTATGCAGGACGGATGGATGAGGGAAGACGTACGGCCGACTCGGCGGTGAACGGTCCAAGCACCGGTCCCCGTTGTCCAACCGGACCCCCCAACACGAAGGGCGGGACCGGAAGTTCCGGTCCCGCCCTCACATGTCTACGAACTCGGCGTCCGTACGAGAAGGAGTCGTACGAGAAGAAAGCGTCAGCCCTCGACGCCCAGCTTCTCCAGGATAAGCTCCTTGACGCGGGCCGCGTCCGCCTGCCCGCGCGTGGCCTTCATGACCGCGCCGACCAGCGCACCGGCCGCGGCCACCTTGCCGCCACGGATCTTGTCCGCGATGGCCTGGTTGCCGGCGATGGCCTCCTCGACGGCGGCGGTGAGCGCGCCCTCGTCGGAGACGACCTTCAGACCGCGCTTCTCGACCACCGTGTCCGGGTCGCCCTCGCCCGCGAGCACGCCCTCGATGACCTGGCGGGCCAGCTTGTCGTTGAGGTCGCCCGCGGCGACGAGTGCGGCGACCCGGGCGACCTGCGCCGGGGTGATCGACAGCTCGTCGAGCGCCTTGCCCTGCTCGTTGGCGTTACGGGCCAGCTCGCCCATCCACCACTTGCGGGCCTGGTCGGCCGGGGCGCCCGCGTCGATCGTGGCGACGATCGGGTCGACCGCACCGGCGTTGAGGATCGACTGCATGTCGTGCTCGGTGACGCCCCACTCCTCACGCAGCCGGTTACGGCGCACGCGCGGCATCTCGGGCAGCCCCGCCCGCAGCTCCTCGACCCACGCGCGGGCCGGGGCGACGGGCACGAGGTCGGGCTCCGGGAAGTACCGGTAGTCCTCGGCGTTGTCCTTGATGCGGCCGGAGGTGGTGGAACCGTCCTCCTCGTGGAAGTGCCGGGTCTCCTGGACGATGGAGCCGCCGGAGTTGAGCACGGCCGCGTGCCGCTGGATCTCGAAGCGCGCGGCACGCTCCACGGAGCGCAGCGAGTTGACGTTCTTCGTCTCCGAGCGGGTGCCGAACTCCTCGCGCCCGTGCGGCCGCAGCGACAGGTTCACGTCGCAGCGCATCTGGCCCTTGTCCATCCGGGCCTCGGAGACGTCGAGCGCCTTGATGACCTCGCGCAGCTCCGCGACGTACGCCTTGGCGACCTCGGGTGCCCGCTCGCCCGCGCCCTCGATGGGCTTGGTGACGATCTCGATCAGCGGGATGCCCGCGCGGTTGTAGTCGAGCAGCGAGTGCGAGGCGCCCTGGATTCGGCCGGTGGCACCGCCGACGTGCGTCGACTTGCCGGTGTCCTCCTCCATGTGGGCGCGCTCGATCTCCACGCGGAAGACCTCGCCGTCCTCCAGCTGCACGTCCAGATAGCCGTTGAAGGCGATCGGCTCGTCGTACTGGGAGGTCTGGAAGTTCTTCGGCATGTCCGGATAGAAGTAGTTCTTCCGGGCGAAGCGGCACCATTCGGCGATCTCGCAGTGCAGCGCGAGGCCGATCTTGATGGCGGACTCGACGCCGATCGCGTTGACGACGGGCAGCGAACCCGGCATGCCGAGGCAGGTCGGGCAGGTCTGCGAGTTGGCGTCCGCGCCCAGCTCCGTGGAGCAGCCGCAGAACATCTTCGTCTTGGTGCCGAGTTCGACATGGACCTCGAGGCCCATGACGGGGTCGTACGACGCGAGCGCGTCCTCGTACGACTCCAGGTCAGTCGTGACAGTCACGGTGAAACTTTCCCTCTCAGCCCAGCAGGACGTCGTCGTCGCCGAGCCGCTTCAGCTCGCGGTAGAGGATGGCCAGGCCGGTGACGATGGCAGCGGCCGAGACCGCGGCGTCGACGAGGCGCAGCATGTCGTCGTCCTGGCGGGCCATCTTGGCCTGCTTGGCGACGCCCAGGGCACCGAACGCGGTGCTGGCCAGCGAGACGTAGAGGCCGGTCTTGGACTTCTTGAAGTTCTTGGCCTTCTTAGCCATGGCAGTCACAGCGACGGAGCCTCCTCAAGCAGCGGGTGACCCCACTTTTCCACGAAGGCCGTCTCGACGGCCGCGCCCACCTTGTACAGGCGGTCGTCCTTCATGGCGGGGGCGATGATCTGCAGCCCGACCGGAAGCCCGTCCTCCGGCGCGAGGCCGCAGGGCAGGGACATGGCGGCGTTGCCGGCCAGGTTGGTCGGGATGGTGCACACATCGGCGAGGTACATCGCCATCGGGTCGTCCGTGCGCTCACCGATCGGGAAGGCCGTGGTGGGCGTCGTCGGCGACACGATCACGTCGACCTGCTCGAAGGCCTTCTCGAAGTCCCGCGTGATGAGCGTGCGGACCTTCTGCGCGGAGCCGTAGTACGCGTCGTAGTAGCCGGAGCTCAGGGCGTACGTACCGAGGATGATGCGGCGCTTGACCTCGTCACCGAAGCCGGCCTCACGCGTGAGCGCGGTGACGTCCTCGGCGGACTTCGTACCGTCGTCGCCGACCCGCAGGCCGTACCGCATGGCGTCGAAGCGGGCCAGGTTGGAGGAGCACTCCGACGGCGCGATCAGGTAGTACGCCGACAGGGCCAGGTCGAAGGACGGGCAGTCCAGCTCGACGATCTCGGCGCCCAGCTCCTTGAGGAGCGCGACCGACTCGTCGAAGCGCTGCACGACACCGGCCTGGTAGCCCTCGCCGCGGAACTGCTTGACGACACCGACGCGCATGCCCTGTACGGAGCCGTTGCGCGCGGCCTCGACGACCGCCGGGACCGGGGCGTCGATGGAGGTGGAGTCGAGCGGGTCGTGCCCGGCGATGGCCTCGTGAAGCAGCGCCGCGTCGAGGACCGTGCGCGCGCACGGGCCGCCCTGGTCGAGGGAGCTGGAGAACGCCACCATGCCGTAGCGGGAGACGCCGCCGTAGGTCGGCTTGACGCCGACCGTGCCGGTGACGGCCGCGGGCTGACGGATGGAACCGCCGGTGTCGGTGCCGATGGCGAGCGGCGCTTCGTACGAGGCGAGCGCGGCCGAGGAGCCACCGCCGGAGCCGCCGGGGATCCGGGTCAGGTCCCAGGGGTTGCCGGTCGGGCCGTACGCGCTGTTCTCCGTCGACGACCCCATGGCGAACTCGTCCATGTTGGTCTTGCCGAGGATGACCACGTCGGCGGCCTTGAGCTTCTTCGTGAGCGTCGCGTCGTACGGCGGCAGCCAGCCCTCGAGGATCTTCGAGCCGACCGTGGTCGGGATGCCCTCGGTGGTGAAGATGTCCTTGAGCGCGACCGGGACGCCGGCCAGCGGGCCGAGCTTCTCGCCCTTGGCGCGCTTCTCGTCGACGGCGCGGGCCTGCGCGAGGGCGCCCTCGCGGTCGACGTGCAGGAAGGCGTGCACCTTCTCGTCGACGGCGTCGATCCGGGCCAGGTGGGCCTCGGTGACCTCGACGGCGGTGAGCTCGCCGGAAGCGATCTTCGCCGCGATCTCCGCGGCGGTGAGCTTGATGATGTTGCTGTTGTCCGTCATGACTTCTTAGTCCTCCCCCAGGATCTGCGGCACCTTGAAACGCTGCTGCTCCTGGGCCGGGGCGCCGGAGAGCGCCTGCTCGGGGGTGAGCGACGGACGGACCTCGTCCGCTCGCATGACATTGGTCAGCGGCAGCGGGTGGGAGGTCGGCGGTACGTCTTGGTCGGCGACCTCGGAGACGCGTGCTACTGCGCCGAGAATGTCGTCCAGCTGGCCGGAGAAGTGATCGAGCTCTTCATCCTTCAGCTCCAGACGCGCCAGCCGAGCGAGGTGGGCGACCTCCTCGCGCGTAATGCCAGGCATGCGGATCCTCACTGGGGTGAGCGTGATGTGTCTGGCCCAATCCTATGGGGCCGCGCCCCGTGCCCGTTAAACGGTTTCACCGGACCGCCCCTAGGTCCGCCCGACGCACCCCGGCGCGGCGGACGACACAGCGGCGTACCGTTCCTGCACCGCCGTGTCGCGGGGCTACTTCACCACGTGCCCGGAGGGGCGATCCGCGTCCTCCTGGGCGTCTGCGTCGGCCTCGGCCAACAGCTCGGCGGGGCGGCGCCAGCCGCGCGAACCCCGCGCGCGCAGCCAGGCCGTGGCCTCCACCGCGGGCATCGCCGCCGCCACCAGCCAGCCCTGCACCGCGTCACAGCCGAGGTCCCGCAGCCGCTCCCAGGTCTCATCGTCCTCGACGCCCTCCGCGACGACGAGCAGTCCGAGGGAGTGCGCGAGGTCGACGGTGCAGCGGACGATCTCCGCGTCCTCGTTGTCCACCGCCAGGCGGGCCACGAACGAGCGGTCGATCTTCAGCTCGCTGACGGGCAGCCGGCGCAGATGCACAAGGGAGGAGTACCCGGTGCCGAAGTCGTCGAGCGACATCTTCACGCCGTGCCCGGTCAGCCCGGCCAGGGTGTCCGCGGCCCGCTGCGGGTCCTCCAGGAGCACGTGTTCCGTTATCTCCAGCTGGAGTGCCCCCGCCGGTACGCCGTGCCGGGCGAGGCGGGCGGCGACCGCGCCCGCGAAGCCGGGGGTGTGCACGTCGCGCGGCGACACGTTCACCGCGACCGGGACCTTCAGGCCCTGCGCCTGCCAGCGGGCGACCTGGGCGAGCGCGGTCTCCAGGACGTACTCCGTCAGGTGCGGCATCAGGCCGGACGACTCGGCGATGGCGATGAACTCGTCCGGCGGGACCTTGCCGCGCTCCGGGTGCACCCAGCGCACCAGCGCCTCAAGCCCCGCGACCTGACCGTCGAAGCGGACCTTCGGCTGGTAGTGCAGCTCGACATCGCCGGCGTCGAGGGCGCGGCGCAGGTCGCCCAACAGGCCGAGCCGGTCGGGGGTGTTGGAGTCACGCTTCGACTCGTACACCTCCACGCCCGTACGGTCGCGCTTCGCCTGGTACATCGCCACATCGGCCCGGCGCAGCAGCCCTTCGGCGTCGAGCGCGTGGTCGGGGAAGACGGCGAGGCCCGCGCTGGCCTCCAGGACGAGGGTGAGTCCGTCGAGGTCGAGCGGGGAGCTGAGTTCGGCGACCAGGGTGCGGGCCACCCGCGCGGCGCTGGTCGTCGAGTCGCAGGTCGGCAGGAGCACCGCGAACTCGTCGCCGCCGAGCCGCGCGGCCTCCGCACCGCGCGGCAGGGCGTCCCTGAGCCGGTCGGCGATCTGCAGCAGCAGCCGGTCACCGGCGAGATGGCCGAGGGTGTCGTTGACGGAACGGAAACGGTCCAGGTCGATCAGGACGAGCGCGGAGCGCGCACCCTGCCGCTCGGCCTCGTCCAGGGCGGTCCAGGTGCGCTCCAACAGCCACTGCCGGTTGGGCAGTCCGGTGAGCGGGTCGCGCAACTGCTCCTCGGCGCGGGCGCGGGCGATCCACAGGGTGGAGTCGAGCGCGATCAGCGGGACCGCGAACAGCGGCAGCAGGATCGGCAGGGCGGTGGCGACTACGCAGATCAGCGGGGCGATGCCGAGCAGTGCGACGCCGACGAGGGCCTGGCGCACCAGGGCCGTACGCGCGACGGTCGGCAGCCCCTCGCCGTGCGGGGCGTGGAGGTACCAGATCAGCAGACGGGTCACCAGGAGATACGCGGCGGCGACCAGGACGATCTGAGGGGCGCTCCAGACGTCCCAACTGTCCGGGTGCCACGGGCTTTCCACCGACGGGGCCTGGCCGAAGGCCGCGAGGACCAGGGCTCCGGCGCCGATGCCGAGGATGTCGACGGCGCCGTTGAGGACGCCCTCGCGCCAGCGGCGTCTGCGGGCGGCGGCGACCAGGACGACGACGGAGAGGCTGACCATGCCCGCGGGCACCCAGCCGTAAAGGAGCAGGACGGCCAGGGTGAGGGCGGCGCCGGAGCCGGTGCCGCCCCACCAGCGCTCGCGGCCGAGTGCCACGAGGTGGCCCACGATGACGCCCGTGAGGATCGCGAGGGACCAGCCGACGACACCGCGCGGGAAGAGTGCGTGCTGATCGGTGAAGGCCCGCACGAAGCCCGCTGTCAGAACCACGGCGGCGGTCATCACGACCGCCGTCGGCACCGCGGGCATGGTGAACCGGCGCAGCCCTGACGCCGGATCGGCGCTCTCGGTCGGTTTCATTCCCGTCCCTCTCACAGCCGGCGGTGCCCACGCCACGCGGCCCTCGTGTTCAGAAGTCACCGCGTCTGAAAAGCCTTCCCCGACGGTCCCGAGGAGCAGGGGATGCCCCCCTTCGCGGCGGGGCACGGCAGGCGCACTCCTCAACAGTAGGCCGCAGAAGGCCTCCACGGGCAGCGGTCGGCGACGGTTGCCTGAATGCGACCTGGCCACCCGTATGCATCTGGTATGCGCTGAACGGGTGGCCTTCAACCGCTACTCCTCAGCCGAAAGCGCGACGTCCCGCGCGGCGTCGGGGCCCTGTTCGAGGAGCACGGCGAACCCGTCCTCGTTCAGAACCGGCACCTTGACCTGCATGGCCTTGTCATATTTCGAACCCGGATTCTCCCCAACCACCACAAAAGACGTCTTCTTGGAGACGGATCCGGTCACCTTGGCTCCAAGCTGCTGCAAGGCTTCTTTTGCGCCATCACGCGTATATCTCTGCAGCGTTCCGGTCACGACGACCGTCATTCCGGCCAGCGGACGGGGCCCTTCGTCGCCCGCGCCCTCCTCCTCCATCCGCACTCCGGCGGTCCGCCAGCGGCGCAGGATCTCGCGGTGCCAGTCCTCCTCGAACCACTGCTTCAGGGAGGCGGCGATGGTCGGGCCGACACCCTCGACGGCGGCCAGCTCCTCCTCGCTCGCCTCCTCGATCCGCTCCAGGGAACGGAACTCGCGGGCCAGCGCCTCGGCGGCCACCGGGCCGACGTGCCGGATGGAGAGGCCGGTGATGATGCGAGCCAGGGGGCGGTCCTTGGCCTCCTGGATGTTCTTCAGCATCGCCAGGGTGTTGGTCTTCGCCTCGCCCTTCTGGTTGGCGAAGAAGGTGACGATCTTCTCCTCGCCGGTCTTCGGGTCGCGCTTGGGCAGACCGGTGTCCTGGTCGAGGACGTACGACTTGATGGGCAGGAGCTCCTCGACGGTGAGGTCGAAGAGGCCGCTCTCGTCCCGCAGCGGCGGCTCGGCGGGCTCCAGGGGCTGGGTGAGCGCGGTGGCGGCGACATAGCCGAAGTTCTCGATGTCGAGGCACTTGCGGCCCGCGAGGTAGAACAGCCGCTCCCGCAACTGGGCGGGACAGGAGCGGGAGTTGGGGCAGCGCAGGTCGATGTCCCCCTCCTTCATGGGCCGCAGCGGCGTACCGCACTCGGGGCACTCGGCGGGCATCACGAACTCCCGCTCGCTGCCGTCCCTGAGGTCCACGACCGGACCGAGGATCTCCGGGATGACATCGCCCGCCTTGCGCAGCACCACGGTGTCGCCGATGAAGACGCCCTTGGCCTTGACCACGTCCTGGTTGTGCAGCGTGGCGAACTCGACCTCGGAGCCCGCGACCGTGACGGGCTCCACGCACGCGTACGGCGTGACGCGACCGGTGCGGCCCACGCCGACGCGGATGTCCACCAGCTTGGTGTTGACCTCCTCCGGCGCGTACTTCCAGGCGATCGCCCAGCGCGGCGCCCGCGAGGTGGAGCCGAGGCGGCCCTGCAGCGGGATCTCGTCGAGCTTGACGACCACACCGTCGATCTCGTGCTCGACCGAGTGCCGGTTCTCCCCGAAGTACGCGATGAACTCCCGCACTTCGTCGATGCCCCGCACCCGCCGGTTGTACTGCGCCGTGGGCAGGCCCCACTCGTGCAGCAGCTCATAGGCATGGCTGAGGCAGTCGATGTCGAAGCCCTCGCGGGCGCCGATGCCGTGCACCACCATGTGCAGCGGACGGCTCGCGGTGACCCTGGGGTCCTTCTGGCGCAGTGAACCCGCCGCCGCGTTACGGGGGTTGGCGAAGGGCTTGTCGCCGCCTGCCACCAGGCGGGCGTTGAGTTCCTCGAAGCCCGTCATCGGGAAGAAGACCTCGCCGCGGACCTCCACGAGCTCCGGAACGCGGTCGCCCTTCAGACGCTCCGGGATGTCCGAGATCGTCCGGACGTTGGGCGTGATGTCCTCGCCCGTACGCCCGTCGCCGCGGGTGGCGGCCCTGGTCAGACGCCCGTGTTCGTACGTCAGGTTCACCGCGAGGCCGTCGACCTTCAGCTCGCACAGGAAGTGGAACTCCCCCGTGCCGACGTCCTTCGCGACGCGGTCGGCCCAGGCGCTGAGCTCCTCGTCGTCGAAGGCGTTGTCCAGGGACAGCATGCGCTCGCGGTGCTCGACGGCGGTGAACTCCGTCGCGTACGCCCCCGCGACCTTCTGGGTCGGGGAGTCGGGGGTGCGCAGCTCCGGGTGCTGCTCCTCCAGCGCCTCCAGGGAGCGAAGCAGCCGGTCGAACTCCGCGTCGCTGACGACCGGTTGGTCCTTCACGTAGTAACGGAAGCGGTGCTCCTCGACCTGCTCCGCGAGCTGCGCGTGCTGCTCGCGCACCTGCGCGGGCACGGAGCTCGCGGTCGAGGCAGTCTGTGCGTCCTTGTCGCCGGCCACCGTCTCAGTCCTCCCGTAACCGTTACTCAGGGTTGTCCGCGAGTGATCTCGCCGCCGTGACACAGTGCGCGAGCGCCTTGCGGGCATACGCGGGAGAAGCCCCCGCGAGTCCGCACGACGGCGTGACCACGACCGAGTCCGCGAGCGTCCCCGGATTCAGCCCCAGCCTGCGCCACAGCGTCCTGACACCACTGACGTTACTGGCAGGGTCTGACAATGGGGCGTCGGTGGACGGCACGACGCCCGCGAACAGTTTCGTGCCGCCCTCCACGGCCTCACCGATCGACTCCTCGTCACGTTCGGTGAGCAGCGACGCGTCGAAGGAGACACCGCCGGCGCCCGCGCGCCGCAGCAGCGCGAACGGCACGTCCGGCGCGCAGGAGTGGACCACGACGGGCACGTCCACGGCCTCGATCACCGAGCGCAGCGCGGCCTCCACGACCTGCCGGTCCACGGCCCGGTGGGTGCGGTAGCCGCTGGCGGACTTGATCCGCCCGCGCAGCACGGCGGTCAGGGACGGCTCGTCGAGCTGCAGCACCGGCGTGGCACCGGGCACCCGGCGGCGTACGTCGTCGAGGTGCCGGACGAGTCCCTCGGTCAGCGAACCGGCGAGGTCGCGGCAGGCCCCGGCGTCGGAGAGGGCGACCTCGCCGTTGCGCAGCTCCAGGGCCGCGGCGAGCGTCCAGGGCCCCACCGCCTGCACCTTGAGCGGGCCCTCGTACCCCTGGGTGAACTCCTCCAGGGCATCGAGGTCCTCGCCGAGCCAGGAGCGGGCGCGCCGGGTGTCCATGCCGGGCCGGTCGCCGATCCGCCAACCGCTGGGCTCCACGCGCGCGTAGACCTCGACGAGGAGTCCGGCGGTACGGCCGATCATGTCGGATCCCGGGCCGCGCGCGGGCAGTTCGGCGAGGAACGGGAACTCGTCGAAGGTCCCCGTGATCGTCTTCGCGGCCTCGCGCGCGTCGCCGCCGGGCAGGGAGCCGATGCCGGTGGCGGGGCCGAAGGGGTGCTCACTCATCGGCCGGGCCGCACCGTCAGGTCGTTGACCTCCGCGTCACGGGGCAGGTCGAGGGCCATCAGGATGGTCGTCGCCACGGACTCCGGGTCGATCCAGCGCTCGGCGTCGTACTCCTTGCCCTCCTGCTGGTGCACCTTGGCCTGCATGGGGCTGGCGGTGCGGCCGGGGTAGACCGAGGTGACGCGCAGGCCGTTCGGCTTCTCCTCGTGGCGCAGCGAGTCGGCGAGCGCCTTCAGGCCGTGCTTGGAGGCGGCGTACGCGGACCACTCGGCGGAGGCGCTCAGGCCCGCGCCGGAGTTCACGAACACCACATGGCCCTGGGCGACGCGGAGTTGGGGCAGGAAGTGCCGGGTCAGCTCGGCCGGGGCGATGAGGTTCACGTCCAGCTGGGAGCGCCAGGTCTTGGGGGTGAGGTCGCCGACCCGGCCGAGGTCGACGACGCCCGCGATGTGCAGGAGCGAGTCGACCCGGTCGGGCAGCGACTGGTGCGAGAAGGCCCAGGAGAGCCGGTCGGGCTCGGCGAGGTCACCGACGAGGGTGCGGGCGCCTTCGTACCGCGCGGCGAGTTCCTTGGCGCGGCCCGCGTTGCGCGCGAAGAGCACGAGGTCGTCACCGCGCTCGTGGAGACGGCGGGCGACAGCCGCGCCGATGCCGGAGCCCGCTCCGGTGATCACATGGGTAGCCATGCGTCACATTGTCGCAACCGCCGGGTCAGCGGGTGCCCGCTGCCTCCTCGATGTACGCGAGGGCGCCGACCGGCTCCTCCGCGAAGAAGACGAGGTCGGTGAGGGGGACGGGCAGGAAGCCCTCGTCCTCCATGCGGTGGAACTGCTGCTTCAGGCCGTCGTAGAACCCCGCCGTGTTCAGCAGCACCACCGGCTTGGTGGTCCTGCCGTGCTTCTTCAACTCCAGGATCTCGGTGGCCTCGTCGAGCGTGCCGGTGCCGCCCACCATGACCACTACGGCGTCGGCCTGCTCCAGGAGCTGCGCCTTGCGCTCCGCCAGGTCGCCCGTGACCAGCATCACGTCGGGCTCGGTGACGGGCCTCGCCTTGGCCTGCAGGAAGTCGACGGAGACACCGGCGAGGCGGCCGCCGGACTGCTGCACGCCGTCAGCGACGACCTTCATCAGGCCCACGTCGGAGCCGCCCCAGACGAGGGTGTGGCCGCCCTTGCCGAGCAGCTCGGCGAACTCGCGGGCGGGGCGGGTGTAGCGCTCGTCGAGGTCGGCGGCGGAGAGGAAGACGCAGATTCTCATGGAGCCCACCGTACGACCCGCCACCGACAACGCGTCCCCGCCGGACCGCCCGGCGAACTCCACGCGCGCGTACGGCAAGAACACGCGCGTACGGGAAGAACAGGCGCCACGCGCGTGCTGTACGGGGTGACGTCGACTCGTACTCCGGGAGGGCCGCACCGTGGCCGCAGGACACAGGATCACCGTCGAGCAGGGCACGGACCGGGTGCGGGTGGTGCGCGACGGGCAAGTGCTCGCCGACAGCGCGCGCCCCTTGGTGCTGCGCGAGACCGGCTACCCGGCGCGCTACTACCTGCCGCCCGATGACGTACGCACCGAGCTGCTGACCGCGTCGGAGACGCACACGTACTGCCCGTTCAAGGGGACCGCCTCGTACTGGTCGCTGCCGGGGGCGCCCGATCTGGTGTGGGCGTACCCGGACCCGAAGCCCGAAGTGGCCGGGATCAAGGACCACTTCTGCTTCTACGAGGTGGAAGTGGCGGGCTGAGAAGGCCTACGCCGCGGCCGTCGCCCGCTCCGTCGTCGCGATGGTCGCGGAGCCCACCACGCGCGTGCCGTCGTACAGCACGATGGCCTGGCCCGGGGCGACGCCGCGGACCGGCTCGTCGAACGTGACGTTCAGGGTGCCGTCGACCAGCTCCGCGTGCACCCGGGTCTCGCCGCCGTGGGCGCGCAGCTGGGCCGTGTAGGTGCCCGCGGCCGCGGGGGCGGTGCCGCACCAGCGGGGCTTGAGGGCCGTCAGGGCGGTCACGTCGAGCGCCTCCACGGGGCCGACCGTCACCGTGTTGTTCACCGGCGAGATGTCGAGGACGTACCTCGGCTTGCCGTCGGGGGCCGGGGTGCCGATGCGCAGGCCCTTGCGCTGGCCGATGGTGTAGCCGTACGCCCCCTCGTGCGTGCCCAGCTTGGCGCCGGCCTCGTCGACGATGTCGCCCTCGGCCTTGCCGAGCCGGGAGGCGAGGAAGCCCTGGGTGTCGCCGTCGGCGATGAAGCAGATGTCGTGCGAGTCCGGCTTCTTGGCGACGGCCAGGCCGCGGCGCTCGGCCTCGGCGCGGATCTCGTCCTTGGTGGTCACGGTGTCGCCCAGCGGGAACAGCGCGTGCGCGAGCTGCCGGTCGTCCAGGACACCGAGTACGTACGACTGGTCCTTGGCCATGTCGGAGGCGCGGTGCAGTTCGCGGTTGCCGTCCGCGTCCGTGATGACCTGGGCGTAGTGCCCGGTGCAGACCGCGTCGAAGCCGAGGGCGAGCGCCTTGTCGAGGAGCGCGGCGAACTTGATCTTCTCGTTGCAGCGCAGGCAGGGGTTGGGGGTGCGCCCCGCCTCGTACTCGGCGACGAAGTCGTCCACGACGTCCTCGCGGAAGCGGTCGGCGAGGTCCCAGACGTAGAAGGGGATGCCGATGACGTCGGCGGCGCGGCGGGCGTCGCGGGAGTCCTCGATGGTGCAGCAGCCGCGGGCCCCGGTGCGGAAGGACTGGGGGTTCGCCGAGAGCGCCAGGTGCACTCCGGTCACGTCGTGCCCGGCCTCCGCGGCGCGGGCGGCGGCGACGGCGGAGTCGACCCCTCCGGACATGGCGGCGAGGACACGGAGGCGGCGCTGCGGGGCGGCGGGGATCTCAGTCATAACTCCTCCAGGGTAGTCGGAACCTTCGGCGGGCCTTCGCGCGTTTCTACGATCACGGGGAACACGGGGGAGCACGGGGAGGTACGCGGTGGCCGACGAACAGTCCGGCGACGGGAAACAGCAGCGGTCCGGGCGCGGCATCAGCCGCCGCGGGCTGCTGATCGGTGGGGCGGTGACCGTCGGCGCGGGGGCCACGCTGTTCCACGAGGAGCTGGGCCGCCTGTGGTGGCGGGTGCCCGGCATCGACAAGCAGCGCAACGACGGGGACGTGGACCACGCGGGCGCCCAGTGGATCGCCGCGTCGGAGGCGAATCTGCGGTACGCGGACCGGCCCGCGGACTTCACCGTCGACCGGGTCGTCATCCATGTCACGGAGGGCAGTTACGCGACGGCGGTGCGGGTCTTCCGCGATCCGCTGCACGCCGCGGCGGCGCACTATCTGATCCGCGGCAAGGACGGCCATATCGCGCAGATGGCCCGCGAGTTGGATGTGGCGTTCCACGCGGGCAATCGCTCGTACAACGAACGCAGCATCGGCATCGAGCACGAGGGTTTCGTCGACAAGCCGGAGACCCTGACCGATGTCATGTACCGCTCGTCGGCCCGCCTGACCGCCGACATCTGTGCGCGGTACGAGATCCCGGTCGACCGGAAGCACATCATCGGGCACAACGAAGTCCCGGACGCCACCCACACCGACCCCGGTCCGCACTGGGACTGGGACAAGTACATACGCCTGGTGCGGGCGGCGGCCAAGGACGGTGCCAAGGACAAGGCCTGAAGGGGGACGTCCCCTAGCTGAGCCCCGCCGACCTGGCGCGTTCGACGGCCGGGCCGATCGCCTCGGCCACCGCGTCGACATCCGCGCGCGTGGAGGTGTGGCCGAGCGAGAAGCGCAGGGTGCCGCGGGCCAGGTCGGGATCGGTGCCGGTGGCGAGCAGCACATGGCTCGGCTGGGCCACGCCCGCGGTGCACGCGGATCCGGTGGAGCACTCGATGCCCTGGGCGTCGAGGAGCAGCAGCAGGGAGTCGCCCTCGCAGCCGGGGAAGGTGAAGTGCGCGTTGGCGGGGAGCCGGCCGAGGGAGCCGGGGCCCGCCGGGTCCGGGTCACCGCCGAGGATCGCGTCGGGTGCGGCGGCGCGCACGGCGGCGACCAGGTCGTCGCGCAGGCCGCCGATCTCGGTGGCGAACCACGCGCGGCGCTCGGCGGCGATCCGCCCGGCCACGGCGAACGCGGCGACGGCCGGCACGTCGAGGGTCCCGGAGCGCACATGCCGCTCCTGGCCGCCGCCGTGCAGCACCGGCACCGGGCTGTACTCCCGGCCGAGGAGCAGCGCGCCGATGCCGTAGGGCCCGCCGACCTTGTGGCCGCTGACGGTCATGGCGGCGAGCCCGGAGGCGGCGAAGTCGACCGGGAGCTGGCCGAAGGCCTGGACGGCGTCGGCGTGCAGCGGCACGCCGAACTCGGCGGCCACATCGGCGAGTTCACGGACCGGCATGACCGTGCCGATCTCGTTGTTGGCCCACATCACGGTGGCGAGGGCGACGTCGTCGGGGTTGCGGACGAGCGCCTCACGCAGCGCCTCGGGGTGCACCCGGCCGTACCCGTCGACGGGCAGGTACTCGACGGTGGCGCCCTCGTGCTCGCCGAGCCAGTGCACGGCGTCGAGCACGGCGTGGTGCTCGACGGGGCTGGCGAGGATCCGGGTGCGGGCGGGGTCGGCCGCGCGGCGGGACCAGTACAGGCCCTTCACTGCGAGGTTGTCGGCCTCGGTGCCGCCCGAGGTGAGGACGACCTCGCTGGGGCGGGCGCCGAGTGCGTCGGCGAGGGTCTCGCGGGCCTCCTCGACGGTGCGCCTGGCCCGCCGCCCGGCGGCGTGCAGGGAGGAGGCGTTGCCGACGACGGTGAGCTGCTTGGTCATCGCCTCGACAGCCTCCGGAAGCATCGGAGTGGTCGCGGCGTGGTCGAGATAGGCCATGGTGCGGTCGATTCTACGAGCCGCGCGGCGGGGCACGACGGGCGCAGGGGCGCACGACCGGCTCCCCGGAGACCCCACCCGCCGATCGCGCCCCGCGAGGTGCGCGTCGGCTCAGCCGAAGTTCCAGGCCACCGTGCCGTTGGCGGCCGCCAGGGCGGCCAGTACGGCCAGGTCCGCGAAGCCCAGGCCGAGGCCGAGCAGGGCGCGGCCCTTGCGGGTGGTGCCGCCGCGCAGGGCGAGGCAGGCGAGGGTCAGGGCGATCGGGCCGAGGACGACGTTCAGGACGAGCAGTCCGAGGAGGCCGAGTACGAAGGAGGCGACGGCCATGGAGTCGGCCCGACGCCGCCGGGCGCCGGACGCGACGGACTCGGTGGACTCGATGGGCTCGGCGGGCTCGGCGGTGCTCCGGTCAGCGGTCAAGGAGAGCAAGGCACTCACTCCGAACGGTGGCGCGCGAGCTGCTCGCGCACGGCGAAGGCGGACAGCCAGCCGGCGATGACGACGGCGGCCACGAGGGAGAAGGAGAGCGGGAGTTGGGCCACGGAACCGAGCAGAACGCCCAACAACAGCAGTGCGGCGACAAGTGCGATCACGGTGCGCCTCTCAGGGAGCGGTCGGCGGGGCGACGGAGCGCGGCGCCGAACTCAGCGTACGACTGTTCACTGACTCCTCAGTCTAGAGGCTCCCGCACCTCCCGTACGACAGAGAACAGTTGTTTACTGAATGCCATGAGTCACACTTCCGGCCCCGCGGGCCCGCGCCAGGCGCAGAAGCTGAGAACGCGTCAGGCCCTGCTGTCCGCGAGCCTGGAGCTGCTCGAACAACAGAGCCTGAGTGGTCTCGGTCTACGTGCCGTGACCCGGGCCGTCGGAATAGCCCCGACCGGGTTCTACCGCCACTTCTCGGACATCCCGGATCTGGGCGTAGCCCTGGTCGAGGAGACCCTGGACAGCCTGCACGGAATGATCGCCGCGATCCTTGCCGAGACCGGCGACAGCGAGCAGCGGATCGAGCGCACCGTCGAGCTGATCGCCCATCATGTCGCGGCGCACCCCGCCCACTTCCGCTTCCTCGTCCGCGAGCGGTACGGCAGCGTGGAGCCGGTGCGCAAGGCCATCGCGGCCCAACTGGAGCTGTTCACCGAGGAGATGACCCGCGCCCTGGCCGCCGACGAGGCCGCGCGGGACTGGAGTGACGAGGATCTGCGGATGCTGGGCGGGATGTACGTCGACCACATGGTGACGACGGCGGCGGAGTTCCTGGAGACCGGCTCCGACGGCATCGAGCGGACCGCCCGCACGGCCCGCAACCGGCTGCGCCTGGTCACGGTGGGCGGCCACCACTGGCTCGACGAACGCTGACGCCCGCCAGGGGCACTGCCGTGGGCGCCGCCGGGGCGCCCACGGCGTACGTACGGGGGTCCTAGCGGGCCAGTACCGTCCGGGCCAACTGGCGGGACTGGGCGACCAGTCGGTCCGCGCTGTCCCAGACCTCGGCGTCCTCCTCCAGGAAGCCGCCCGCGAGGTTGCGCGTCCTGATGGCGACCCGCAGCGGGCCCGGCGCGGGCCGGCAGCGGACGTGCACGGTCAGCTCGACGGTCGGCACCCAGCCGGACAGGCCGAGGTCGAAGGCGGTCGGCGGCAGCGCGTCCACGGCGAGCAGCAGCGACAGCGGGTCGGCGTCGCGGCCGTCGGCGAGGCCGAACCAGGAGCGCATCTCACCCTTGCCGGAGGGTGCGCCGAGCGCCCAGCCGAGCGTGTCGGGGTCGAGTTTCAGCCAGAGTCGGTCCGCGATGGCGGTGCTGCCCTGCACGGGGGTCGCCTCGGGGGCGTCCTGCGGGCCGAAGCACTGGTCGATCGGCGGGATGGCCGGGGGCTCGGCGGAGGTGCGCACATCGTCGGGCAGGGCGCCGAGGTCGCCGTACGAGGCGATGACCCGGATCCGCTCGACCTCGGAGCCGTCCTCCGCGTACTGGAAGAGGGAGGCCTGACCGGTGGAGAGGGTGCGGCCGGCGCGGACCGTGTCCGTGCGGATGACGGCCGGGCCGGGCTGCGAGGCGGTGAGGTAGTGCGCGGAGACGGTGAACGGGTCGGGGTGCGGCAGGGCGTCGGCGAGGGCGCGGCCGAGGACGGCGAGGAGATAGCCGCCGTTGACGGCGTTGATGATCGTCCAGCCCGCGGAGAGCTCGGTGTCGTAGACGCCGGGGGCGCGGCGCACCACAGCGGTGTCGCGGTCGAACTCGCTGTCACCGATGGCGGCCTGCGCGGCGCCCGAAGTCGTGCCGGAAGTCGTGTACGCAGTCGCGCCCTGAGTCGTGCCCTGAGTCATGCGTGGCACCGTACAACAGGAAACTACTGAGCGGTAGCTTTTTCGTCGACCGCGGACCGCCGGTTCCAGGCGCGCGGGGCCCGCCAGTGCCGGGCGATGGCGAGCAGCCGCAGCACGAACGCGGTGATCACGGCGAGGCCGCTGGTGACCGGATTGAGAGCGTCGAAGCGGATGCAGAGGACCACGATGCCGGAGCCGACCATCGCGGGCACCGCGTACAGGTCGCGGTCCCAGCGCAGCAGCGACGGCACCTCGTTGGCGAGCACGTCACGCAGTACGCCGCCGCCCACCGCGGTCGCGAGGCCGAGCGCCGCGGACGCGGTGAGCCCGAGGCCGTACTCGTACGCCTTCACCGTGCCCGAGACGCAGAACAGGCCGAGGCCGGCGGCGTCGAAGGTGTTCACGGCGAGGTTGATCCGCTCCACCTCGGGGTGCAGGAAGAACACCAGGGCGGCGGCGAACAGCGGCGTGACGAAGTAGCCGAGGTCCGTGAAGGCGGCCGGGGGTACGGCGCCGATGATCACGTCCCGGAAGATGCCGCCACCGAGCGCGGTGACCTCGGCGAGTACGGCGATGCCGAACACGTCGAAGTTCTTGCGCACGGCTAGGAGCGCGCCGGAGATGGCGAAGACGAAGATTCCGACCAGTTCGAGGCTGTGCTGGACGGACGGTGTGAAGAGGTCCTGGATCACGGGGTGCATTGTGCACGGTGTGGTTCAGGTGCGGTCGACTTGGGCACCCCCAGGG
>NZ_JAAAHS010000709.1 GCF_009908195.1 Streptomyces boluensis | reverse complement strand
GGGTCGGGGTGGCCGAGGTCGACCTGCTGCGCGGGGCGGTGCGGCACTTCGCGGCGGCGATGGACGTGCACGGCGGCGGCCACGCCCGCCCCGCCCTCGCCCACTACCTCGCCGACACCGCCACGACCTGGCTGCACGCCCCCGGCAGTGAGCGCACCCACCGCCAACTCGCCACCCAGAGCGCCCACTTGGTGTTCGTCCTGGCGCGGATGCACAGCGACATGGGCTGTCACGGCATCGCCCAGCGCTACCTGGGCCTCGCGCTCGACCTCGCCCACGAGGCGCAGGACCGGGTGGCCTGGGCGATCACCCTGCGCGCCATGGCCGCACAGGCCCTGCACCTGGGCCACGGGCGGCCCGCCCTCGCGTATGCGCACGCCGCCGTCGACGCACTACCCGCGCAGGTCACCGACGCGGTGCGGGCCTTCACCCTGGCCCAGCTGGCCGTCGCGCACGCCGCCGCCGGTGACCGGGGTGAGGCCTTCGACGCTCTGCGGCGTGCCGGTGAGCACGAGCGCCGGGCCGAGGCGGGGGACCCGTTCGCCGACTACCCGTCAGGTGCGCTGGCCTTCCAGCAGGCCGAGGTCCACCGTGCCCTCGGCGACCTGCCCGCGGCCGCGCGCGCCCTGCACCGCTCCACCCAGGAACGCCCCGCCCACGACCGCCGCGGCCTCGCCCTCACCCTGGCCCGCCGCGCCGAACTCCTGCTGCGCACCGGCCGGATCGGGGAGGCCTGCGAGGTGTGGTCGCGGTTCCTGGACTGCGGCGGCGGGCTGCGCTCGCACAGCGTGGTCACGGCGACCCGCACCATGCGGGCGAGCCTGGGCCCGCTCTCCCGCCACCCGTCCGTACGCGCACTCCTCGACCGGGAGCGGGAGGGTACGGGCCGGTCGTAGGTGGCCCTGTGCAACCGTGGCCGGTTCGGGCTCCAAGTGGGTCTTGACGGCACCGCAAATGCGAAGAAACCCCGCATATGTTCGTATGCCATCAAGATCACCCGGCAGGGAGATCACCGTTGCCCACCCAGCCGCCACGGCAAGGAGCCGCAGATGAGCAACCGACAGGCGAGGCAGCCATGAACGACCCCTTCGCCTTCAGCCGCCTCCTTCCCGCGCCGCCGCGCCAGGACGCGACCGAACCCGAGTTACCGCACGCCCGCCACGTACCGGACCCGGGTGGAGAGCCGGACCGGTCCGCCGAGGACGCGGCGCCGGCGCGGACGGGCTGACCGTCCGGTGGACGAGGTGCCCGTCGGCCGTACGCGACCCGACGGGCACCTCGTTCGGCGGCCGGGCGCGGGCGGGCCACGCGTCACGCGTGGCCCGCCAGGGCCTGTCTTCGAACTCCCGCCTGCCCCGCGCCGGTTGTCGAGAGTGAACACTATGAACGCAACCGCGCAAGCCCTGGCCCCGACCCCCACCGGTTCCTAAC
>NZ_JAAAHS010000708.1 GCF_009908195.1 Streptomyces boluensis | reverse complement strand
GGCGTGGGGGTGGCGGTGCGCGGGTCGGGCTGCGCGGCATCGAGCTGCGCTGCGCGTCGGGACGGAGTGGACGGCTCGTCGAAGTCGGCGAGGCCCTCCGGTTCCGACTCCGGCTCGGCGTCCGGGAGTTCGGTGCCGCCCGAGTCGGTGCCCGCCAGGTCGGTGGGCAGGTGCACCGGGGCCGGTACGTCCGAACTGTCCACCTCTGGCGCCACCGGCCACTCCACCTCGGAGCCCTCGGAGTTCTCAGAGCCCTCAGAGCCCTCAGCGGCACCGGTGGTGCCGGTGGGGCCGTTCTGCCGGGTCGCGGTCAGGGCCGACAGGTCGTACCCGCACGCCCCGCAGAACAGGTCACCCGACTCCAGCGGCTCGGCGCAGCTGGGGCACGTAGACCCAGCGGCACCGTCGGTCTGCTGGTGCTTCTGCGACATCAATCACACCCACGTCCGGGGGCGGAAACGGTTGGCCCGCTCCACCAGTTCGATCCTTTCGGCGCCGCCTTTGGCCAGCCTGGCGAGCGTCCGGTACGAGCGTTCGAGCCCGAACCGCAGGCCACGCTCGTCCAGACTGCTGCCGAGCAGCACCGTGCTCCCGGGGCTCTGCGGCGGCGCAGTGCCCCGGCTCCCGGAGAGCACCCAGTCGAGTGCGGTCCCCAGGACCTCGGTCGACAACTGTTCGCGGCGGACCGCGTCCAGGCCGAAGTTCAGCAGCGCCTCGACCTGGGCCGCCGCGGCGGTCAGATCGTCGAGCAGCGGTTCGTGCGCCGCCTGGTCCCGGAGCCGGGCCCGTACGGCGGCTATCCGGGCCGCCGTGAAGTGAATCGACGCCTCCGGTACGGCTTCCAGGGTACGCACCGCCGCACGCCGCTCGCCCGCGGCCAGCTGCACCCGGGCCAGGCCGAAGGCGGCGCTGACATAGCTCGGGTCGGTCGTCCATACCAGGCGGTAGTACTCCGCGGCGTTGTCCAGCTGGCCCAGCACCTCGGCGCAGACGCCCAGGGCGAGCTTGGGCGCGGGCTCGCCGGGGAACGCGTCGTACACCGCGTCGAAGGAGAGCGCGGCGGTCTCGAAGTCGCCGGAGGTCAGGGCGATCACGCCGCGGTACCAGACCACCCGCCAGTCGTCCGGGTGGCCGCGCTCCAGGTCGACGAGGTTCCGGGCCGCCGAGTCGAGCTCGCCCATCTCCAGGCGGGCCCGCAGCTCACGCAGGCGCAGCTCCACCGAAGTGGCCGGGGCGGCCCGGAGCGCGGCGATCAACTCGGCGGGCGCGGAGGTCATCAGGCCCGCGAGGAACCCGGCGTTGGGATCCTGCGGGTCGACCAGCGGGACGGGCAGGGCGAGGGCGGTCGCGGGCGCGTCCAGGGCGCGTACGAGCCGCTGCGGGCCGGGCGCACCGACCGGAAGCGGGGCACCCGCGGAAACCGCCGGGGCGACCCCGCCG
>NZ_JAAAHS010000707.1 GCF_009908195.1 Streptomyces boluensis | reverse complement strand
GGTGCGGTCAGAGCATGCGCTTCAGCAGTACGTAGCCGCCCGCTGTGCCGGTCACGGTGTACCTGGCGTCGGGGTGCAGGTTCCGCGCGGTCCCTACCGGGTCCTTGTACTTGCCGCCGGTGTTCTCCAGGGCGATGTACTCGGGGGTGACGCCCTGGGTGTTGCCGAACCAGAACACCCGGCAACGGGACGTGAGATGGCTGATCGGCCCTATGTTCGCCTCGACCGTCGACCCGTCGGGGATGGTCCCGAGCAGCTCCTTCGCGGCGCTCGCACCGGGCCCCGCGCGGTAGGTCGCGGACTCGGTGAGCGTGCCGAGCGGCAGGGCCGTGGTCAGGGCCAGCGCCGCCGCGGCCACGGCGGTCGGCACCTGGGCCGCGTACGCCCGCAGCCAGGCCCGGCCGCTGTGCCGGGACCGGTCGAGGGCGTCGACGAGGGCGAGCGCGACGACCGGCATGAGGACGGCGCTGTAGTGCCAGTCGGTGCCCCAGTAGTGGCTGTCGCCGGACACGAAGCGCCAGCCGAGCGTGGGCAGCGCCACGATGATCAGCGGGGAGCGCAGCGCGAGCAGCCCGGTGGTGGGGACGATCAGCCAGCCGAGCGTACGGAACTTGGTGCCCAAGCCGTCCAGGGGCGTCGGCCCCTCGCTGACCTTGTCCCAGTAGTCGTAGCCGCCGCCGGTGTTGAAGGCCGGTATCAGCACGGTGAACGTGAGCAGCGCGGCGACCGCGCCGAACGTGGCGAGCCCGATGGCGTACGGCACCATGCGCGGCTCCTTCCTGCGCGCCCGCAGCGCCACGACCACGGCGAGCGCGGCGCAGGTCAGGCCCAGGTCCTCCTTGACGAGGACCAGCGGCAGCGCCCACCACAGCGCGGCCCGCCACCGCTCGCGCAGCACCGCTTCGAGGGAGAACGCGATCAGCGGTACGGCGAAGGCGATCTCGTGGAAGTCGAAGTCGACGGCGCGCTGCAGCCCCCACGAGAGCCCGTACGCCACCCCGATCGCGAGCCCGCGCGCCCGCCCGAGCAGCCGCGCCGCGACCCGCGTCACCGGCACCGCGGAGAGCGCGAACAGCGCGGCCTGGGCGAGGAGCAGCGTCACCGGCGAGGGAAACACCCGGTAGAGGGGCGCGAGCAGCGCGGTCACCGGGCTGAAGTGGTCCCCGAGGATGTGCGTGCCGGGGCCCTTCAGGTCCGCGACCGGCGCCTGGAAGTGGGCGTACGCCCGGATCGCCTGCTCGAAGATGCCGAGGTCCCAGGAACGGTTGTCGAGCCGGTGCCAGCGCAGCACGGACACCAGGGCGTATCCGACGGCGAGCGCGCCTGCGAGGAGGTACGGGTCGTACCGTGCGCGGGACGCGGCCCCCGCCGGCCGGGTCTCGGTGGCGGGGCCGCGGGCGGGGGAGAGGTCGGTGCCGGGCATGTGGCCATGGTCGCAGCCGGGCGTTTTTCCCCTCCCCGCCCCTTCCCGAAAGTCCT
>NZ_JAAAHS010000706.1 GCF_009908195.1 Streptomyces boluensis | reverse complement strand
GCCCCGGTCCGTGACCGGGGCGCCCTCCTCGTATCCAGGCTTCAGCAGCAGCTCAGCACTCGATGATGTTCACCGCGAGCCCGCCGCGCGCCGTCTCCTTGTACTTGACGCTCATGTCGGCGCCCGTCTCCTTCATGGTCTTGATGACCTTGTCGAGGGACACCTTGTGGGAGCCGTCGCCGCGCATCGCCATCTTCGCGGCGGTGACGGCCTTCACCGCGGCCATGCCGTTGCGCTCGATGCACGGGATCTGGACGAGGCCGCCGACCGGGTCGCAGGTCAGGCCGAGGTTGTGCTCCATGCCGATCTCGGCGGCGTTCTCGACCTGCTCGGGGGAGCCGCCGAGGACCTCCGCGAGGGCGCCCGCGGCCATCGAGCAGGCCGAGCCGACCTCGCCCTGGCAGCCGACCTCGGCGCCGGAGATCGACGCGTTCTCCTTGAACAGCATGCCGATCGCGCCCGCGGCGAGCAGGAAGCGGACGACGCCCTCCTCGTCCGCGCCGGGCACGAAGTTCACGTAGTAGTGCAGCACCGCCGGGATGATGCCCGCGGCGCCGTTCGTCGGGGCGGTCACGACGCGGCCGCCCGCGGCGTTCTCCTCGTTGACGGCCATCGCGTAGAGCGTGATCCACTCCATCGCGTGCGCCAGCGGGTCGCCCTCGGCGCGGAGCTGGCGGGCGGAGGTGGCGGCGCGGCGGCGGACCTTGAGACCGCCGGGGAGGATGCCCTCGCGGGACATGCCGCGCGAGACACAGGACTGCATGACGCCCCAGATGTCGAGGAGCCCGGCCCGGATCTCGTCCTCGGTGCGCCAGGCCTTCTCGTTCTCCAGCATCAGCGCGGAGATGGACAGGCCGGTCTCCTCGGTGAGGCGGAGCAGCTCGTCGCCCGTGCGGAACGGGTGCTTCAGGACCGTGTCGTCGAGCACGATCGGGTTCTCGCCCGCCACAGCGTCCTCGTCGACGACGAAGCCGCCGCCCACCGAGTAGTACGTCTTCTCCAGGACGAGGGCGCCCTCGCGGTCGTACGCGAAGACCGTCATGCCGTTGGCGTGGTACGGCAGGGCCTTGCGGCGGTGGAGTATCAGGTCCGTGTCGAAGTCGAAGGCGATGTCGTGGACGCCGAGGACGTTGAGGCGGCCCGTGCGCTTGATCGTCTCGACACGGTCGTCGGCGGTCTCCACGTCGACGCTGCGCGGGGATTCGCCCTCCAGGCCGAGGAGGACCGCCTTGGGGGTGCCGTGTCCGTGACCGGTGGCGCCGAGGGAGCCGTACAGCTCGGCTCGTACGGCGGTGGTGTGGGCCAGCAGGCCCTCGTTCTTCAGGCGGCTCGCGAACATGCGGGCGGCGCGCATCGGGCCGACCGTGTGGGAGCTGGACGGGCCGATACCGACCGAGAACAGGTCGAAGACCGAGATGGCCACGGGAACTCCAAGGGTGGGTCGGCAGACGCCGTCGTCTGCCGGAGGTGGTGCTGAGGGGCAGGGGTGCGGGGT
>NZ_JAAAHS010000705.1 GCF_009908195.1 Streptomyces boluensis | reverse complement strand
GGGGAGGGGAACAAAAAAGCCCGGAGCCCGACCCACCAAGGTGAGCCGAGCCCCGGACCAGTTACGGAAGAACCTCAGCCGATCTCCGCCCCAAAAGCCTCAAGCGCCTCCGGCACCGGCTGGAAGAACGTCTCACCACCCGAGGAGCAGTCACCGCTGCCACCGGAGGTCAGACCGAGCGCGGTGTCGCCCGCGAAGAGCGCGCCGCCACTGTCGCCGGGCTCGGCGCAGACGTTGGTCTGGATGAGGCCGTTGACGACGTCGCCGTTGCCATAGTCGACCGTCGCGTCGAGGCCGGTGACCTCACCGTCGTGCAGCTGCGTGGTGGAACCGCTGCGCTGCACCTGCTGCCCGACCGTCGCGTCGCCCGCCTTGGCGATGGCCTGCGCCGAACCGTCGTACAGGTTGACCTCGCTGGGGTGCGCGGTGTCGCCGCTGTACTTGACGAGGCCGTAGTCGTTGTCCGGGAAGCTGGAACCGGCGTTCGCGCCGATGACCGCGCCGCCCTGCTCCTCGGACCACTCCTGGATCGCCTCGGTGCAGTGGCCGGCGGTCAGGAAGTGCGGCTCGCCGCCGACCGTGACGTTGAAGCCGAGCGAGCAGCGTCCGGTGCCGCCCCAGATGGCGTCGCCACCGGCGATGAACTTCTTGAACTCGCCCTGGGAGCGCTTCAGTTCGACCTGCGAGCCGAGCGCATCGGTGGCCTCGGTGAGCTTGCTCAGCTCGGCACCCTTGACCGTACGGTCGGCGGTGACGACGACCTTGTTGGTCTTCGGGTCGAGGGCCCACGAGACGCCCTTGGTGCTGGCCTTCTCGATCAGGTCGCTACGGGTGGTGCGCAGTTCGGCGAGCGAGTGCTCGACGACCTTGGCCTTGGCGCCGGCCTGCTCGACGACCCCGGCGGCCCGCTCGTCCAGGACGTTCACCACGAGCGACTTGGACTTGGCGTCGTAGTAGGCCCCGGCCGCGTCCGCGCCGAGGTCCTTGCCGAGGGTCGAGCCGAGCTTGCCGGCGGCGGTCGCGGTGAGCGACTTGAGCTCGGGAGTGGGAGCGTCACTCGCGTTCGCGGTCTGGAAGGTGACACCTGCGGCGACCAGTGCGGCGATGCCCGCACCTGCCATGGCCGCGCGGCGCTTCGGTATGCGTCGGTGCTTCAAGTCACGTCCTCCTGTGGGGGGTCGGACCCGGATCGGTGGGGTTCACCGGGCCCTGAAGGCGTACACGGGCACGGAAGCGACATATCCGCCTTTAGTGCAACAGTCGCGTCCATGCCAACGGGTGACAGACACTATTCCCACGTTCACAGGGGGCACACAAGGACGACTTCCGGACGGACACTCGACAACCACGGCGCGGCCCCGAGCCGTTCACGAAACCTTTCCCCCCGCGCCGGGGTGGCCGGTTTCTTTCCCCTCAAGCGCCGGAGCGGCTGATAAATCAGCCCCTCCGGCGCTTGAGGAGGCCCGTCCGGCGAGGACTTTCGGGAAGGGGCGGGTAGGGGAAAAACGAGCCCCCGCCCGAC
>NZ_JAAAHS010000704.1 GCF_009908195.1 Streptomyces boluensis | reverse complement strand
GGGCAGGGCGGTGGCGCAGTGGCGCCTCTTTTTTGTATCGTGTGGGAACAAAGTGGCTCCCGCTCGTTTTCCCTGACCGGCGGGCGGGGCCACCTTGATTCTTTCTCCGCCCCGTTCTGGAGCATGCCGATGACGGCCACGCCGCCCACCGTTCTCACCGCCCGAGCCCTGCTGCTCGACATGGACGGCACGATCGTCAACTCCGACGCCGTGGTGGAGCGCTGCTGGCGCCGCTGGGCCGAGCGGTACGGCCTGGACTTCGACGCGGTCATCAAGGTCGTGCACGGACGGCAGGGGTACGCCTCCATGGCGGTGCTGCTGCCCGAGCGCCCGATGGCGGAGAACTACGCGGAGAACCGCGAGATGCTCGCCGAGGAGACCGCCGACGTCGAAGGCGTCGTGCCGGTCGGCGGCGCCCCCGCGTTCATGGCCGCCATCGCCGAACTCCCGCACGCCCTGGTCACCTCGGCCGACGCCGCGCTCGCCAAGGCCCGGATGGACGCGGCCGGGCTGCCGATCCCCATGGTCAAGGTCACCGCCGAGTGCGTGGGCGCGAGCAAGCCGGACCCCGAGGGCTTCCTGAAGGGCGCCGCCGAACTGGGCGTCGACCCCGCGGACTGCCTCGTCTTCGAGGACTCCGAGGCGGGCGTCGCGGCCGGTCGCGCCGCGGGCATGCGCGTGGTGGGCGTCGGCCCCCGCGCGGCGGCGTACGCGCCGGACGTGCACGTCGAGGACCTGCGCCAGATCACCGTCGAGCCGGTGACAGGACCGTCCGGCGAGCGGACGCTGCGCCTCCTGGTCGCTCCCGCCGCGGCCTGACCGCCGCTGAGTTCCTTCGAGTTCCTCATCGGCGCCCCATAGGGGGCGTTTTCACCGGCCTCCGGACGCGTCCCGCTCCGGTTCCTCGGTCTCCGATTCCAGTGCCTCGCGCGTGGCGGGGCCGTACACGCCCGGTGGGTCCGAATCGACTCCACGCGCGTACTGGTAGCGCTCCACGGCGTCCTCGACCAGCACGCCGTACGTGCCGTCCTCCGGCCCCGCGTACAGGTACAGCTGTGCCAGGCGGTTCTGCAACTCCCGTACCTCCGCGCCCCGGTCGCCCTTCGTCAGCACCGGCTTCTCGGGTGACCTGGGCGTGCCGATCGAGCCCGTCGCGGAGGCGGTGGGCGGCGGTGCGGTGGTCGACGGGGAGCGGCTGGGCGGTGCCGTACGGAGGGGTGTGGCCGTCGGTGAGCTCGACGGCGTGGCGGTCGCCTCGGGGGACGCGGACGGGGTTCCGGTGCGGCTCGGCGCGGTCGTGAGCGGCGTCGACGGGGCGGTGCTGCGCTGGTCGGGGAGTGCCTGTTCGCGCTCGGGCGGGCCGGAGAACAGCCCGCTCGCCGCCGCCGTCACGGCCACCACGGCGAGGGCCGCCCCGGCCACGGACAGGACCGCGACCCGGCGCCTGCGCGGCTCGGGCGGCGGTACGTACGGCTGCTCGTGGGGCTGTTCTTGGGACTGCTCCTGCGGTACGGGGGTGGTT
>NZ_JAAAHS010000703.1 GCF_009908195.1 Streptomyces boluensis | reverse complement strand
CCCCCGCAGGCAGCCGTACCGCACCCACCCCCGCGGGCCGCGATGCCGCATGGCCGTCGCTGACCCCGGCGATACCGAGGACGAATCCGGTGATGACGGCGGCGACGATCACGGCACGGGTGCTCACGGCGGGTACGCCTCCGAGGGTCTTGGGGGAGCGGAACCCACCCGTCCTACCGCCGAAAGCCCCGTGGCGCGAGCCCTTTCACACGGTCGTGGGGCGCACCCCGGAACGTTGACGCGCCGCCCCCCATGACCCACTAAAGCTCCTCGCGCCCCGCAGCCTCCCCGAGCCCCGCCAGATCCCCGAGCATCGCCTCCGCCTGCTCCACCTCGCCGACGAGGCGCCGCTCGCTCCAGCGCAGGGCTATCTGCGGGTGGCCCCACGCCTCCACGCCCTCGGCTCGTGCCAGCGCCTCGCGTACCTCCGTCAACTCGGCCCGCGTACGCGCGATGTGCTCGTGCACCAGGGTCCGCAGCCGCTCGGGCTCCGACAGGTGGCCGAGCCAGACGCGCAGCAGCAGCGGGTGTTTCAGCACCGGCGCGCCCGGGTCGTGGCCGGGCCCTGCCCAGTGGTCGAGGGCGGCGCGGCCCTCGGCGGTGATGGTGTACGCCCGCTTGGTGCGCGGCTCGTCCGGGCCCGAGCGCCGGGACGTGGCGTACCCGCGGGCCTCGAGCCGGCGCAGCTCGGAGTAGATCTGGCTGATGGCGGGCGACCAGTAGAAGAAGCGGAGCGAGGAGTCGGCCCACTTCTTCAGCTCGTAGCCGGTGCGTTCGCCGGGGAACGAGAGCAGGCCGAGGACCGCCCAGGCCGTCGGGGGGAGGCCTGCCGTGGGGTCGTCCGGATGCTCGTCCTGCTGCTCGGCCCGCTGAAGATCGCCCATGCTCATGGCGGCATTGAAGGGCGGTACGGGCCGGACGCGCAATCCCCCCGCCCGTTCCGGGCCCGTACCCGTGCCGCATCCCTTGCCACTTGGTGGCGCTGCCGCTAGACCTGACGATTAGTCATATGGCTGATCGAAAGATCTCTCAACTCCCAGGAGGCGGCGTGAAGTTCTCCGTGATCTTCGAGGCGCAGCTGACGGACCCGACCGTCGAGCGTGAGCACCAGGTCATCCGCGACAGCGTGGAACAGGCCGTTCTGGCCGAGGAGATGGGCTTTGACCGGATCTGGGCGGTCGAGCACCACTCCCTGAAGTGGTACGCGCACATGAGCGCCCCGGAGATCTTCCTCACCTGGGTCGCCGCGAAGACCAGCACCATCCGGATCGGGCACGGCGTGGTGTGCATGCCGTTCAAGTTCAACCACCCGGTGCGCGTCGCCGAGCGGGCCGCGATGCTCGACCTGCTCTCCGGCGGCCGGGTCGACCTCGGCGCGGGGCGGGGCGGCACGCTGCAGGAGACCTCGCTGTGTGGAGTCGACCGGGACCGTACGACGCAGGAGGTCGAGGAGGCGCTGCGGATCATCGGCAAGGCCTGGCAGGAGGAGGAGCTGGAGCACCACGGCGAGCTCCTCGACATCGACCCGCAC
>NZ_JAAAHS010000702.1 GCF_009908195.1 Streptomyces boluensis | reverse complement strand
GCGTTTGTCCTGCGTGAGCCCCTAGAAGAAAGCCCCTGGGGCCCCTAGAAGAACAAACTCAGCACTGCGGCCACCGCGAACCCTGCGACGGACAGCACCGATTCGAGCACCGTCCACGACTTCAACGTGTCCCGCTCGGAGATCCCGAAGTACTTGGAGACGATCCAGAATCCGCCGTCGTTGACGTGCGAGGCGAAGATCGAACCGGCCGAGATGGCCATGATGACCAGGGCGAGGAAGGGCTGCGAGTGGCCGCCGCCCTCCACCAGCGGCACCACGATGCCCGCGGTGGCGACGATCGCGACGGTCGCCGAACCCTGGGCGACACGCAGCACCACGGAGATCAGGTACGCGAGCACGATGACCGGCAGGCCCATGCCGTTGAAGGCGTCGGCGAGCGCGTCCGCGATGCCCGAGCCCTTCAGGACGGCACCGAAGACACCGCCCGCGCCGACCACGAGCAGGATGTTGCCGACCGGCTTCAGGGACGCGGTGGAGACCTGCTCGAGTGACTTACGGGTCCAGCCGCGCCGGATGCCGAGCAGGTAGTACGCGAGCAGCAGCGCGATCGTCAGGGCCACGAAGGGGTGGCCGAAGAACTCGATGACGGAGCGCAGCGTCGACTCGTCCAGGGCGATGGAGGAGAACGTCGCGGCCAGGATGAGGATCAGCGGCGTACCGATGATCGTGAAGACGGTGGTGAGCGCGACCGGCTTCTCCTTGGTCGTGTCACCGTGCGCGGCACGGTCGGCGGCGACCGCGGCCTTGGCCTCCTCGGTGGCCTCCAGCATGTCCTGCGGCACGGGCACGAAGAGGCGGTTGCCGATCCACGTCGAGTACGCCCAGGCGGCGAGCACCGCGGGCAGGCCGCAGACCAGGCCCATGACGATGATCCAGCCGAGCGACACGTTGAAGAGTCCGGCGGCGGCGACCGGGCCGGGGTGCGGCGGCAGGAACGCGTGGGTCATCGACAGACCCGCGAGCAGCGGCATCGCGTACAGCAGGATCGACTTGCCGGAGCGCTTGGCGGCGGCGTACACGATCGGCGCGAGGACGAAGATGCCGACGTCGAAGAAGACCGGGATACCGAAGATCAGGCCGGTCATACCCATGGCGAGCGGGGCCCGCTTCTCACCGAAGAGACCGAGCAGCCGGGAGCTCAACACCTCGGCGCCGCCGGACACTTCGAGGATGGCTCCGAGCATCGTGCCGAGTCCGATGATGATGGCGACATGCCCGAGGATGCCGCCCATACCGGACTCGATCATCGAGACGGCGTCGGACTTCTGCACCGTGCCGAAGAGTTCGGTGACGGAGAGGCCCGCGGCGAGACCCACGGCGATGGAGACGGCGAGCAGCGCGACGAAGGGCTGCAGCCGGACCTTGATGATCAGAAAGAGCAGGAGGGCTATGCCGAGCACGGCGACGGTCAGCAGACCGGCGGTGCCGTCGATCAGGGTGAGCAGTCCACCGGTGTGAGGTGGCGGCTCGGCGGGGGGCGGGGCAGCGGCGACAAACGTGGGCAACATGGGAGTAACT
>NZ_JAAAHS010000701.1 GCF_009908195.1 Streptomyces boluensis | reverse complement strand
GCGCTCAGGCGGCCGGGACGGGTGTGGCGGTGGGTGCCTCGACGCCGAGGCGGTCGAGGAGTTGGGCGCGCAGCTCACCGAAGCCCGGATCGGAGATGTCGCGCGGTCGCGGCAGATCGATCCGCGTCTCGTGCGCGATCACCCCGTCGTCCATGACCAGGACACGGTCCGCGAGCAGCACCGCCTCCTCCACGTCATGGGTGACAAGCAGCACCGCGCACCCGCGCCGCTGCCACAACTCACCGACGAGCCGCTGGGCCTTGATCCGGGTGAGCGCGTCCAGCGCACCGAACGGCTCGTCGAGCAGCAGCAGATCCGGCTCGCGCACCAGGGCACGGGCGAGCGAGGCCCGCTGCGCCTCGCCGCCGGACAGTGTTTTGGGCCAGGCGTCGACGCGATGGTCGAGCCCGACCTCCGCCAACGCCCGTTCCGCCAGGGCGCGTTCGGGCTTGCCGGGCAGCCCGAGCAGCACATTGCGCCACACCCGCTTCCACGGCATGAGCCGCGGCGCCTGGAACGCGGTGGCCTTGCGGCGCGGCACGAGCGCGGTGCCCTGGATGTCCCGGTCGAGGCCCGCGAGGATCTTCAGCAACGTCGACTTGCCGCAGCCGCTGCGCCCGAGCAGCGCCACGAACTCGCCCGGCCGCACGGTCAGTTCGAGCCCGTCGATCACGCGCCGGCCGTCGAACGTACGGGAGAGCCCGGAGACGCGTACGGCGGCGGAGTGGTCCTCGGACGGGGTCGGGGTCACTGCCCCGTGAACGTCGGTCGCCATTGCAGCAACAGCCTTTCGAGGGTTCGGACGACGAAGTCGGCGAGCAGGCCGAGGAACGCGTACACGATCAGGCAGACGACGATCACATCGGTCCGCAGGAAGTCCCGCGCCTGCACCATCAGGAAACCGATGCCCGAGTCGGCGTTGACCTGCTCGGCGAAGACGAGCGCCAGCCACGCCACCCCGAGCGAGAACCGCAGCCCGGTCATGGCGCCGGGCAACGCCCCCGGCAGCACCACATGCCGTACGAGCCCCCACCGCGAGAGCCCGAGCGACTGCCCCGCCTCGATCAGCTGGGAGTCGACGCCGCGGATCCCGGCGTACACGTTCAGATAGAGCGGGAAGGTCACGCCCATCGTGATGATGGCGACCTTCGGGGCCTCACCGATCCCGAACCAGATGATGAACAGCGGGATCAGCCCGACGAACGGCACGGTGCGCAGCATCTGCACACTCGCGTCGACGAGATCCTCACCGACGCGGAACAGCCCGGAGACGAGGGCGAGCACGGTCCCGACGACGGTCCCGAGCACCAACCCGAGCGCGACCCGCTGCAGCGACACCCCCATGGCCGAGGTGAGCGACCCGTCGGCGATCAGATCCCCGGCGACCCCGGCGATGGTGCCGGGCGCGGCCAGCACGTCGGGCTTCAACACCCCGGTGGCGCTGAGGAGTTGCCACAGTACGAGCAGCAGCAGCGGCCCGGAGGTACGCCGCAGCCAACGCGGCACGCGGGTGCGGCGGGTGGAGGCGGAGGTGAGGGGGACGAGCTCGGGAGC
>NZ_JAAAHS010000700.1 GCF_009908195.1 Streptomyces boluensis | reverse complement strand
CGCCAACCCCGGCTACCCCTTGACCGAAGTCACGAAAGTCACGAAGCCATGGGGCCCCCTGGGGCCTCGGCTTGTCAGGCCGGGGCCCAGCCGTCGCGGGGGTACGTCTACTTGGGTCGCCTGGCCCGCCGCAATGCCCGCGTCACCACGGGCGGCAGCACGTCACGCGCGACGCGCTTGAACGCCGAGCCGCGGGGCTTGGGTACAAACGTCAGCCCCTCGCCGGCGAGCCGCTGCATCACCTCACCGTCGATGATGTCCTCGGCGACGACGCAGCCCGACACGTTCTTGGCCCACTCACGCAGCCGCTTCTGGAACGGCCTCGGGTCGCCCCACGTGGCGTACATCTTGTTGGGCGTGACGCAGACCGGACGCATGCCCTTGGTGAACACGCCCTCCCAGACCGCCGCGCCGACGCCCGGAGTGCGGTCGTTGCGGTAGTCGTCGAGGGAGACGACGCCGTCCCGGCGCAGGATGTTCCGCGTGGTGTCGATGTCCACGCACACGTCCTCGTACAAGTGCGAGGCGTCGACGTGGATGAATCGGCAGCTGTCCTTGGCGATCCGATCGGCCAGCACATTGGTGCGGGCCTGCACGATCTCGGGCAGCTTCTCGTGGAAGGCGAGGTAGTTGTTCTCGAAGGCACGCAGCGAGAGGGTCTTCTCGTAGTAGTCGAGCGTTGACTTACGGCTGTAGCGCCCCTGCGCCTCGTCGCCGAAGAGGTCGCAGACGGTGAATGTCTCACCGTCCCTCTGGTGCCGGCCCATGACGATGGTGGCCTTGGCGAGGTAGCAGCCCATTTCGAGCAGATCGCCCGGCCGGTCGGCCGTCTCCTCGAGGAAGAACGCGAACAGGGCTTGATCGAGCGGATTGAACCAGCCGGGCACGTCATCCAGGTCGCGCGGCTTGGTGAGTTCGGATTTGCAGGTGCTCAACATGGGCCTCCTGTACGTGGTTTCATCGGGTGCCGTCCACCCCAACCGGATTTCGGCCTGAGTAGCTGTTGTCTTTACCGAACTTGAGATGTGTGCGTCGAACGGGAGACTCGATCGAGTGATCGCCGTCGGCTGCAGGCAAGAAGTCAGGGCCTCTTGGTAGCTCGGGTTTGCGAAGTCGACCGAGATCGAGGAGGCCCTATTCCCGCCGTTGTACGCGCTCGCGCCGGTGGAGTTCAACTCGGCTGCCCCGTCGTGTGATTGTGTCGCCCACCGGCTCGGAATCGCGGCCGCTTACCCGCACCATGTTCGGCGGAATCCGTCGGACACGACGGACGCGGAAGTGGAGGCTGTCCGCCCGCTGCTGCCGGTACGACCTGACTCCGGGGCAGGGCGGGCAGCCGGAGCCTTACTCCGACCGGGCGACGCTGGACGCGGCTCGCTACCTGGTTGACAGGCAGCATCAAGCGGCGTGGTGCGACACGAGGTCGCACTGATCAGTGGCGTTACGGCAGACGAGTCCGTCCCTGGCCTCCTCCGTCACCTGCGCGCGTGCCGATGACGGCGGCCCCGCAACCCCACCACTCCGCAAAAACCCGGAAGTTGGCCGTATTGAGAC
>NZ_JAAAHS010000070.1 GCF_009908195.1 Streptomyces boluensis | reverse complement strand
GTCCTGCTCCGGCAGGAAGTCCTCCGGCCTGAGCTTGACGTCCCAGGCGCTCTCCTCCCCGCCGCCGACCTCCACCTCGGAGTCGCCGCCCTGAGCGGCCGACTCCGTTTCCTCCTCGGGCTCCTCGTCCTGGGCGCGGGCACCGTCGAGCGTGGAGGAACGGCCGGGGAACTCCTCGTCCTTGCCCGCATCCTTGGGCGTGCCCTCGTCGCGTACCGGCTCGTCCTTCTTGGCGGCCTCGGCCGCGGCGGCGCTCTCGCGGGCCTTCGCCGCGTCCTCCTGCTCGGCGTCGGCGCCCGGACCCGCGCCTTCCTCCTGGCCGGCGTCCTTCTTGGCCTGCTCGTCGGCCGCCTTCGCCCCGGCCCGGTCGCCGCCCTTCTCGCCCTTGGCCGAGTCCTGCCCGCCCTTCTCGCCCTTGCCGTCCTGCTGCCCCTTGCCGGAGTCCTGCCCGCCCTTGTCCTTGCCGGACTCCTGGCTTTTCGCGGCATCCTGCTTCGCGTCGGCCTTCGCCCCACCCGCAGCTTCCTGCCCCGAGGACTGCGCCGCCGGAGACGTCGGCTGCTCCCCGTCGCCCTTCGGGCTTGACGCGTCGCCGCCGGTCCGCGGGTCGGACTCCTTCTCGGCCTCGGCCTTCCCCGCGTCCGCGCCCGACGCGCCGCCCTGCGGGATCGTGGCGCCCGCGTTCTGCGGCGTACTGCCCGTGGCCGGAGCCGAATCCCCGTCCGCCTCCTGCTTCTCCGGACCGGGCGCGGGGCCGGGCCGCTCGTCCCGTTCCCGCTCCTCCTGCGCGGCCTCCTGCTCCTGCTCGCGCTCCGCCAGTACGTCCCCGGCCGTGTCCTCCTCGACCGCCGGAGCGACGAGCGCGCGCTGCCGCGCCGTGGCCTCGCTCTCCGCCTGCCCGTCCTCGTAGATCTCCGTGACCAGGTCCACCACGAAGTCGTGCTCGGAGGTGAGCAGCCGGTGTTCGAGGCGGTCGAGTACGCGCTCCTGCAGTTCCTCGGCGAGCGGTGCGAGCGCGGCCCGTACGCGCTGCGCGCTGTCCGTCGGGTCGGAGCGCAAGGTCCGGACGACGGTGTTGGCGAGGCGGTCGACCACGGTCGCCGGGTCGAGGAGTTCGAGGCGGTTACGGTCGGCGTGCACGGTGGTGTACCGCATCCACGCCGGTGTGCCGGGCACCGGCGCGATCTCGGCCGCCTGCTCGCCGCGCGTCACCGCCTGCGCGGTGTCCTCGGCGGCGCGTTCGGCCGACTCGTGCGCCCCACTGACCTGGCCCAGGTCACGGCCCGCCGCCAACGCGCCGCTGGCGAACGGGTGTTGGATGGTGTGCAGCAACTCATGAGCCAGCAGCGCCCGCCCCTGCTCCGTACCCGGCTGGTACTTGCCCTCGCCGAAGAACACGTCCTGGCCCACCGCCACCGCGTCCGCGCCGAGCAGCCCGGTGAGGGTGCCCGCGTCCCGGTCCGTGTGCAGCCGTACGCCGCTCAGGTCGTGGCCGAGCTGCTCCTCCAACTCCCGGCGTACGCCTACGTCCAGGGGCTGGCCCGCGCCGCTGACGATGTTCTTCGGCTCGGGCGCGCGGTTCTTCGCCGCGCGTTCCTTGCGCTTGCGGCGGCGGTCGGCCGCGGCCTGGTCTGCGGACTGCGCGTCCTGCGAGGCGGTAGTGCTCACCGGGTCACCTCCCCGCGGCCGGACAGGCCCTGGTGCACCGCGCGCGCCAGTTCCTGCCCGAGGCGGCGCGCCGACAGGCCGGAGGGGAGCGGCGGCAGGCCCGACAGCGCGTCCACCGACACGCCGCCATCAGCCGCCAGGGGCACCCCGTGCTCCCGTACGAGACGGGTCAACTCCCGCTCGAACGAGGCCGATACGTGTCCCGGATCCACCGTCGGGCCGAAGCCGTCAAGGACGAGTTCGCCGATGTCGACCCGGATCTCACGCGGTTCCGGACGCCCGGCCGACGTAGCCCCGCGCGGTTCCGGACGCCCGGCCGGCATGTCGCCACCTGCACCGTTCACACCCATCCGCGGACCTCCGTCGGCGTCAAGGAGCGCTCCAGTTTCAGATACTCCGTACGGGCCGCGGCCAGCATGTGCCGCATCTGCAACCGGTCGCCCTCCTCGGCGGCGAGGAACGCGCCGGACAGGGCGATGTTGCGGATCGAGCCGCCCGCCACGGTGAGTTGGGCGAGCAGCTCCGGGTCGATGCCCTTCGTCGGGGTCTGCGGCGGAAGCACCCGGCGCCAGATCTCCGCCCGCTCGTGCTCGGCGGGGAAGGGAAAGTCGACGACGAAGCGGATGCGCCGCATGAACGCCGTGTCCAGGGCCTTCTTCATGTTGGTGGTGAGGATCGCCAGGCCGCGGTACGCCTCCATGCGCATCAGGAGGTAGCTGACCTCCAGGTTCGCGTACCGGTCATGGCTGTCCTTGACCTCGCTGCGCTTGCCGAACAGGGCGTCCGCCTCGTCGAAAAGCAGGAGCGCGCCGCCGCGTTCGGCCGCGTCGAAGACCTTGCGGAGGTTCTTCTCCGTCTCGCCGATGTACTTCGACACCACCTGCGACAGGTCGATGATGAACAGGTCGAGCCCGAGCTCCTTCGCCATCACCTCGGCGGCCAGGGTCTTGCCCGTACCCGAACCGCCCGCGAACAGGGCCGTCACACCAAGACCGCGCCGCAGCGTCGCCGCGAAACCCCACTCCTGGTGCACGGTCGCCCGCTGCCGTACATGCGCGACGATCTCCCGCAGCACACTCGTCTGCCGGTCGTGCAGCACCAGGTCGGTCCAGCCGGCCTCCGGTTCGATCCGGCGGCCCAGCTCGTCCATGCCCATCCGGGCCTCGTCGAGCGCGGCCCGCCAGGCAAGGCCCGCCGGGTCGGCCGCGTCGTCGCCCGGTGCCTCCCGGCGTACGACGGCGGCCGCCGAGCGCACCACGTGCGGCGGCAGCTGGAACTGCGCCACCAGGGACCGCAGTCCGTGCGTGTCGATGTCCGCGACACCCTCGAACGCGCCCGCCCAGAGCCCCAGTTGCTCCTCGTCGTCCAGGCCCGGCACGACCACCCGTTCGCCGCGCGCCCGCTCCGTGTGCCGGGGATCGGGGCTCGACACGACCACGGGTACGGCCGCGCCCGCGAGGAACGCGTCGGTCGCCGCGTGCTGGTCCCGGTCCAGCTCACCGATCTCCACGAGCAGCGCCGCGGGCAGCAGGATCGCCTCGCGCTGCCACAGCCGGGCGAGCCGGTCGCGTTCGGCGGCGTCGGTGGGGATGTCGTCGGCGGCCATCGCGTACAGGCCGAGCCCCGAACGCGCCGCCGCGGCGGCCGCGATGTCGGCCCGGCTGCGCAGGTCACCGCCGACCAGCTCGACCAGGAGCGGGGCGTCCGGGCGCGCCCCACCGGCCCAGGCGGCGGAGAGCCGGCTCGCGGCCAGGTCGTACGAGGGCGGCAACCCCTCGGGCACCGGCGTACGGCGCAACTGGCCGTGCAGCCGGGAGTCCAGGTACGGCGAGCCGAGCAGGAAGTGCAGGATGCGTTCGTCCAGGCGGAGCCGCGACCGGGTCAGCCGCGACTCGTCCTCCAGGTCGAGCAGCCGCCACCGGCGCAGCGGTGCCACCGGCGTGAGCGCGCTCCAGTGCGGATCGGCGAGCGCGGCGAGCGCAAGCGAGAACGTGGGGTACGCCCGCTCCGGATCCCCGCTCGCCGCCGCGCACCGGGCGGCCGTGGTGGGGTCCAACTCCTGTGCGGCGGTGAGGAGTACGAGGTCGCGCTCGAACGTGGAGAGCCCGAAGCACGACATCAGGGCGGTCAGCGGCGCCGACGCGGCGGGCACGGTCGCGGGCGGCGCGGACTCGGGCAGCCGCGCGGCGTCCGGCGAGTCCGGCGCGCCCGAACCGCCCGTACCGTCCCCGGCCTCCGTACTGTCCCCGGCGCGCCGGGCGTGTGCGTCGATCCGGTCGAGGACGCGCCGGATCTCGGCGGTCAGCGGCAGCGCGCCGCCGCGTACGCCTGCCGTGTCGTCGCCGTGGTCCGCCGCCATGCCTTCACCCGCCCCCGAAGTCCGCACGCGCCTCAGCTCTCCGTGTCCGTGGAGCCGGTGTCTGTCGAGCCGCTCTCTGTCGAGCCGGTGTCCGTGCCCTTGGCCGTCCCGCCCGTGCCGCTCTCCGGTGCCTCGGCGGGCTTCCCGCCGCGGCCGCGCGCCGAACTGCCTTCACCGGCGGGCTGCTTACGGCCGCGCGCGCCACGGGACGAGGCGGTCTTGGCCGGGGCCTTCGCCGGAGCCTTGGCCGGAGCCCGCTTGGCGGGCACCTTCGCCTCGACGGCCTTGGCGTCAGGATTGGAGTCAGGATTGGAGTCAGGCTTAGCGTCGGCCTTCGGCTCAGCCTTCGCCTCCGTACCCTCAGTCGAGGGCTGCCCCTCATCCGAAGGCCGCGGCACCGACCCGAGCACCGGACGCTGTGGTGCTCCCGGCGCGCCGAACGGCAGGACGCGGACCGTGTGCCGGTCCACCGGCGGTACGGGCCTCGGCCCTTCGCGGCCCTCGATGAACACAAGCGCGGCCTGGTACACCACCGACAGCGTGTACGGCGTCTGGTGCAGCATGCCCCACAGCTTGGACGTCTCGTCGATGTCCATGACGGTCGGCGTGAACCGCACCCGCTGCGCCGCCTCGGCCAGGTCGCTGCCGTCCAAGTACGGGCGCTCACCGGCGAGTTCGATGATGTCGCCGGGCAGTACGGGTATCTCGTGCAGCGTCCGCACCACCGAACCGATCAGGCGTTGCCCGACGAGTTCGCTCTCCTCGCCGTACGCGCTGATCAGGAAGTGCAGGTCGAGCGCGGCGGCGGGCCGCTTCATCAGCGTGCCGTCGGAGGAGCGGGTGGGCAGGTCGTTATTGCGCTGCGAGGTGTTGGGCGTGACCTGGTACAGGAACACGGTGATCGTCGGCTCGGTCGGCGGGTCGGCCGGCGGCTTGCGCGGCTCGACCTTGACGGCCATGTCGATCTCCGGCTGGAGGTTGGCCTCGATGAGCAGGGCGAGGGCCTGGGTGACATGGGCGATGGCAAGTGCGTTGCTCATGGAGTGGGTTCCTCGCGTCCCTCGGGCCCTACGGATTCCGCTGTGCGTCGTACGGGTCGTTCTCGGTGCGCCTGTTGCGCCTGTCCCGCCTTGTCCGGCGGGCGTACGGGGCTCACTCGCGCCCCCGTGCCAGATACTCGGAGAGGCTCACGGCCGCCTCGCGCCGGTCGCGTGCGGCGGGCCGCCGACCGCTGGGGGACTGGCCAGCCGATGTGACCTCCAGGCGTCCGATCTGCACCTGCACCACCTGCTCGGCGGGTGCGCTCTGCCGTCGTGCGGTGCTCTGCCGGGCCGCCTCGCGGGCCGCGGCCGTGTCGACGGGGCTCGGCCGCAGCGGAGTCGGGGCGACGGCCGCGGCGGCGGTGCGTTCCGTCACCAGGGTGCCGGCGGCCGGGTCCGGGCGCGCGGTGCCGGTGTCCCGGCCGTCGGCGCGGCGGGCCTGGTCGGGGACGGGCCGCAGCCGGGGTGTCGCGGTGGCGGCCGGGCGCAGCAGCGGGGGCACGGGTGTAGGCGGGGCCGCCGGGCGTGGCGCGCTCGGCTCGGGCGCGGGGTCCCGCTCGGTGCGTACGACGGTGCGTTCGCGCTCGGTACGGTGCCGGATCTCGCGTACGGCAGGCCCGAACTCGCCCTGTACAGCGGCGTGTTGGGGCTCCGTGGGCCAAAGGGGCGCCGTGCCGTCGGTGTCCGGCTCGGGTTCGCGTACCGCCTCGACGCGTTCGAAGGGGCCGGCGAGCCGGGGCCGTACCCGGACCACGCCGGGGCGCGCCGGGGCGGCCGGCCGGTGCCGGGCGAGCAGCCGGTCGAGGAAGTCGGGGAGGTCAGGGCCCGTCGACGCCCCGTTGGAGTCGGTCATGGCGCACACAGCTCCAGGTAGTAGCGGCGCCGCAGCGGGCTCAGCGCCAGGATCTGGGACTCGCTCCAGCCGTAGGCCGTGGCGAGCAGATGGACGTCGAGCAGTACGTCACGGGCCCAGGCGTCCAGTTCGGTCCACAGGTAGGAGGCGATGTCGAGTTCGGCGCGGGTCGCCGCGGCGCACTCGGGGCAGTTGATCGTGAGGTTCACGTCGGCGCCCGGGTCGGCGGCCTCCGCGGCCTCGGCGACGCGCTGCTCCAGGGACGCGGGCAGGGCGTCGACGGGAACGGGTTCCCCGTCGCGCACCACCGCCGTCACACAGGCCCTGAGCAGTGCGCGCCGTGGATCCGGCTGCCGTACCGCCGCCGTCAGGTCGGCGGTCGTCGGCAGCCGGAACTCCACGTCGAAGCCGCCCTCGGAGATCCGCAGCACCGGCTCGGCCGCCGGGGCCACGGACCGGGCGAACTCCCCGGCGTCAAGCTCGAGTTCGAGGTCCTCGCCGCACTCCGTACAGTCGAGCCGCACCTGCATGCGGTCGCCGAACAGGGCGCGGCGCAGTGTGAACAGGTCCGCCTCGCGGGCCCCGAGGGGCAGCGCGAGGAGGGTCCCGCTGTCGTCGGACAGGTCGGGGCGCGCGGCACGGTGCAGGAGCAGGGCACGGCCGAAACCGTCCTGCCCGAGCCCGGCCTCCCAGGTGGCCAGGAGGTCGGCGGCCTGTGTGCTCGCCATGCCCGCCCCCGTTCCGTACCGCATCGCGCCGACTGTCCTTCGGGTGGGTCCGCCACCGGACGTGCCGGTGGCGGATCAGGTGAACTCCCGGCGGGTCAGGCCGGGTTGAGGTCAGACCGGTTGAGGTCGGACCAGGTTGAGGCCAGACCGGTTGAGGTCGGACCGGATCGGCTCAGGCCGGGTTGATGTACGAGGGCTCCAGCGGCTCGGGCACCTCGTAGTCCCGCTCCCAGCCCTCGCACTCCAGCTTGAGGCTCTGGATCGCCACCGCGTTGGCGTTGGCGTCCAGCTCGCCGAGCACCTGGTACTCGCTCGGCCAGGCCCGGTAGATCTTGTGCGCGACGGCGACCTGGCCGGCCTCGTTGAGCACCTGGATCACGATGTCCTGGCGGAACGTCGCCAGGGACACCTCGGAGCCGAGCCCCGCGCCCACCTGCCACACCTTGTTGGCCCAGCGGTCGAACTCGGGGTCGTGGGTCACGCCGCGCTCCAGGGTGATCCCCTCGAACTCGGAGCGGCCCGGCGACTTGCGCGGGGAGCTGGGGTCGCCGCCGTGCCGGTGCTTGACGACCTCGGTGGTCCGCTTCAGCGGACTGATCTTGCTGATGCCAGCGACCGTACGACCGTCCCAGAGGACCAGGAACTTGAAGTTCTTGTACGGGTCGAAGCGCTGGGCGTTGACATTGAACTCAGCCATCGGATTCCTTCACGCTCTCAGCGGTTGGTCTGGGGTTCGGGACACCTAGAGCGGGACATCTAGAGCTCGAACTGCCCGGACGTCTGCTGGATCTTGACGATCACGAACTCGGCGGGTTTCACCGGCGCGATCCCGACCAGCACGTTCACCACGCCGTTGGCGATGTCCTCGTCCGTGGTGGTGTCGTGGTCGCACTTGACGAAGTACGCCTCGCGCGGCGTGCCGCCCTTGAACGCGCCCTGGCGGAACAGGTTGTGCAGATACGAGGAGGCGCTGAGGCGGATCTGCTGCCACAGGTTCTCGTCGTTGGGCTCGAACACCACCCACTGCAGGCCGCGGTGCAGGCTTTCCTCGACATGCAGCGCGAGCCGGCGCACCGGCACGTACTTCCACTCGCTGTCGAGCGCGTCGGAGCCCTCCAGGGTGCGGGCGCCCCAGACCAGCGGGCCCACCATCGGGAAGGTCCGCAGGCAGTTCAGGCCCAGCGGATTGAGCAGGCCGTTCTCCCGGTCGGTGAGCTTGACCGTGAGCGAGTGCACGCCCGCGAGCCGCGCCTCGGTGCCGGCCGGAGCCTTCCACACGCCGCGCTCCGCGTCCGTACGCGCGAACACGCCCGCGACCGCGCCGGACGGCGGGAAGGAGCGAAGGCGTCCGGTGAGCGGGTCGGTGAGCTGCAGATGCGGGAAGTACAGGCCCGCGTGGTTGCCGCGCACCGGCTCGAAAGCGGCGAGTCCGGCCCGTGCGGAGTCCACGCTCACCCAGGTGCTGGGGGCGTCCACGAGCAGGAAGATCCGGCGCTCCTGGCAGAGCCGCTGCGCCGCCGATACGACGGTGACCATGTCCTCGACCGACTCGTACGCGGCGAGTTCAGGGAGCGCGAGGAGGTTGATGTCGTCCTCGCCGCGCAGCGCCTGGATGCCGGACTTGTCGGCCTCGTTGCCGATGAGGTCGCGCGGTCCCGGCGGGTCGCCGTCCTCGCCGCCCTCAAGGGGGAACACCGGCCCGTTGACGGACGCTTCGAGGCCCAGGTCGTTGGCGCACTCGCCGAGGAAACGCACCACGTCCTCGGGGTCGGTGGAGCCCGCGACCACCTGGACGCGGCGGCCGAAAGCGGTCACCTCCACGCCCGCGAAGGCGTGCTTGCCGGGTGCGTCGGGCAGGGCGCGGAGCTTGCGCTCCAGGAGCTGCGCGAGCTCGGTGACGTTGCACGGCGCCTCGCCGTCGCAGTCCGGGTCGTAGAGCGTGAACTCGCGCTCCACCTCACCGATCTTGACCGTCAAGTCGACGGCCAGGTCCGGGAGTTCATGGCCGAACGGCTTCGACACGGTGCCGGACGGGTCGGGGCGGCCCTCACCGACGGCCTCCACCCGGATCAGGCGGGAGCCGGAGTTGATGACCGTCGGGGCGTACCGCCCGTGCGAGGCGTCCATGGAGAGGCCGGTGAAGGCCTCCCGGGCGCCACCGCGGGCGTCGTACACCCGCAGGTTGAACGTCTCGTCGCAGTGCGGGGTGTCGTAGTCGACGGCGACCCGCAGGCCGTTGCCCCACACGCCGGGTTCCTTGGCGTGCACCTCGAGGACCGGGCACTCGCTGTGGCCCTCGGTGGACTCCAGGGTGACGCAGGCCGCCTTGCCGCTGCGGGCCTTGGCGACACGGACGACGACGGCCACCGTGCCGCCGTTGCCGAAGAACTGGTGCACCGCGTAGCCGACGGCGCTCTGCGAGCTCAGGCCCCCGAAGCGGCGCTCGAACTCGGCGAAGCTGGTGATGCGCACCGGCTCGTTCAGCGGGCCGCGCCGGGTGTGTCCCACGAACGCGGTCACCGAGGTCGTGACGGTCGAGATGGTGCGGGCACTGCTGGGAAGCTCTTCGACGTAGACGCCGGGATACGTCGGCTTGGCAGCGCTCACTGCATGCGTCGGCATTCCCCCTCCTATCCCTTCTCAGGCACCGGGTGAAGGCACCAAGAGACGGCAGAGGGAGACGCGCCACCACGCGGTGGGCAGCAGTGTCCGCAAAACCGGACACAACCCCCCACACGCACTTGATCAGTTTCCCCCGTCAGTGCCCGAGCGGTTTGGTCGGCCGGGCCAAGCTGCGCGCTTGTGACTCCTGATGCTTGAGTGCTGAACGCAGTATTAGGCGTGGGAACTTGGCTGAACAAGACGTCTTCAGGACACCGATGGAGGAGATCCTGTGAAGACCATTGATCAAGCCGTGCGTCTGTGAATTCGCTTAGAAATCAAGGGAGTTATGGCCTCCCGTCGCGGCGCGCCGGTTTGACGCGACGCATGGGAACGGGGCGCCGCACAGCCCGCACGGCCCTGCTTCCTCCCACTCGGCCGGCAGCGCGTCCCACGCGTCGAAGCACACGTCGAGGCGGGTGAGCTGAAGCACCCGCCACACCCGTGGCACGCCGCGTACGAGGCAGGCGCGGGTGCCCCGCGCCACGCAGTGCCGTCTGATCCGGACGAGCAGGCGCAGCCCGCTCGCGTCGAGGAACGTCACCGGGCGCAGATCCACGACGACTTGACGACTGGGGCGCTCGGCGAGCAGGCGCGTCAGGCGAGGTCCGAGCACCTGCTGGGCCCAGGCGTCGATCTCGCCGTGCAGAACCAGTACGAGGGTGTCGTCCATTAATCGGTGCCGCATACCGAAGGCCGGTTCAACGATCTCCATGGCCCACCTGGAAGTCTCCACTCCCTTATACGAGGAGTAACGAAAATTGGGTCGGCGCCTGCGGTGAAGCGGCGCCCCTGGCCCCCCGTGGCCCGGGGAAGCGTATGGATGTCGAGTGCATCATTCCCGCTCAGGGTGTTCGTAAGCGTGTTCCGGTGGGTCGGTCTCCGCTTTGTGACAGCTGTGGGGCCGTCAACTGCACTACTACGGAGAGTAGTTGAGGCTTTGGCGGGAACCGCGGTCGGGCGGGCCCGCGCCTCCGTACCCCTTCCAGATTCCTGAAACAGGTTCTAGTGTGTGCGCCGCCGCCGGACCGCGAATGCCTGGAGGGACCGTGCACCTCGAATACACCCCCGAACAGCAGCAGTTGCGCACCGAGCTGCGCGCTTACTTCGCGGACCTTGTGCCGGACCAGGCGTATGCCCGCTACGAGGACCCGGGGGAGCAGAAGCGGTTCTACCGCGAGACCGTCCGCAGGCTCGGCACCGACGGCTGGCTCGGCGTCGGCTGGCCCGAGGAGTACGGCGGCCGCGGCCTGAGCCCGATGGAACAGTTCATCTTCTTCGACGAGGCCGCCCAGGCCGGCGTACCGCTGCCGCTGATGGCGCTCAACACCGTCGGGCCGACGATCATGCAGTTCGGCAGCGACGAGCAGAAGGCGTACTTCCTGCCGAAGATCCTCGCCGGCGAGATCGACTTCGCCATCGGTTACAGCGAACCCGAGGCGGGCACCGACCTCGCCGCCCTGAAGACCCGGGCCGTACGCGACGGCGACACGTATGTGGTCGACGGCCAGAAGATCTGGACCACCAACGGCGACACCGCGGACTGGGTGTGGCTCGCCGTGCGCACCGACCCGGCCGCCCCGCCGCACAAGGGCATCACCATGCTCCTCGTCCCGACCACGGACCCCGGCTACTCCTGCACCGTGATCAACACACTCGCCTCGCACGACACGACGGCCAGCTACTACGAGAACGTCCGCGTCCCGGTGTCCCGCCGCGTCGGCGAGGAGAACAAGGGCTGGCGCCTGATCACCAACCAGCTCAACCACGAACGCGTCACCCTCGCCGCCCACGGCACCATGGCCATCCGCGCCCTGCACGACGTGCAGCGCTGGGCCATGGGCACCAAACTCGCCGACGGCCGCCGCGTCATCGACCTGGGCTGGGTCAAGCAGCGCCTCGCCAGGACCCACACCCAGCTCGACGCGATGAAGCTGCTCAACTGGCAGATGGTCAACGCCGTCCAGAACGGCACCCTCACCCCGCAGGACGCCTCCGCCGTCAAGGTCTACGGCTCCGAGGCGCGCAGGGACGCGTACGCCTGGCTGATGGAGGTCGTCGGCTCGGCGGGACCGCTCAAGGAGGGCTCCGCGGGCGCCGTGCTCCACGGCGAACTGGAACGCGGCTACCGCTCCGCGGTGATCTTCACCTTCGGTGGCGGCAACAACGAGATCCAGCGGGAGATCATCTCCTGGATCGGGCTCGGGATGCCGCGCGTGCGGCGCTGACCTCAGGGGGTGCCTCCGGGGGTGTCTCCGGGGGTGGCTCCCCTCCGTTTGCGGAGCTCCAGAGGGCACGTTTGAGTGGAACGCACCCCCCTCAGGCACCTCAGGAGCTGACATGTCGATGGCGTTCGGTTCACCCTTCGGTCCCTCCGACCCGTTCGGCGACATGTTGAACCGCTTCTTCGGGATGTCACCCGGCTCGTCCCCGCCCGCCGTGCAGCGCGTCCCCATCGGGCGGCTGCTCACCGAGTCCGCGCACGAACTCCTCGGCGCCGCGACCCGTAGGGCCCTGGAGGACGGCACCTCCGACCTCGACACCGAGCACCTGCTGTGGGCGGCCACCCAGGTCGAACCCACCCGGCGGCTCCTCGAACGCGCCGGCGTCGACCCCCGCGCCCTGGGCGACCAGATCGCCAAGGTGCTGCCCCGCGAGTCCGGCGAACCCTCCGCCGAGCCCGGACTCACCCCGGCCGCCAAACGCACCCTCGCCAGCGCCTACGCCCACTCGCAGGCGGCGGGGGTGTCCTACATCGGCCCCGAGCACGTCCTCGGCGCCCTCCTGGAGGACACCGACTCGGGCGCCGAACGGTTCCTGCGCGCCGACGACGTGGACACCGGCAAGCTGCGCGGACTCACCGACCAGGCGGCCCGCGCGGACGGGACGCCCGGCGCGGGCAAGGCCGCCAAGGAACCGGCCACGACCCTGGACGAGTTCGGCCGGGACCTCACCGACGAGGCCAGGGCGGGCAGGCTCGACCCGGTCGTCGGGCGGGCCGAGGAGATCGAGCAGACCGTCGAGATCCTCTCCCGGCGCTCCAAGAACAACCCCGTACTCATCGGCGAACCCGGCGTCGGCAAGACCGCCATCGTGGAGGGCCTCGCCCAGCGCATCGTGGCCGACGAGGTCCCCGAGACCCTCAAGGGCAAGCGGGTCGTCTCCCTCGACCTGTCCGCGATGGTCGCCGGGGCGCAGTACCGCGGCCAGTTCGAGGAACGCCTCAAGAAGGTCATCGAGGACGTGCAGCAGGCCGGCGGCGACATCATCCTCTTCATCGACGAGCTGCACACCGTCGTCGGCGCCGGCGCCACCGGCGAGGGCTCGATGGACGCGGGCAACATGCTCAAGCCCGCCCTGGCCCGCGGCGAACTGCACGTCGTCGGCGCGACCACCATCGACGAGTACCGCAAGCACATCGAGAAGGACGCCGCCCTCGAACGCCGCTTCCAGCCCGTACTGATCCCCGAACCGACCGTCGAGGAGACCGTGCAGATCCTCGAAGGACTCCGCGACGCGTACGAGGCACACCACCAAGTCCGGTTCGCGGACGGGGCGTTGACGGCGGCCGCGGAACTCTCCGACCGCTACATCAGCGACCGGTTCCTGCCCGACAAGGCCATCGACCTCATCGACCAGGCCGGCGCCCGGGTACGGCTGCGCAGCGCCGGACGTTCCACCGAGGTCGTCAGCCGCGAGGACCGGATCGCCAAGCTGCGGCGCGAGAAGGACCAGGCCGTCACCGCCGAGGACTTCCAGAAGGCCTCCCAACTCAAGGGCGAGATCGCCGAGGTGGAGGGCGAACTCGCGGGTATCGAGGAGCGCCGCGAAGGCGTCGTCTCGGTCACCGCAGGGGACATCGCCGACATCGTGTCCCGCCGCACCGGCATCCCGGTCGCCCAGCTCACCGCCGGCGAGAAGGAGAAACTCCTCCGGCTGGAAGAGGAGATGCACGCCAGGATCGTCGGCCAGGACGAGGCGGTCACCGCGGTCTCCGAAGCCGTACGCCGCAACCGCGCGGGCATGGGCGACCCGAACCGGCCCGTCGGCTCGTTCCTCTTCCTCGGCCCCACCGGCGTCGGCAAGACCGAACTAGCCAAGACGCTCGCGGAGTTGCTGTTCGGCGACTCCGACCGGATGATCCGCTTCGACATGAGCGAGTTCCAGGAGAAGCACACCGTCGCCCGGCTCGTGGGCGCACCTCCCGGATACGTCGGCTACGAGGAGGCCGGCCAGCTCACCGAGAAGGTCCGCCGCCGGCCGTACAGCGTCGTGCTCTTCGACGAGGTGGAGAAGGCGCACCCGGACGTCTTCAACACGCTGCTCCAGATCCTCGACGACGGCCGGCTCACCGACGGGCAGGGCCGCACCGTCGACTTCCGGCACTGCGTCGTCATCATGACGTCCAACATCGGCGCCCACCGCATCCTCGCGCACGAGGGCGACGCGGCCGAGCTGAAGGACGAGTTGATGGAGGACCTGCGCGGCCGCTTCCTGCCCGAGTTCCTCAACCGCATCGACGACACCATCGTCTTCCACAGCCTCACCGAGCACGACCTGTCCCGGATCGTCGAGCACCTCCTGGACCGCAGCAAGCACCGCGTCCGCGCCCAGGGCATGCAACTGGAGGTCACCGAGGCGGCGAAGAAACTCCTCGTCGCGCATGGCTACCAGCCGGAGTTCGGGGCCCGCCCGCTGCGCCGCACGATCCAGACGGAACTGGACAACCGCGTCGCGTCCCTGCTCCTCGGCGGCGAGGCGGGCCCCGGCGACACGATCGTCGCCGACATCCAGGACAACTCGCTGCACTGCACGATCAGGCCGGGTACGGGAGAGGCCCCGGAAGCAGCGGCCTAGTCGCCGGGCTGCCGGTCGAGTACGGCGCTCACATCGGTCGTACGGGCGATGTCCGTGAGGGCGCGGGCCAGGACCGAGCCCGGTTCGCGGGCCGCGACCACCAGGCCCATCGGGACCGTACGGGTCGGCTCGGCCAGCGGCACCGCCCGCATGCCGTGCGGAACGCCGAACACATGCAGCCAGGTGTGCGGCACGATGCTCGCCCAACGGCCCGTCCTGACATGGGCGAAGAGTGCCGCCACCGAGTCCGTCTCGACGCGCGGCGACGGTTCGAGCCCGGCCTCGGCGAACACCTCGTCGAGGACCTGGCGCCCCTGCATGGCCTCGGTCAGCAGGCACAGCGGCAGCCGTGACGCCTCCGCCCAGGTCGCCGTCGACCGCCGCTCCGGGCCGTCCGCCGCGTCGGTGAGCAGCACGTACCGCTCCTCGTACAGCCGCACCGACCGGAACACGTCGGGCAGGCCGTTGCGCAGGTAGGTCACGCCCGCGTCGATCTCGAAGTTCCGCACCTGACGCAGCACGTCGTCCGAGCGCAGGTCCGCTATCACCTCGACCGTCACCAGCGGGTGCGCCGCGCAGAACGGGGCGGTGAGCTGGGCGACCGCGCCGGACGCCGTGGGCACCGAGCCGATCCGCAGCCGCCCGCTCAGGCCGGTGCGCAGCGCGCCCACCTCGCTCTTGAGGGCGTCCCGGTCGGCGAGGATGCGCTGCGCCCACACCACGATCCGCTCGCCCTCGGGGGTGAGGCCCTCGTACGCGCGGCCGCGCCGGACCAGCGGCACGTCGAGCTCCTCCTCCAGTTTGCGCAAGGCCTCGGAGAGCGCGGGCTGGGACACGTAGCAGGACCGGGCGGCGCGGGCGAAGTGACGTTCGCGGGAGAGCGCGACGAGGTATTCGAGTTGACGGAGCAGCACCCCACGGGTGTACCGGACCGCAGGTCGCGAGGGCAACCGACGCCACCGCGCGCCGCCCCGGTGGGCCGGAACGTCAGGCGACCGGCACCGGTTCAAGGCGCTCCGCGCCGCTGTACACGTTCATCGACGTGCCGCGCAGGAAGCCGACGAGGGTGAGGCCGCTCTCCGCGGCCAGGTCCACGGCGAGCGAGGAGGGCGCGGAGACGGCGGCGAGCATCGGGATCCCGGCCATCACCGCCTTCTGCACCAGCTCGAACGAGGCCCGTCCGCTGACCATCAGGACACATCCGCGCAGCGGCAGCAGCCCGGTGCGCAGCGCGTGCCCGACGACCTTGTCCACGGCGTTGTGCCGGCCCACGTCCTCGCGTAGACACAGCAGCTCGCCGTCGGCGCTGAACAGGCCCGCCGCGTGCAGCCCGCCGGTGCTGTCGAAGACCCGCTGCTCGGCCCGTAGCCGCTCGGGCAGTTCGGTCAGTACGTCCGGCGCGATCCGCAGCGCGTCGCTGTCGACGGTCCAAGCGGCCTGGGTGCGTACGGCGTCGAGACTGGCCTTGCCGCAGAGCCCGCAGGACGACGTGGTGTAGAAGTTCCGCTCCAGGGACGCGTCGGGTGCGGCGGTGCCGGGGGACAGGGCGACATCGACGACGTTGTACGTATTCCCTTGGTCGGCGGTCGCGCCCGCGCAGTAGCGGATCCCGGCCACCTCGTCGGCGGCGTGCAGCACGCCCTCGCTGACCAGGAACCCGGCGGCGAGGTCGAAGTCATGGCCCGGCGTGCGCATGGTCACCGTCAACGGGCGGCCGCCGACGCGGAGTTCCATGGGTTCCTCGGCGGCCAGGGTGTCAGGCCGCGCCGAGACCCGGCCGTCCCGGATACGTACGACGCGGCGGCGTGCGGTCACGCGTCCCATGGTCGGTTCCTCTCCTCGGAGCGGTGCTCCGGCGTCGGTGCGGGGGGTGGTGGCGGTAGCGGTAGCGGTGTCGATGCCGGTGGCGGTGTCCGGGTGGGCCGGACCAGGTCAGGGGGCGGTCAGGGAGCGGTCAGGGGCACGGCAGGTGCCTGCGGCTGTAGCGCGCCGTGACGCCCAGGCAGAGCAGGCCGACGGCGGCGAGGCCCGCGAGGAGCGCCGGGTAGGGCGCCGTCCCGGCCGTCACAGCGAGCAGCAGCGGCGTCAGGAAGCCGCTGTGCGCGGCACCGTGGTACAGCGACGCCGCGTGCGTACGGTCCTTCGGCGGGGCGAGCCGTTCGACCTCCCGCAGCCCCGAGGCGAGCGTGAGGCCGTACCCGGCGCCGAGCAGTGCCGCCGCGGCAAGGACGAGGGCGGCGGAGTGCCCGTACACGGCGAACGCGCTGACCAGGAGCCCGCCGATGACGGCGACGATCGCGGCGAGGGTCGCCCGCGCGCTGTGCTCGTGGTCGAGCCGCTCGGCAAGCGGCTGGACGGCGATGCCCACGGCGAGGGTCAGCGCCGTCACCAGGCCGCTGAAGACCGGCGCGTACCCGCGCACCCGGTCGGCGACGAGCGGCGGCAGCACGACGTACGCCACGGTGGACGCGGTGAACACGGCCGGGCTCGCCGGGAGCACCACCCGCAGGAACCGGGGGTGCCGGACCGCGCCGCGCCACGGGCCCACGGTGAACGGGGTCCGCGCGGCGGCGGGCGCGGGCGGCGCGGTGTCCGGCACGTCGCGGGTCGCGGCGAACACCACGAGCGCAAGGAGGGCGTGCGCCAGGGCGGGCAGCACCATCGGCTGCGGCAGCCACTCGGCCAGCGAACCCGCCGTCAGCGCACCGGCCGCGAACCCGCCTGCGGTGGCACAAGTCGCCCTGAAAGTACCGGAGTTGTGGTGTGGTGATCCGGCCGACAGTTCCCGCAGCCAGGTGCTGCCCGCCGTCAGGACCACCCCGGCGGCGGCGCCGGTGGCGAGCCTGCTGACGTACACCACGCCCTGGTCCACGGGGGCGAGGGCGAGCAGCGTGCTGGCGGCCGCCGTCAGCGCGAGCGCGGGCCGCACCACCTGGCGGCGGCCGAAGCGGTTCGCCGCCGGGCCGCCGAGCAGCAGTCCGGGCAGCAGCCCGATGAGGTACGTGGTGAACATCGCGGCGACCGGCAGCGCGGGCCAGTGTTCCTCGGTGCGGTACACCACGGCGAGCGGCGTGAACTGGTTCGCGCCCCACCCGGCGGCGAACACCGCGGCCGCCGCGGGCAGCCAACGGAGCGACGTACGCCGCGTCGTCGGAGCGGCGCCGCGGCCCGCGCTCATCGGCTGTCGTGCGCGGGTTCGAGCCGGACCACGACGCCCTTGGAGGTGGGGCAGTTGGAGATGTCGGCGACGCTGTCGAGCGGGACCAGGACGTTGGTCTCCGGGTAGTAGGCCGCGGCGGAACCACGGCTCGCCGGGTACGCGACGACCCGGAAGCCCGCCGCGCGGCGCTCCCGCCCGTCGTGCCACACACTCACCAGGTCCACCAAGTCACGGTCGGCCAGGCCGAGTTCGGTCAGGTCGGCCGGGTTCACGAGGACGACGCGGCGGGCGTCGTGGATGCCGCGGTAACGGTCGTTCGGCGCGTACCAGACGGTGTTCCACTGGTCGTGCGAGCGCAGCGTCTGGAGCAGCAGATGCCCCGGGGGGACGTACGGCATCGTGAACTCGTTGCGGGTGAAGACGGCCTTGCCGCTCGGCGTGGGGAAGACCCGCCGGTTCACCGGGTTGGGCAGCCGGAAGCCGCCGGGCACCTGTACGCGCGTATTGAAGTCCTCGAAGCCGGGGATCACCCGGGAGATGTGGTCGCGGACCGTGCCGTAGTCGCGCTCGAACTCCTCCCAGGAGATGGCGAGTTCGGTGCCGAGGGTCGCGCGGGCGAGGCGGCTGATGATGGCGACCTCGCTGAGCAGGTGCGGCGACGCGGGCGGCAGCTTGCCGCGCGAGGCGTGCACCTCGCTCATGGAGTCCTCGACGGTGATGAACTGCTCGCCGGTGGCCTGGAAGTCCTTGTCGCTGCGGCCGAGCGTGGGCAGGATCAGCGCGGTCTCGCCGCACACCGTGTGCGAGCGGTTGAGTTTGGTCGAGATGTGCGCGGTGAGGCGGCACTTGCGCATCGCCTCCTCGGTGACCGCGCTGTCCGGTGTGGCCCGCACGAAGTTGCCCGCGACACCGAGGAAGACCTTGGCCCGGCCCTCGTACATCGCGTGGATGCCGTTGACCGCGTCCAGGCCGTGCCGGGCCGGCGGGGTGAAGCCGAACTCCCGTCCCAGCGCATCGAGGAACGGCTGCGGCATCCGTTCCCACACGCCCATCGTGCGGTCGCCCTGCACATTGCTGTGGCCGCGCACCGGGCACACACCCGCGCCTGGCCTGCCGATGTTGCCGCGTACCAGAAGGAAGTTGACGACCTCGCGGATGGTGGGGACGCCGTGCTTGTGCTGGGTGAGGCCCATCGCCCAGCACACGATGATCTTCTTCGCGTGCAGTACGCGGCCGAGGAGCTCGTCGATCTCCTCGCGGGGCAGGCCCGTCGCGGCGTCGATGTCGTCCCAGGACACCTTCCGGGCGTGCTCGGCGAACTCGGCGAAGCCGGTGGTGTGGGAGTCGATGAACGCGTGGTCGAGCACGGCGCCGGGCGCGGCGTCCTCCGCCTCCAGGAGCAGCCGGTTCAACGCCTGGAACAGGGCCAGGTCGCCACCGGCGCGGATGTGCAGGAACTGGTCGGCGATCGCCGTGCCGGAGCCGATGATCCCGCGGGCCTTCTGCGGGTTCTTGAACCGCATGAGACCGGCCTCGGGCAGCGTGTTCACCGCCACGACCTGCCCGCCGTTGCGCTTGGTCTCCTCCAGGGCGGTGAGCATCCGCGGATGGTTGGTGCCCGGGTTCTGCCCCACCACGAACACCAGGTCGGCCTCGTGGATGTCGTCGAGGGACACACTGCCCTTGCCGATGCCCAGCGTCTCGCCCATCGCGGAACCGCTGGACTCGTGGCACATGTTGGAGCAGTCCGGCAGATTGTTGGTGCCGTACGCGCGGGCGAACAGCTGGAGCAGGAACGCCGCCTCGTTGCCCAGCCGCCCCGACACATAGAACAGCGCCTCGTCGGGGGAGTCGAGGCCCTTCAGCTCCCCGGCGAGCAGGCCCAACGCCTCGTCCCAGCCGATGGGTTGGTAGTGCGTGGCACCCGGCCGCTTCACCATCGGCTCGGTCAGCCGGCCCTGCTGGTTCAGCCAGTAGTCGGACTTGCCGTCCAGCTCGGCGATCGAGTGCTCGCGGAAGAACTCACGGGTGACCCGGCGCGAGGTCGCCTCGTCGTTGATGTGCTTGGCGCCGTTCTCGCAGTACTCGTTCCGGTGCCGCTTGCCCGGCGCGGGCTCGGGCCAGGCACAGCCGGGGCAGTCGATGCCCTTGGCCTGGTTGATGTTGAGCAGCGTCAGCGCGGTGCGCCGCGGGGAGGTCTGGCTCAGGGAGTACTCCAGCGCGTGCGCCACCCCCGGCAGCCCCGTCGCCCACGTCTTGGGCGGGGTCACCTTCAGGTCGTCGCCGGGGTCCTCGTTGCCGCTCATGATCCGCGTCGCCTCTTTCTGCTGAATTCACACGCGCCGGCCGTGAATTTATGGAAACCGTCGAGTCAGCAGCTTCGGCCGCATCCCGGAGAAAGTCAAAGCGGCATTTCCGATGACGTGATAGGTGCGGCTTATCAAGCCCCCGTTCACCGTGCGAGGCTTACGTCATCAGCGACAAGCGTCGCCGGTGGCGTGGGGGGTGCCGAATTAACGCCCGTACCGAATTACTCGATGGCGACGACACGTACCGAATGTGTCGTGCTGAATCGGGCCGCGCGGGAAAAGGGGAAACGTGTCGAATTCCATGGCCGTCGGCGAACTAACCGAACCACGGCTTCTCAAGACCACCTAGGCTCGTCCCCATGACCAATGGGGACATGCGCAACGGACGCTGTGGGGCGTGCGGCGGCAGCGAGGTGTGCTGGGGCGAGTACGTGGCGCAGGCCGGGCTCCGCCGGCCGGGAGCGGGAAAGTTCGGGGCGAGAAAGCCGGTGTTCGACGCCTACATCTGCGCGGCCTGCGGGAACACCCAACTGCATCTGCGCCTTGACGCGAAGATGTCGTCGTTCATCCGGAACAAGCTCAACTGGGTACGGTCGCAGCAGAGTTAGGGCTGGTTGGGCCGTGTCGGTCCAAGGCCGGGCGGATTAGGAAGGCAACCGGCTCCGCTGGGCCGACCGGAACAGCCGTCGGCAGGCGAACATCGCGATGATCAGCGGGGAGTTGAGCCCCAGCCACGGAAGCGACCACAGTCCCACGTGCCGGATCAGGAAGGCCGCACACGCCGCCGCCACCACCGCGCACACCAGTAGCAGGACCAGGAAGGTCGCGCCCGCGAGTCCCGGACGACGCGTCGCCCTCCGGCCCGAGAAGGCGAGGGCGGTCCCGCAGAAGGACAGCACTGCCAGGAGCGGCGAGAAGTACTTCATCACCCGGAACGCCTCGGCTGTCGAGCCGACCGTCGGCCCCGTCGTCAGCGCCAGGACCGTGAGACCGACGTGCAGCAGCGTCCAGGTCAGTGCGACGACTCCGGCCACCGTCAGGATTCGCCTGACGGTGGCCTCGGGAACGCTGGTTGTCATCTACGCACTCTCCCGGTCACCCGAGGGCGAAGCTGGGCCATTTGTCGGCGTAGCTGTTGAGGTTGCGCAGTGCCGTGGCGGAGTCGTCGGCGGCGAATTTCAGCGCCATCGTGGCGCCCCCGGCAGCGAGCAGAAACCCGACCACCGCCGCGATCTGCGCCAGCAGCCCCGCAGGGATACCGATGATGGTGCCCTCCGCGCCGATCCCGGCGATGAACCCCAGGGCGCATACCACCAGCGCGCTCACGATCGTGATCCAGAAGATCCAGATCCCGGATTTCATGGTGTTCAGGGCGGACGAGACACTGGATGCGTAGAGTCGGCCGATCGTATTGAGCGCGTTCCGCTGGCCGTCGATCTTGGATTTGTAGGCGGTGGCCGCGGTCCCCGTCCAGGTGTCGTCCACCAACAGGTCGTCCCCTTCCACCTCACCCGCCCTTCTGTGGGCAGGGCCGCCTAGTTCGGAGTGCCACTTCTCCCCGGTGTCTTTGAGTACGAAGGGGTCGCCGACGTAGGCGAGTTTGTCGGTGAACCAGTTCCAGAACTCCTCCATCTTCTGGCAGAACTTGTTCCAGAGATCCTCGACCTTCGAGACGACCCACTCCAGGAACGCGGGGACCTTGGACAGCAAGCCGTTGATCTTGGACCGGATCTGGTTCACCAGGTCGCGGATCTGGTTGAGCTTGGCTTGGACCTTCTCGATCAGTGCGTGGATGTCCATCGTGCTGTCTCCGTCTCCCGTAACAGTGCTGGTCGGCCGGGCACTTGGCGGCTGGGGCTCAGTGCCACTCCCACGCCTCCTTGAGGTTCTGCTTCGCCGTCTCGTCGCTGCCTTCGTATGTGTTGCGCACCTTGATGAGTGCGTTCCCGGCCCCGGACGCCGCGCGCTCGCCGTCGAGGAGGAAGCCCTTCATGAACTCGCGCACCGCCTCGTACGCCTCGTGGGTGTCGCCGCCCAGGAAGGAGAAGTCCTGGGCGCGCAGGGTCATGTCCGCACACTTGCCCCCGGCGGTCTGCAGCATCGCGGCTGTGTCGTCCCAGCGCTTGGCATCCGCGGTCAAGGCGTCCATGGACGCTTTGAAGGTCATCGGTGGCTCCCTTTTCGTCGGTGGTCTCAGCGGCCGGAGGAGGGCGGAGCGTCCTCGAACCCGAGGTACGCGGCCAGCTCGGAGGGGCTCTCGGCGAGGGTCGCGAGAGTGGCGAGCCGCGCGAACGGCGGGCTCTCCTCGTTCATCTCGGCGAGCCGGCGGCGAGCCGCATCCAGCGCCTCCATGGCCTCACGGCCGATGTTGAAGTCGTGGGCACGCCCGAGCCAGTGCGAGTCGAAGTCCAGTCCGACCGGGTCGCCCGACCCGGAGACGGTGGCAGTGACGTGCCCCGAGGTACTCCGGCCGGTGATCTGGCTCGTGGCGATCGAGTCCGCGTCGGCGTTCGCCTCCCGCATGGCGCCTTCGAGCTCGTCGAGCATGTCGAGGAGCCGGTTCAGGGCGCGCGCATCGTCGACCGTCCCCGCCTGCCCGAAGCGCTCGTAGAGTTGGCCGGCCACTGACTCGGACATCCCGGGCCTGGCGCGGGGCCGGGGCGGGTCCGCCTCGGCACGCTCGACGACCTCTCCCCAGCCCTCCAGGCGCTGCGTCACAGCCTGTTGGTACGCGCCGAGTACGGCGGAGGCCAGCTCGGTGTCCCGGAGCGACCGGCGCCAGTTGGGGTCGACCCGGATCCCGGTGAGCTTTCCTTCCCCGTCCAGGTCGACCTTCACCGACCCAGTGTCGTCGAGGCCCTCACTGGGGCCGGAGTTCTTCAGCTGCTCAAAGATCTGCGCGTCCACATCGGCACTGTCCCGGATGTCGTCGATGCGGTCGCGGGCGTCGTCAGGCATGTGTCTCTCCCCGTTGTTGTCGCCGGCAGGTCTCGGGCGGGAGCGGCCGGCCGGCGGGCACGCGTCCCCGCCCCGGACGCGGCAATCTCACGCCCGACGCGACGAAGCCTTCTGGGCATCCCGACCAGAAGGAGCGGTGGCGCGGCCCCGGCGTCAGACTGCCTCCAGAGCCGCCGAGGCCGAGCAATAGGCACTGGACCTTGCGCACTCCTCCACCCCAACTACACGGTTTTCCAAGCGAGTTGGCGACAACCTGTTCGGCGACCGGCCCGCCCCGGCGCCCACCACGCCCGCCGAGTGGGACGCCCTGATCGCCGTATGGGACGAGATACGGCACGGGTACCACCTGGGCGACTCTCGACGCCGAGTCCTGGACTGCGCACGGTACTTGGAGGCGAGTGTCACGTCCGGCGCACCGGACACCGCCCTGTGGACCCTCGGACTCGTCCTGATCGGCCCGCCGCGCGTCAGGCCGACGGGCTGATCGTGACCCGTACGTGCTTCATGATCGGCTGGTCGCTCTGGGTGCTGAAGTCGCCGAGCGCGCACAGCACGTTCATCTCCGGCATGTAGCCCGCCGCGCAGCCCCGCGGAATGTCGTACGGCACCGCGAGATAGCCGTTCAGGAACCGCTCGCTGCCGTCCTTCGCGGTGCTCGTGATGTCGACGGGGCCCATCGCGTCGATGCCGCGCTCCCGCATGTCGGACCGGTTCATGAAGACCAGGGTGCGCAGGTTCTTGATGCCCCGGTAGCGGTCGTTGTCCGAGTAGATCGTGGTGTTCCACTGGTCGTGCGAGCGCATCGTGCCGAGGGCGAGCGTGCCGTCCGTGGGCACCACGTCGGGCAGCGCGGCGGCGGAGAACTCGGCGCGCCCGGACGGTGTGAGGAACACCAGCTCACGCGCGGGCTGCTTGATCCGGAAGCCGAGCGGAAGGCGTACCCGGCGGTTGAAGTCCTCGAAGCCGTCGAGGGCGCTCGCCATGGTGTCGCGGATCCGGTCGTAGTCCTCGATGTACCACTCCCACGGCGTCCCGCTGTCCGGCAGCGCGGCGCGGGCCATCCCGGCGACGATGGCCGGCTCGGACAGCAGGTGCGGCGAGGCCGGCTTCTTCATGCCGACCGACAGATGCACCATGCTCATCGAGTCCTCGACCGAGGTGCTCTGCACGCCCTTGCGCTGATGGTCCTTCTCGGTCCGGCCCAGACACGGCAGGATCAACGCCCGCCGCCCGTGCACCAGATGACTGCGGTTCAGCTTCGTACTCACCTGCACCGTCAGCTCGCACGCGCGCAGTGCCGCGTACGTGTACGGGGTGTCCGGCGCCGCCATCGCGAAGTTGCCGCCCATGCCGACGAACACCTTCACGTCGCCGCTGTGCATCGCCTTGATCGTGGCGACGGTGTCCAGGCCGTGCGCGCGCGGCGGCTCGATCTCGCACACCTCGGCGAGCCGGCTGAGGAACGCGTCGCTCGGCCGGTGGTCGATGCCGCAGGTGCGGTTGCCCTGCACGTTGCTGTGCCCGCGTACGGGCGATGGGCCCGCGCCCTCACGGCCCAGATTTCCGCGCAGCAGAAGGACGTTGACGATCTCCCGTACGGTGTCGACGCCGTGCTCGTGCTGGGTGAGGCCGAGGCACCAGCTGATGATCGAGCGGTCCGCCTCGCCGTACACCCGCGCCGCCTTGAGGATGTCGGCGCGGCTCAGCCCGGACTGCCGCTCCAGCTCCTCCCACGGTGTGGCCTCGCACAGCGCGCGGTACGCGTCGAAGCCCTCCGTGTGCCGCTCGATGAACTCCCGGTCGAGGGCGCGGGGATCGGTCGCCGACTCCTCCAGGATCGCCTTCGCCATGCCGCGAAGCAGCGCCAAGTCGCCGCCGATGCGCACCTGAAGGTTGAGGGTGCTGGTCTTCGTCGTCTTGAACAGGGCCATGTCGACGAAGTCGTGCGGCACGATCGTCCGCGTCGCGGCCGCCTCGACCAGCGGGTTGACGTGCACGATCTGGGCGCCGCGGTGGTACGCCTCGGCGAGCGCGGTGAGCATTCGGGGCGCGTTGGAGGCCGCGTTGACACCGAGGATGAACAGCGCGTCGGCGCTCTCCCAGTCCTTCAGGTCGACGGTGCCCTTGCCGGTGCCGAGCGAGGCCTGCAGTGCCCGGCCGCTGGCCTCGTGGCACATGTTGGAACAGTCCGGCAGGTTGTTGGTGCCCAGCTCGCGGGCCATCAACTGGTACAGGAACGTGGCCTCGTTGCCGAGTCGGCCCGAGGTGTAGAACGACGCCTGGTTCGGGTCGTCGAGCTCCCGCAGCGTCCGGCCGACGAGCTCGAACGCGTCCTTCCAGCTGATCGGCACGTAGTGGTCCGAGTCGGCGTCGTACACCATCGGCTCGGTCAGCCGGCCCTGGTCCTCAAGGGCGAAGTCGCTCCAGCCGCTCAGCTCGGTCACCGAGTGGGCCGCGAAGAACTCCCGGCCGACCCGCTTGCGGGTCATCTCCCAGGTGACGTGCTTGACGCCGTTCTCGCAGAGGTCCAGGTGCAGGCCCTTGGTGTCGTCGGGCCACGCGCACCCCGGGCAGTCGAAGCCCTTGTTCTCGTGGTTCATCCGCATGATCGCCCGCGGCCCGTCCACGAGTTCCCGCTCCCGCAGCAGGAGCCGGGTCACGCTCTTCGCGGCGCCCCAGCCGGCAGCGGGATGGTGGTACGGCCGGAACTCCGGTTCGCCCTCGGGTACGGGGCCCGCGTCCGTCTCCCGGAACTCCTCGCGCTCCGGGGCGTCCTCACGGCTGTTGTCGGCGTTCACGGCTCTCAGCCCTTCCACCTGCGGGTACTGCGGGGGCACTGGCACATCGCACTCCTCGGCAGGCTATGTCCGCGGTTCCGGGGCCGCCATCCGGGCACGGGGCCGGGGCGGGTGG